>NZ_LVEG02000004.1:0-300000 GCF_001614315.2 Halofilum ochraceum
CTGGCGCCTGCGCCTGCGCCGGCGGCGCGGCCGGTGCCGGCGCCGGCGCGGGTGCATGGCTGCCGTGCCTGGAGATGCGTACCGACTCCTCGCCCTCCTGGATCTCGAGCTCCGCAATGCCGGATTCCTCGAGCAGTTCGATCAGTTTTTTGACTTTTCGGATGTCCATCGCGTTATCCGGGTCCGTGGTGTCTGGTGTGGGGGCCGGGTCGTGCCGGCCGTGTCAGTTCTCGAATCGGTCCAGAATCGCCTCCAGGGCGAGTTCATAACCGCGCGCGCCGAGTCCGGTAATGACTCCGGTCGCGACGTCGGAGAAATACGAGTGATGGCGAAACGGTTCGCGTGCGTGCACGTTCGACAGGTGGACCTCGATGAACGGGATCGCGGTCGCGAGCAGTGCGTCCCGCAGCGCCACGCTGGTATGGGTGAGCCCCGCCGGGTTGCAGATCGCCCAGGCGACTCCTTCCTCGCGGGCCGCATGCAGTCGGTCGATGAGCGCGTGCTCGGCGTTGGACTGAAAGCTTTCGAGGCTACGCCCCGCCGTTCGCGCGCGCTCGCCGAGTCGCTGGTCGATCGCGGCGAGGCTGGTGTGGCCATACTGATCGGGTTCCCGGCTGCCGAGCAGGTTCAGGTTGGGACCATGCAGTACGAGTATGTCGGCCATGCCGCGATGTGCCCTTCGCAACTTGGGGCGCAAGTTTGACCGATGTGTTGCCGGGTGTCCAGATCGTGTGTTTTCTCTGCGCGTTTTACGAAGATGGTCGACGATTGGCCGATACTTCCGGCATGCGTGATCTACAGCCAGGGGGCGACAAGTGCCTGCGCCTCATCGCGCGTCAACGCGCCCTGGTGGGTGGCCCGAATGGTCCCCGAGCGATCGATCACCACGCTGTAGGGGAGCGTGCCGCGGCCGTTGCCGTACTCGGCGGCGATGTCGAAGGCCTCGCGCCCGCCGACCAGCAGCGGATAGCCGACCTCATGTTTCTGCGCGAATGCGCGCACGGGTTCCGCGCCTTCGAGCGCCACGCCGACCACGCTGAACCCCTGGTCGCCGAGTGCCTGGTGGAGCCGGTCCAGGGCGGGGATCTCTTCCAGGCAGGGCGGGCACCATGTCGCCCAGAAGTTCAGCAGGACGACCCGGTCGCCGAAATCGCCGATTGAGCGGGGCTCGCCACTCCGGTCCGGCAGACGGAAATCCGGGCGCCGCGCGCCCACGACATCGGGCGCTTCGTCCTGCCCGCCGCCAGTGGCGGCCGGTTCGGCCGTCGCCTCCGCGCTCGCGGTTTCCGGGGCGGGCAGCCAGTGGCGGACCGCAGCGCCCGCGCCGAGACCCAGGGCACCGGCTACGACGACGATGATCCACAGGCGGCTGTTCAAGACGGCGACTCCGTGCGGCCGAATGCCTGGCGGGTGTGCTCGGCGAACTCCGCTGCCCCCTTGTAACCGACGACCCGGTAGCCGCGCCGCTCGACGCCGTCGGTGCCGAAGAACAGCACGGCCGGCGGGCCGTAGAGGTCGAAGCGTTGCAGCAGCGCCTTGTCGCCCGCGTCGTTCGGCGTCACGTCGGCGCGCAGCAGGACGGCGCCTTCGAGCGCGGCCTGCACGCGCGGATCGGGGAAGGTAAACGCCTCGAGTTCCTTGCAGGACACGCACCAGTCGGCGTAGACGTCGAGCATGACGGGGCGGCCGGCACGCTGCGCCGCGGCGAGCTTCTGACGCAGATCCGCGGCATCCTCGACGGGTTCGAAATCCACGGTCTGTTGCGTTGCCGCGCCGCCGCCGATCACGCCGCGCAGGGGCTGGAGCAGGCTCTGGCCGCCCGCGGTCGCCCCGACCAGCAGGATCGAGCCGTAGAGCACGGCGATCAGGCCGATCCCCTTCCACAGACGCGCCCAACCCGTCGAGGCGCTCGCCAGCGCCCCAAGCTGGACGCCGACGACGATCAGCAGTACCGCCCAAAGGACCATCGAGACCGGCACCGGCACGACCCGCTGCAACAGCCAGATCGCGACACCCAGCAGGAGTACGCCGAAGGCGGCCCGGACACGGTTCATCCACGGGCCGGCACGCGGCAGCAGGTGGCCGGCGAATCCGGCCGCGGCGATCAATGGCAGGCCCATGCCGATGCCGAGCGCGAACAGGGCGAAGCCGCCGGTCAACGGGTCACCGGTGTCCGCGATGTAGATGAGCGCGCCGATCAGCGGTGGCGTCACGCAGGGGCTGACGACAATCGCGGAGACCACGCCGAGCGCCGCCGCGCCGCCGAAGGATCCGCCCAGCCGGCGCGTGCGGTTCTCCACGGCGCCGCGCAGGCGGTCCGGCAACTGCAGGTCGAACAGACCAAACATCGCCAGCGCGAGCAGCACGAACAGCCCGGCGAATACGCCCAGGACCCACGCCTGCTGGAACCATGCCTGGATCGAGGCGCCGGTGAGGCCGACGACGACGCCGACGGCCGCGTACGTCAGGGCCATCGTGACCACGAACACGGTCGCGAGCCCCGCGCCGCGGTGCGCGCGCCCGCCGTGCGGATCGCCGGCGATCACGCCGGCGAGGATCGGCACCATCGGCAGCACACAGGGGGTCAGTGTCAGCAGCAGGCCGAAGCCGATGAAAACGAGTACGGTCAGCCACAGGCCACGGTCGGCGAGTGCCGCGGCGATCTCGCCCTGCTCCGAACGGTTGCCCCCATCGGCGGATGCAGACACGGATGCCGGTTCGATCGAGCCGAGATCGATGCTCTTCTCGATGGGTGGATAGCAGACGCCGACCGGGTCGTTGCAGCCCTGGTAAGTGACCTCCAGGCGCGCGCCCGGATCGGGCTCGCCATTCAGCGGCAGGCGGACCGAGCCCTCGTCGTGAAACACCTCGACCTCGCCGAAGAACGGATCCTGTTTCGTATCCGAGGGCGAAAACCGCGGTTTGCCGAGGCTGGCGTTACCCCCATCGACCAGGCGGAATTCGCTGCGGTCGCGGTAGAGGTAATAGTCCTCGGCGATGGTCCAGTGCAGCACGATCGTGGCGTCCGCCTGGCGCTCCGCGCCCAGCACGAACGCCTCGTCCGCCGGCAGCAGTTGGGGCTGGCTGGCGTTGCCGACGCTGTCGCCGAGTGTTTCGGCCCCCGCCGGGGCGAACGCGAGGCCGATGAGCAGCGCGATGGCCGGGAGCAGTCGATTCAGGCAGATGGTGTGGTACTCCCCTCGATCCACTGGAGGAATGCGGGCAGGCCCCGCGTCAGTGGGACCGCGACGATCTCCGGCAGTTCATACGGATGCTCGGCCTGCAGGTGGCGTTCGAGCGCGGGGTACGCGGCCGTCGAGGTCTTCATCAGCAGCATGACCTCGGTCTCGGCCTGTACCCCCGTCTGGCCGGGATCGTCGGCGCCGGCTTCCCAGCGGAAGACCGACGTCACCGCGGGCAGGATATTGACGCACGCGGCAAGCCCGGCGCCGACGACGCTGTCGGCCAGGCGGCGGGCGGCCTCCGGGCTGTCGACGGTGGAGAAAACGATCAGTTGTCCGCTGTCGCTCATCGGTCATTATCCGCACGTAATGGGCGCGCGATTCTAACAGGCGCGGGGCACCGGGCTGTACTTACCGTGCGTTAATTGCATGCGCACTGCCGCCGGCGAACGATCGCGAGCAAGCTCGCTCCTACAGGAAAGTTCCCGCCGAGGTGGCAGGATTCATGCAGGAGCGAGCTTGCTCGCGATCCGCTGCTGGTGGCACGTCGGCGTGAATCAGTCTACGGCGAAATACACCCGCCGGGTTGAAACGGGGGGTGCCCGCCTCCAGATGGGCTGCATCGCATAACGATGGAGGGCGCCGTGCCGGCACTCCTGTTGATCTTTATTGTCGTCCCGCTGGTCGAGATCTACGTGCTGATCGAGATCGGGACCATCATCGGCGCCCTGCCGACCGTGCTCGCCTGTGTGGGGACCGCCATCCTCGGCGGCGGCCTGCTCCGCTACCAGGGCTTCCAGACCCTGCGCCGGGCCCAGCGCAACATGGATCGGGGCCAGATTCCCGCTATGGAGATGTTCGAGGGCGTCGCGCTGGCGATGGGCGGCGCGCTGCTGCTCACCCCCGGTTTCGTCACCGACATGGCCGGCTTCCTCTGCCTGATCCCCTGGACCCGCCGGGCGCTGATCGCCGCCGCGCTGCGCCGTATGCAGGTGCGCTACACGAGCTCGGGACCGGGTGGGCCGGATGACCCTGGAGGGACGGGCGGCACCCGCGGCACGATCGAAGGCGAATTCCGCCGTCGCGACTGAACCGTTTTCGAGCCGTGAGCGGAGGCTCTTGAAATCCGCTGATTTGCGCCTATCATTGGCACTCACTTCCAGAGAGTGCTAACAATTACTGTAGGCACTTGATTCAACAGCCGTTATCAGAAAGGAGAAGGCGTCCATGAATATCCGTCCGTTGCACGATCGCGTCGTCATCAAGCGCCTGGAAGAGGAGCGCACGACCGCGGGCGGCATCGTGATCCCCGACACGGCGGCCGAAAAGCCGCAGCGGGGCGAGGTCGTTGCCGTCGGCAAGGGCAAGCCCACTGACGACGGCGGTGTCCGCACCCCCGAAGTCCAGACCGGGGACAAGGTGCTGTTCGGCAAATATGCCGGTACCGAGATCAAGATCGACGACGAGGACTACCTCGTCATGCGCGAAGACGACGTCGTCGCCGTGCTCGAAGGCTGAGCCCGGCAACACCGATTCAACGCGACTCAGGAACAGAAAACTCCAGTAGAGGGTACGGAAAATGGCAGCGAAAGAAGTACGCTTCAGCAACGACGCGCGCCAGCGCATGCAGCGCGGTGTCGATACCCTGGCGAACGCCGTCAAGGTCACGCTCGGCCCGCGCGGTCGCAACGTGGTCATCGACAAGTCCTTCGGTGCACCCAACAGCACCAAGGACGGCGTGACCGTCGCCAAGGAAATCGAACTCGAGGACAAGTTCGAGAACATGGGCGCGCAGATGGTGAAGGAGGTCTCCTCGCAGACGTCCGACGAGGCCGGTGACGGCACCACCACCGCGACCGTGCTGGCCCAGTCCATGGTCCGCGAGGGCATGAAGTCGGTCACGGCCGGCATGAACCCGATGGACCTCAAGCGCGGCATGGACAGCGCGACGAAGGCGGCGGTCAAGCACCTCGCGAGTCTCTCCAAGCCCTGCAACGACTCGAAGTCGATCGCGCAGGTCGGTGCGATCTCCGCCAATGCCGACCAGGAAGTCGGTGAACTCATCGCCGATGCGATGGAGAAGGTCGGTCAGGAAGGCGTGATCACGGTCGAAGAGGGCTCCGGCCTCGAGAACGAACTCGACGTAGTCGAGGGGATGGAGTTCGATCGCGGCTACCAGAGCCCGTACTTCGTCACCAACAACGAGAGCATGCAGGCCGAGCTCGAGAATCCCTACATCCTGATCCACGACAAGAAGATCTCGAACATCCGTGATCTCCTGCCGATCCTCGAGGCGACCTCGAAGGAGAGCCGGCCGCTGCTGATCGTGTCCGAGGAAGTCGAGGGCGAGGCCCTGGCGACCCTGGTCGTGAACAACATCCGCGGCATCGTGAAGGTCTGTGCCGTGAAGGCGCCTGGCTTCGGTGACCGCCGCAAGGCCATGCTGCAGGACCTTGCCGTGCTGACCGGCGGCCAGGTGATCTCGGAAGAGGTCGGCATGAAGCTCGAGAACGCGACCATCGAGCATCTGGGTACCGCCAGCAAGGCGACCATCGACAAGGACAGCACCACGCTTGTCGGCGGCGGCGGCCAGAAGGCCGACATCGACGGCCGCGTGAAGCAGATCAAGCAGCAGATCGAGGACTCCACGTCGGACTATGACAAGGAGAAGCTGCAGGAGCGGCTGGCGAAGCTGGCCGGCGGCGTTGCCGTCATCAAGGTCGGTGCCGCGACCGAGACCGAGATGAAGGAGCGCAAGGACCGGGTCGACGACGCGCTGCACGCCACCCGTGCCGCGGTCGAGGAAGGCGTGGTCCCCGGTGGCGGCGTGGCGCTGGTGCGCTGCATCGCCGGTATCGACGGCGTCAAGGGCGACAACCATGACCAGGATATGGGCATCGGTATCGTCCGCCGCGCGCTCGAAGAGCCGCTGCGCCAGATCGTCTACAACTCCGGCGGTGAGCCCTCGGTGGTCCTGAACCAGGTCCGCAACGAGAAGGGCAACTATGGCTACAACGCCGCGACCGGCGAGTTCGGCGACATGATCGAACTCGGCATCATCGACCCGACCAAGGTTTCGCGTACTGCGCTGCAGAACGCATCCTCGATCGCGGGCGTGATGATCACGACCGAGGCGATGATCGCCGATGCGCCGCAGGAAGACGACCACCAGCACGGTGGTGGCGGTGCCGACATGGGCGGCATGGGCGGCATGGGAGGCATGGGCGGCATGATGTAAGCCGTCCGGCTCCTACAGCCGACCGAAGAACGAAAGCCCCGCCCCTGGCGGGGCTTTCTTCGTTTGGGGGATGGCGGCCGTATTGAACCGGCCGGTATGCCCGGTCATTGTGCAGTCGGGGGATGTCCCGATTCGTGGAGCGGCGATGGATACCGTAATGCAGTTCGAGCGCCTCGGCGTCGCACTGGCCCTGGGCCTTCTGATCGGGCTGGAACGCGGCTGGAAGCGGCGGAGCGAGGCGGAGGGCGCGCGCGTCGCCGGCCTGCGAACCTTCGGCCTGATGGGGCTCCTTGGCGGTATCCTGGCGTTGCTGGCGCACGAACTTGGTGCGCTCGTGCTCGCGGTCGGTTTCGCGGCGCTGGCGGCCGTGCTGGTGCTGGTCTACCTGCAGAGCGTGCGCGCGCGGGATGAAGCGGATCGAGGGATCACCAGCCTCGTCGCCGGGCTGTTGACGTTGACCCTGGGCGGTCTGGCCGGGGTGGGTTACACCGGGGTCGCGGCGGCGGGGGCGGTCGTCACCGCGCTCCTGCTGAATCTCAAGCCGACCCTCCATGGCTGGCTCGAGCGCCTGTCCCGGGATGAGCTGCTGGCGGTCCTCAAGCTGGGGCTGATCTCGGTGGTGGTGCTGCCGGTCCTGCCGGACCGGGGATATGGGCCGTGGGAGGTATTGAATCCATGGGCGATCTGGTGGCTGGTCGTGCTGATCGCCGGGATATCGTTCGTGGGCTACTTCGCGATGAAGATGCTCGGGCCGGGACGCGGAATCCCGCTGACCGGTCTGTTCGGTGGCCTGACCTCATCGACCGCCACCACGCTGAGCTTCGCGCGCATGGGTCGGCGGCAGCCGACGCTGGGGCCGATTCTGGCCAGCGGTATCGCCATCGCCGCGGCCACGATGTTCCCGCGTATCCTGCTCGAGGTGGCCGTGGTGAACCCCGCGCTGTTGGCTGCCCTCGCGCCGGTGCTTGCCGTCGTGACCCTGCTGATGCTGCTCGGGGCGGCGCTGTTGTGGTGGCGCAGCCCCGGTCCGGTGGAGAGCGGGGAGGTCAGTCTGAAGAATCCCTTCGAGATCGCGCCGGCGCTGCAGTTCGCGGCCCTGTTGGCGGGGGTCATGGTGCTGGCCGAGGCGGCCCGTCAGTGGTTCGGTGACACCGGCGTGTTCGTGCTCGCGGCGGTGTCGGGGCTGACCGATGTGGATGCGATCACCCTTTCCATGGCGCGCATGGCAAGAGACGGCCTCGCGCCGGATTCGGCGGTGGGGGCAATCCTGATCGCGGCCGCCGTGAACACGGCGGTGAAGGTCGTCCTTGCCGCCCTGCTCGGGCGGGCCGGGATGGCCCTGCGCCTGACTGTGGTATTCGCCCCGGCGCTCGCCGGCGGCGGGCTGGTCTGGTATCTGACCTGATCCGGACCCTCAGGCGTTCGGACCCGGCCGTGCTGACGGGCTCAAGGATGCGCCGGCGGGCGGGACGGATTCGCGCGCGCCGCCGCGGCGGTCTCGAGGTCCGCGAGGTAATTGCGACGCCAGGCGGTCAGGCTGTTGGCGCTGAGCACGTCGATCATGTGCCGCCAGCGTTCGAGGCGCTCCGCCTGCGACATCGACAGGGCCTGCTCCAGGCCCGCCGCCATGCCCTCGCGGTCGTAGGGATTGACGATCACCGCGGCCTCGAGCTCGGCGGCGGCGCCCGCCAGTTCGGACAGCACCAGCACGCCGGGATCGGCGGGATCCTGGGCCGCCACGAATTCCTTCGCGACCAGGTTCATGCCATCGCGCAGTGGTGTGACGAATCCCACGCGCGCGATCCGGAAAAAGCCCAGCAGCGAGCCGCGCGCGAAGGTCTTGTTCATGTAGCGCGTCGGGACCCAGTCGAAATCGGCGAAGCGGCCATTGATATGGCCTGCGCGTGATTCCAGCGTCTCCCGCAGGGCCTCGTACTCACCGATGTTCTCGCGTGACGGACTCGCGATCTGCATGAAGACCGTCCGGCCCCGCCGCCGGCGCTGTTCCTCCAGCAGCCGTTCGTAGGCGTCGAAACGCTGCGGCAGCCCTTTCGAATAATCGAGCCGCTCGGCACCGATGATCAGATCGCGGGGCCCAAGGCTCTCCACCAGCCGGTTCACGCGCCGGCTGCCGGTGGAGTCCGCCGCCAGCGCCCCGAGTTCCTCGACGTCCACGCCCACCGGGCGTGCGGTCGTGCGGATGACCTGGCCGTCGAGGCGGACCCCGCCCTCGACCCATTCCGCGCCCAGCCCATACACCAGCGAGGTCTCCAGCGCGCGCCGGTCCTCGGCGGTCTGCAGGCCGACCAGGTCATAGGTCGCCAAAGCGCGCAGCCAGTCGCGCCAGCCCGGCATCGCCTTGAGCAGTCCGTAGCTCGGGAAGGGGATGTGAAGGAAAAAGCCGATCGGGCGCTCGACGCCGCGCGCGCGCAGTGCCCGCGCGAGCGGCACGAGGTGGTAATCGTTCACCCAGATGAGCTCGTCTCCCTCGAGCAGCGGCGTGAGCTGGTCGGCGAAGCGCTCGTTGACCGCCTCGTAGCTGCGCCGGTAGTCGCCGTGGTACTCCATGCGGCCGAGCATGAAATGGCATAGGGGCCACAGCACCGTGTTCGAGTAGCCGGCGTAGTAGTGGTCGTATTCGTAGGGGGTCAGGGGCGTGGTGGCATAGGTGATGCCGTCCACTTCGGTTTTCTCCGCGGCCGCCGGCAGCGTCTCCTCCACGCGCCCGTCCCAGCCGAACCACAGACCGCCGTACTCGGCTAGGGCCCCGGACAGCGCGACAGCCAGCCCGCCCGCCTGCGGCTTCTGCCGTGATTTCGGCACGGTCACCCGGTTGGAGACGACGACCAGACGGGTCAAAACGCATCCTCCCAGCGGCGGCTCAGCGCGAGCGCCGAATTGATCAGCCCCACCATCGAATAGGTCTGCGGGAAGTTGCCCCAGAGTTCGCCGGTCGTCGGGTCCATGTCCTCGGAGAGGAGACCCAGTCGCGTGGTGGAGGCCAGCATGTTCTCGAACAGCCGCCGCGCTTCCGCCCCCCGCCCGATGGCGGCGAGCGCGTCGATGTACCAGAAGGTGCAGATATTGAAGGCGTTCTCCGGCGTCCCGAAGTCATCGTCGCCGATATACCGGAACATATGGTCGCCGCGGCGCAGCTCGCCCTCGATCGCCTCGACGGTCGCTACGAAGCGCGGATCGTCGGCGGCGACGAAATCGAGTTCGTGCAGCAGTAGCAGGCTCGCGTCCAGACGCTCGCCGCCGAAGCTCTCGACAAAGGCACCACGGCGCTCGCTCCAACCCTGCTCCGAGATGACCGCGTGCATGTCCCCGGCACGCCGTCGCCATGCATCATGCGCGTCGGGCAGTTCCAGCCGATCGGCGATGCGGGCAAGCCGGTCGCAGGCGGCCCAGCACATCACCGCGGAGTACGTGTGCACCTTCTCGTGGCCGCGGTATTCCCAGAGGCCCGCGTCGGGCTGGTCGAACAGGCGTGCGGCGTGCTCGCCCAGCGGCTCCAGCCGCCGGAACAGCGCGACATCCCCCGGCCGCGTGAGGCGTTCGTCGAAGAACGCCTGGGTCACGGCCAGCACGACGGCGCCGTAGCTGTCGTGCTGGATCTGGCGGTAGGCATCGTTGCCGATCCGCACCGGTTTCATGCCGCGGTAGCCACCGAGGTGATCGGCCTCGCTCTCGGTCAGCGTGGTCTCGCCGCCGATGCCGTACAGCGGTTGCAGCAGCGCGTCGTCGCTGCCGGCCACCAGATTGATGATGTAGCGCAGATACCGTTCCAGCGTGCCGGTGGCGCCCAGCCGGTTGAGCGCATGGACCACGAAATACGCATCCCGCAGCCAGCAGTAGCGGTAGTCCCAGTTGCGGCCGCTGTCGGCGACCTCCGGGATCGAGGTGGTCATGGCGGCGACCACCGCGCCGGTATCGTCGAAGGTCGACAGCTTGAGCGTGATCGCGGCCCGGATCACGGCGGACTGCCAGTCAAACGGGACCGCCAGAGAGCGCACCCACTCATGCCAGTACGTGCGGGTCTCGTCGAAAAAGCGGCGCCCCATCTCGGCCACCGACTCGGTGACGCTCTCGTCCGGCCCCAGGATCAGGGTCACGTCGCGTTCGAGGACCTGCGCCTGTTCCTGAAGAATGGAGGTCACCGGGGCGTCGGTCGTCAGGCGCAGGACCTGGTCGTCGAACACGAAACGTACATGATTGCTGCCCTGGGTCACGGTGTGAGTGTCGGCGCCGTAGCCGGCGGTCGGGCGCAGGCGGATCCGGGCGACGGGCGTGCCGCTCATGACCTCCACGTGTCGTACCAGCATGACCGGCCGGAAGCGGCGGCCGTACTGGGCGAAGCGCGGCGCGAAATCGGTAATGCGCAGGGCGCCGCCATGGCGGTCGTGCAGTTCCGTGCACAGGATGGGCGTGTTGCGCAGGTAGTACTGGCGGGATGAGGTCTGGTCCTGCAGTTCGATCGCGAAACGGCCGCGGTCGTTGCCGTCATCGATCAGGTGCGAGAACACGGGCTCGCCATCCAGGCGCGGGAAGCAGCCCCACACGATCGTGCCCTGGGTATCGACCAGCGCCGATATCTGGCAGTTGCCGATCAGGCCGAGTTCAAGGTCGGGCATCGCGTCCGCCCCGCGGGTCATGATTGATCCGGCGCCATGGCCTGCAGCTGTTCCGGCAGGCGGTCCAGCCACTCGAGCGTCGCCGCAACCGAGGGCAGCGTGGCCGTGGCGGCGGTGTCCGGGTGGTGTTCGCCGACCCGGATCGAGAAGCCGCCGAGGGCGTTCACGGCCGCGAATGCGTCCTCGTCCGTCCGGTCGTCACCAAGGAATACGGGGACGCGGCCCTGAAACGGCGCCTCGGTCATGAATTCGCGCACCACCCGCCCCTTGTCGCGGCCGACCGGCTTGAGCTCAAATACCTGTTTGCCCGCCTGAATATGGAAACCGTCGCCGAGCAGCCGGCGCTGGCGTTCGAGGAAGGCCGCGACCTCCTGCTCGCGTTCCGGTGCGCCGCGCCAGTGGAGGGCGAGCGCTCCGCCCTTGTCCTCGGCATACAGCCCCGGCCGCGCGGCGACAAAGCCGGCGATCGCCTCGCGTACCGCGTCCAGTCGTTCGCGGTCGCGCTCGTCGCTGTGGATGCGTCCCCGGGCGTCGCGCCGTTCAAGGCCGTGCAGGCCGGCGAGCGGCAGCCGCAGCGGGTGCAGCAGACGCTCGAGATCGGAGAGCGCGCGGCCGCTCACGATCGCGACCGCATCGTCGAGCGCCCCCTGCAGGTGGCGCAGGCGCTGAGTCATCCCCGGCGGGAGTATCACGTGGTCCGGATGATCCTCGAGTTCGACCAGCGTGCCGTCGAAATCGAGGAACAGCGCCCAGTCCGGTGCGGGCATTGGCAGGGCATTCATAGGGGCAACCATAGCGGTCGGCGCGGCGGGCGCCAAGCCGGTCCGGCGAGGACCGCTATCACACGCGTATGCGGGGGCTTGCATCCCCGCTGGCATGGCCGCACATTGAAGCTGATGAGCAAGTCGATATCCGGCGGGCAGGGCCCCGCGCGGGCGCCGTGGGGGAAAATCGCAATGAACGGTATGCTGGACGATCCGGTCGTACGTGCCCGGACCGTGCCGCTGACTGCGGAAGTGGAGCGTGCGCACCCGAATCGCTCCGATGATGAACGCACGGCGCTGGTCGAGCGGATCAAAGCGCTGCTTGAGCGCGAAAATGCGGTCCTGGTGGCCCATTACTACACCGATCCGGAGATCCAGGCGCTGGCCGATGAGACCGGCGGGACGGTGTCCGACTCGCTCGAGATGGCGCGGTTCGGCAATGCCCACCCGGCGCAGACGCTGGTGGTGGCCGGCGTGCGCTTTATGGGCGAGACCGCGAAGATCCTCAATCCGGAAAAACGCGTGCTCATGCCGACGCTGGAGGCCACCTGTTCGCTCGACCTCGGTTGCCCCGCCGATGAATTCGCCGCGTTCTGCGACCAGTACCCGGACCGCACGGTGGTGGTCTACGCCAATACCAGCGCGGCGGTGAAGGCGCGGGCCGATTGGGTCGTCACCTCCAGTATCGCCCTCGATGTGGTCGAGTATCTGGATGATCGCGGCGAGAAAATCCTCTGGGCGCCGGATCGCCATCTGGGCCGGTATATCGAGCGCGAGACCGGTGCGGACATGGTCATGTGGCAGGGGTCCTGCATCGTCCACGACGAGTTCCGGGCGCGCGAACTGCACAAGCTCAAGGCCGCGTACCCTGATGCGGGCGTGCTGGTCCATCCGGAATCACCCGCCGACGTCATCGAGATGGCGGATGTGGTGGGTTCGACCACGCAGCTGATCCGCGGGGCCAAAGAACTGCCCAATGACACGTTCATCGTCGCCACCGACCGCGGCATCTTCCACAAGATGCAGCAGGCCGCGCCCGGCAAGCGCTTCATCGACGCCCCGACCGGCGGTGCAGGCGCGACCTGCCGCTCCTGCGCGCATTGCCCGTGGATGGCGATGAACGGCCTCGGCAACCTGGCCAATACCCTGGAGTACGGCCTCAACGAGGTCACCGTCCCCGAGGACGTCCGGGTCGAGGCCCTGCGCTCGGTCCAGCGCATGGTCGACTTCGCCAGCGAGAGCCGGGTGCAGGTGCACGGAACGGGGAACGCCTGAAGGCTCATGACCCCTATCGCCAGCCGATCGTTCCATGGCTGGGTGGGTGATTCGGGCGGTTCCGGCGCTGTCGTTTTTTCTCGCAGAGGCGCGGAGTTCGCCAAGGTCGCGAAGCAAACCAATTCACGTATTGCGGCGGCCTACGCTCCCCCAAAGCCCCTGTAGGAGCGAGCTTGCTCGCGATCGTGCCCGCTAAGACGGATCGGCACCGCCAACGGCTCCATACGCCGTAGGCGCGTCTTCGACCGGAGCCACCGCACCGGTCGAATGCGCGTAGCCCGCCAGAAGCGCCTGATCCCGCCGAACCTCCAAATGCGTGCGTTCGCCTTCGGCGAAAACGCGCCTACAAACCTGCCGCCTGCCGCCAATGCATCCGGTTCATGGCGCGCATGCGAATTCTGCCGTGTGAGCCCAATGGCACTGCCGTGCTATAATTTCTTCGCAATGATCGAGCCAATCCACAATTTTCCGCTGAACCGCGACCAGGTCAGCGCCTTGCTTGAGCGCCACGGGATCCTTCCGACCCAGCAGCGCATCGACATCGCGCACCTGCTGTTCCAGCGCGCCCAGCATCTGGCCGCGGAGCAGGTTCTGGCGAAGGTGAATGCCGATTACGGGCATGTATCCAAGGCGACGGTCTACAACACGCTCGGTCTGTTCGTGCGGCGCGGCCTCGTGCGCGAGGTGCTGATCGAGCCCGGCCGGACGTTCTACGACTCGAACACCCGCGATCATCATCACCTGTATAACGTCGACAGCGGTCAGTTGACCGATATCCCCGCCAGCAGCGTTCAGATCGATGGCGATCCCGGACTGCCGAGCGGCACCGAGATCGAGGGGATGGACCTCGTCATCCGTGTCCGCAACCGTGACGACGGCCGCGACCGCCGCTGAGGCCGACCCCGGCCGTTTACCATACTGATCCTCAGGCCCCTGACACAGCTTGCGTCCTGACGGGGACGCATGTACGACATCCAGGCCCTGATCGAGCCCCTCATCGTGTCCCTGTGCGTACGGATGCCGCCTCGCTTCGTGAATGACCGGCACCATGGCAACGGGACGCGATCCTGTCCGTGCTTCCCGCCGGCTGCGATAATCGCGCCACCATGAGCCCTGACCCCGACCGCTTGTCGTCCAACCCGCTGCTGCGGCCGCCGCCCGCGCCGGTCGCCAACGCCGGTGAGCGCGCTTTCGACGCGGTCGCCGCGGCGGCTTCGGTGCGCGACGCCGGGGTGCCGACCGACGAGCCGTGGTGCGACACCGCGCGTGCGGTGTTCGGGGCCAGCGAGTTCGTGGCCCGGGTCGCCGAGCGGCAGCCGGCGGCGTTCGCGGAACTGGCCGCTGCGGGTATGCCTGCACCGGGCGACGCCGATGCGCTGGCCCGGCGACTGGAAGAGACGGTCGCGGCTACGCTCATCGACGCGGAAGACGAGCCTGGCCTGATGCGTGCGCTGCGCCGGTTTCGCGCCCTCGAAAGCGCGCGTATCGCCTGGCGCGACCTCACCGGCCAGGCCACGATCGACGCGACCCTGGCGGCCCAGTCGGCACTCGCCGATGCCTGTATCCGGGTCACGCTGGCCCGCCTGGAGGTCTGGGCGCAGGCCCGTCATGGGGTGCCGCGCGATGCGGCCGGACAGCCGCAGTCGCTGGTCGTGCTGGGGATGGGCAAGCTCGGCGGCGGCGAGCTGAACTTCTCCTCCGATATCGACCTGATTCTGCTTTACGGCGAACCGGGGACCACCGACGGCGATCGGCCGCTCGAGCACGATGCGTACTTCATGCGGCTCGGCCAACGGCTGATCCGGATCCTCGACGAGCGCACGGCCGACGGCTACGTGTTCCGCGTCGACATGCGGCTGCGGCCGTTCGGCACCAGTGGCCCGCTGGTCATGCATACCGCGCAGCTCGAGCAGTATCTGCTGACGCAGGCGCGCGAGTGGGAGCGCTTCGCCCTGGTCAAGGCACGCCCGATCAGCGGCGACCAGGTCTCCGTGCAGGCGGTCGAAGAACTCCTGCGGCCGTTCGTCTTCCGCCGGTACCTCGATTTCGGTGCCTTCGAGTCTCTGCGTGATCTCAAGGCGCGACTTGAGCGGGAAATGGCCCGCAAGGGCCTTCACGGCAACGTCAAGTACGGCCGCGGCGGGATCCGCGAGATCGAGTTCGTCGCCCAGGCCTTCCAGTTGATCCGTGGCGGGCGCGAGCCGCGCCTGCGCCAGCGCTCGCTGCTCGGTATCCTGGGCGCGCTCGATCAGCTCGGGGAATTGCCGAGCGAAGTGATCGCGGATCTCGCCGCCGCGTACCGCTTCCTGCGCCGCGTCGAGAACCGGCTGCAGGCGCGTGCGGATGAACGCGTCCATGCGCTGCCGCGCGATCCTGACGGCCGCGCCTGGCTGGCCTGGGTGCTGGGGCTGGAGGATGAGGCCGATCTGAAGCGCGAACTCGACCATCACACGGGGCGGGTACAGGCCTGCTTCAACGAGGTTTTCAACCTGCCAGGGCCGGAGGGTGAGGGCGCTGATGACGGAGTCGACGCTGGGCTGGGCCCCGTCTGGGAAGCGGAACTCGCCGAAGACGAGGCCGAAGCGGTGCTGGCACAGGCCGGTTTCAGCGAGCCGGCGGACGTGCGCCGCCGGCTGACGACGCTGCAGCAGTCCAGTCGTTTCCGCACGCTGAGCGCGACGGCGCGGGCCCGGCTGGACACACTGATGCCGCTGCTGCTGGCCGACGTCGCCGCCGTGGCCGCAAACGGCCGCACGCTCGGACGCCTGCTGGCGCTGATCGAGGCCGTCGCCCGGCGCAGCGTGTATCTCTCCCTGCTGGCCGAGAACGCCGCCGCCCGGCGGCGCCTGGTCGAGCTGTGCGCGGCGAGCGCCTGGATTGCGGACTTCGTGACCCGTCACCCGATCCTGCTGGATGAGCTGATCGATCCGGATTCGCTCTACGAGCCGCTCGATCGCGCTGCGGTCGCGGCGGAGATCGAGGAGGCGCTGGTCGGCGTCGACAGCGACGACCTGGAGGCGCAGATGGACGCGCTGCGCCGCGTCCGGCAGACCAACGTGCTGCGGGTCGCCGCCGTCGATATCACGGGACGGCTGCCGCTGATGCGGGTTTCCGATTATCTGACCTGGATCGCCGAGGCGGTGCTGGAAGCCGTTCATCGCCTGGTCTACAACCAGACCGTTGCCCGCTATGGCCGGCCGCGTTCCCGGCTCGACGGCGTGGAGCGCGAACCGGCGTTCGGTATCGTCGCCTACGGCAAACTGGGTGGTATCGAACTCGGATACGGTTCCGATCTGGACCTCGTATTCCTGTACGACGCCGAGGGCGAGGATCTGGGCACGGACGGCGAGCGCGAACTGGACAACGCCACCTTCTTCGCGCGTCTCGCCCAGCGCATCATCCATTTCCTCAATACGCCGACGCCGGCGGGTGTGCTCTACGAGATCGACACGCGCCTGCGCCCGAACGGCTCGGCCGGCATGCTGGTGAGCACGCTGGATGCATTCACCCGCTATCAGCACGAGAACGCCTGGACCTGGGAACACCAGGCGCTCGTGCGGGCGCGGATGGTCGTCGGTGACGAAACCCTGGCGACGCGTTTCGAGACCGTGCGTGCCGAGGTGCTGCAGCGCCCGCGCGATCCGGATACGCTGCGCGATGAGGTGGTCTCGATGCGGGAGCGGATGCGTCGGGAACTCGCCCGCGGCGGCCGCGACCGGTTCGATCTCAAGCAGGACCGCGGCGGTGTTGCGGATATTGAATTTATGGTCCAATACGGCGTGCTGGCCGGGGCCTGCGCGACACCCGCGCTGGCCGAATATACCGATAATATCCGTCTGATCGAGGCGCTGGCCGCGCATGACCACCTCGATGCCGACGAGGCGCGTCTGCTGGCCGACGCATACCGGGGCTTCCGTACCCGTATCCATCGCCTTGCCCTGCTCGACGAGCCGGCCGTGGTAGAGCCGGACGACGAGCTTGCCGCTTATGTCGATACGATCGCCGCGCTCTGGGAGCGCCGGATGGGCGGCGCGGTCAACGAACAGTAACCCACTGATTCCGGGAGAGGGGCGCATGTCCTTCGATGATCATGACGGCACCATCTGGTTCGATGGTGAATTCGTCCCATGGCGCGAGGCCCGCGTCCATGTACTGACCCACACCCTGCATTACGGCATGGGCGTCTTCGAGGGCGTACGGGCGTACAAAACCGAACAGGGCGCCCAGATCTTTCGGCTGGACGCGCATACCCGGCGGTTGTTCGATTCGGCGAAGATCATGGGCATGACCATCCCCTGGGACGCCGAGACCCTGAACGAAGCCCAGAAGGCCGTGGTCCGCGACAACGGGCTCGAATCCGCCTACATCCGCCCGATGTGCTTCCTCGGCTCCGAGGGCATGGGTCTGCGCGCCGACAATCTGAAGGTCCACTGCATCGTCGCGGCATGGCACTGGGGCGCGTACCTCGGTGACGAGAGTATCGAGCGCGGCATTCGCGTGCGCACCTCGTCCTACTCGCGCCATCATGTGAACGTGTCCATGTGCCGCGCCAAGGCCAACGGGCACTACATCAACTCCATGCTCGCGCTGGGCGAAGCGACCGCGGACGGATACGACGAGGCGCTGCTGCTCGATGTCGACGGCTATGCCGCCGAGGGCAGCGGCGAGAACCTGTTCGTCGTGCGCGACGGCACGCTGTACACGCCCGAACTGACCTCCGCGCTCAATGGCATTACGCGTGACACCATCCTGCACTTTGCGCAGGAGATCGACGTGCCCGTGGTCGAGAAACGAATAACGCGGGACGAGGTCTATATCGCCGACGAGGCGTTTTTCACGGGCACGGCGGCCGAGGTGACCCCGATCCGCGAGATCGACCGGCGCACGATCGGATCGGGGCGGCGCGGGCCGGTGACCGAGCGCCTGCAGCAGATGTATTTCGATCAGGTCGAGGGCCGCCGCAGCCAGTATCCGGACTGGCTGACGCCGGTCCGTTAGGAGCCTGTCCGGCCACGGGCAACGCTGCGCGGGCGACCCCGTGGTATTCTGGGCTGATTACCGTGCGCCATGGAGCGCAGACGGCCGTAGGTCGGGCTTTAGCCCGACAGATCAGCGGCTTGCCAGCGTCGGGTGACACCCGAGCTACAGGAATGCGGTTGAACGCGCGGGACAACAACGATCAGATGTGCCTTGGCGCGCCAGCAGAAGGAGTCATCCGCGATGCCGAATCCAGAGACAGCGAAGCAGCAGGGCCTGCGCATGCCCAACGACGAGAACCGCTACGAGGTGACCGCCGCTGATCTGCCGATCCAGTGTCCGCTGCCCGGGAGCAGCCTGTGGAACTCGCATCCGCGCATTTACATCGCGCTCGATGAAGAGGGTTTCGGCAAGTGCCTCTACTGCGGCGCCGAATACGTACGCACGGATATGGACAGTGACTGACACGATGGCCCCGTCACCGGTTCAACGGTGGCCCCGTACGCCAACCGGCATGCCGAAAACACCTTGAATACCACCGCTCCAACCCCCGCCCGTATCCCCGCAAGCGCGATCAAACGTCGGATGCTCGTCCTGGCCGGACCGCACTCTGGCGGCAGCCTGGTGCGCCGCCTGCTCGGCGGCTACCCGGGCGTGTACGACTTCGGCGAGAGCGGCGTATTCTCCGAACTGTCCGGGCAGCCGCGTCGCTATCGACCCTGGACCATGGTCGGCCTGTCGATCGGGCGCGAGCGTCGGCGGCTCGGGGAACTGCTCGACCGCGCTTACGCCGAATGCGCGGCCGACGCACCGACCCTGCCGCCGCGCGAGGCCCGTCTCCGAACCGCCTTTGCCGGCACCGTCGCGACTTTTGATCGTGTGGCCCTGGCCTCCGGTTGCCGCAGCTGGGTCGAACACACGCCCGGCCTCGCCCTTCAGGCACGCCCGCTCGAACGCCTCATTCCGCGATTGCGCATCGTCCATGTCATTCGCGATGGCCGCGACGTGGTCGCCTCCCACTGTGCCCAGACGGCCAGGCAACGCGGCCGCTACAGCCGCGCCAACGATGCGCGCAGCGCCATCGAGTGCTGGAATCGCGCGCTGGCCGTGCATGCACGCTGTTTCGGGCGCAGCGGGCACAGCTTCGTCTTCTACGAAGACCTGATCCATTACCCGCATCGCGAACTCACGCGCCTCGCGCACGAATGCGGTCTCAATGTCGAGAGCGGTGCCACGGAAGCGGCCGTCGAGAAAGTCGATGTCGCGCCGCCGCGCGCCGCCCGCTCCCGTTTCCGCGAACTGTTCGATGTCGCCGGACGTCGCCGCATCGAGGCCCGCCTCGACCTGGAGCGCTATGGCGCGCTGGCCGAACGCCTCCATGCACTGCGGGTGGACCGTTACGCGTTCCCGGCCGTCGAGCCCGCCGTTTCCGATATGTCCACCCGGGGCCCCGCGACGGGTAACGACGTCCTGCGTTGACCGGCAGCGGCATGAAGGCCTGCGCCCGTTATATTTGCTTGTCAGATGCTCCGGTTACGAACTTGTCTGGCCCCGGCCCGCGCGGGCTTCATGTTTCGTTCGTTCGTTCGTTCGTTCGTTCGATCCAGACCCATGGCCATGATGTAGCTTGCCGCGCTACGCGCGACGGAGTAGCGCTCATGCGCAGAGTGTCGCAGTGTGTCGGGGTCCACGGGGTCATCCCAGGCCTCTGTCATCGAACGCGCGAGTTCAGCGGCATCGCCAACGGGGGCCAGTGGTCCCAGACGCCCATCCTTAAGGATCTCGGATGGTCCGCTCGGGCAGTTCGTGGAAACGACGGGAGTGCCGACGGCCATCGCTTCTATCAAGACGTTGCCGAGCCCCTCCCATGCCGACGACATCACCAACATGCGGCTTCGGGAAAGATAAGCGTACACATTGTCCGCGAACCCGGGCATGTCGATATCGGCTGCTACGCCGTGCTCCCGTGCCAGCGCTTCAAGCGTGCCGCGCAAGCGGCCCTCTCCGAGGATGACGAGGCGGGCGGCGTGCTGCTGCCGGAACAGGGCGAAGGCGCGGATCAGGGTCGGGAAATCCTTCGGTTCCGCCAGCCGCCCGATACTGAGTACGACCGGCGGACCGTCGTCCTGGAACCAAGTGTGGTCGACCGGTTCGCGGGCTAGTTCCTCGATCCCGGGCGTGATTACCGGGTTCGGGATGATGTGAATCGCCTCGACGGGCCACCGCATCAGCGCGGCGTGATCCTCCGCCACGCCGTGGGAGACGGCTATCATGCCGTCATTGCGCGCAAAATACTTGCGAATGCGTGCCAGGCGCTTGCGTTGTTCCCGCGGGGGGTATGACGATACCGAGCGGGATTCGTGGGTGTCCCCGGTCGCGTAGATGCGCGTCAACACACGCGCTAGGGCGCGGGCCCGGTGCGCCAGTACGGTGACCCGGATTCGCTGGCTGAGCAGGGCCTTCGGACGGCTCCGTCGCAGGTACAGTGCAAGGGAAGGTGCCGCGAACACGGCATGCGTAGTGCCGAGTCTTACCACGCGAATGCTCGGGTTCAGGGGCAACTGGTGCTCGCCCTTGTGCTTGCCGAGCACGAGATCCACCGTGTAACCGGCCTCGGCGAGCGCGTTCATCAGGTTAATCCGCATCTTGCCCATGCCGCCACTACCAATTTCGGACATCAGGACGGCGAGATCGGGTTTCCGCTCAGGCGACGCCATTTAGGTTCCAAGAACAGGCGGACAAGATAGGTTGCTGGAAAGGTAGCACTTTCCGAGTTCGTCTCCCAACCAAGTGTCGGTGCCCTGCTGGCTGGCCATGGCTCAAACGGGGCGGTATCCTTCGCTCTTTTGACAGAAGCTGTAGCGAATGTCGTTCTCGCGGATTGTAATCCATATCGGGCTGCACAAGACCGCGACCCGGTTTCTTCAGCGGGCGGTCTTTCGGCAACTGGATGACGAGCAGTTCCTGGTCAACCCTGAACCCCTGTTCCATGATCTTCGCCAGGCCGTGCGGCATCCCCGGGATCCAGACTGGGCGGCGGCCGCCAAGCGTGCCGCTGAGAAAGTCCGCCAAGAGGCCGGCGGGCGGACGCTCGTGTTATCCGACCCTTCGATTTCGGGGGATATGTACAGCAGTCACGTGGACTATCAAGCGAATCTCGACCTTGTCAGTCATCTGTTCCCCGATGCGCGGATCCTGTATTTCGTGCGGCGTCAGTCGGACTGGCTGCAGTCGGCGTATCGACAGTCTCTGGTCAAGGGCAAGGGAATCCCGATCGAGCGCTTCCTGAATTTCTATGACGGCGATTTCAGGGCGCGGGTCGGCCGACGCGTCTACGGCGCACGCACGATCGAAGCAATGACTCTTCGTTTCCTGGAGATATACCGCGCTTATGCCGAGTGCTTCGGCGCTGAGAGTGTTTATCTGTTTCGCCAGGAGGATCTGCGCCGATCTCCCGATGCCGTGTATGCACGCTTGGCCGAGGCCCTCGGAATCGACGTGCTGCCGCCTGCTCCGGCACGTGTCAGTGGCAACCGAGCGTTCTCTGCACTCGCCATTCATTTATTCTTCCGGGGTGTCCGCAGTGCGCCCGCGGCCCCGCCGGCGTCCGCCGCCGATACGCCGGCTGATGGCTCCCTGCCCCGGCTGCTTTCGCTTGGGCGACAGCTCCGCACGAACCTTATTCGTCATGGTTTCGACCGGATCGTATACCGCGACTGGGACTTGCTCGAAAGTCACGGCATGCGCGATCGAATCGAAAGCCACTATGAACGGGAATGGGCGAGGCTGACTGCCGTGGCCGATGAACTACTGCAGAACGGTCCGGGGGATCACGTATTGGCGCACGCCGCAGAGCGGGAATCGGCGACCGGGAACGAGGTGAGTTCGGATCGCCGGATGGGCGGTCGATGAGCATCGCTGACATCAACACTTGTGTTGGGGTATCAACATCCGGGGGGCAGGAGCCGTGAGTATGATGGCAATGCGCCTGGCGCGGGTGACGAGGACTCGTTTCGCGGCACCTGCGGCTCTGGCGGCCTTGGCCCTGCTTCTGTTGTTCGGCTTGCGCAGCCCGCCCGCGTTCTATCTTAGCCTCGTGATCGGCCTCGCCGCGTTCCTGGCCGAGGGCCGCGAGCGCATTGCGCGCTTTTTGTCCTTCCCCGCCGTATGGTTTGCACTGATTTTGTGGGCGGCCGTCCTGCTTCGTGGTTGGTTCGATCCGGCGGTTGTAGCAGGGTCGGGCGATGGCGAGGCGCTTGACTCCGTGTGGCATCACGCACGCTATTCGCTGCTGATACCGCTCCTCTTCGGTTGGCTGCTGTGTGAACAGTGGCGATGGCGCGGTCCGTTCGTGTTGATATTGATCGCCGGGGCGTTCATCTACTTTAAGGCGGAGTGGGGTATGATCGCCCAGCGCGCTGCCGGGACAATCGGCCCGGTACAAGAGCTTGGTGCTACCGCAAGCGTCATGTTTTTCATCGCGATCGGGGTCATCGCGTGGTGTAGGGAACACTGGGCGGATGGGGGCGCGCGTAAGCGCTGGTCCGTTCTCGTAATCGGCGGTGCGCTAATGGGGAGCAGTGCGGTCTGCCTGGTTCTGTCGGCCTCGCGTTCCGCGTGGTTGGTGACGCTGGCGGGGCTCGGGGTGCTTGCCGTCATTCTGTGGCGATGGCAGCGCACGGAAGGAACGGCCCGCCGGACTTCCAGCCCGAGCGTTTTGGCCGCCGGGTTGCTTTTCCTGATCGTGATCGTGATTCTTTTCCGGGATGCGGTCATGGATCGACTCCTTGCTGATGCCGACGTGGTCGCAGCTCTTGTCGATGGGCGGTTCGATTCTGAAATCGGCGGGTCGTGGGCGATTCGCCTACGCATGATCCTTCAGGGAGGGGCCGACATTGCTGCGCACCCGCTGCTCGGTATCGGTCCCGCCTCAGTGCGCGATGCCCTCCAGCAGATCTGGGGCCAAGAGGGTTGGGGATACGGTAATTACCATAATACGTACATCAATCTCGCCGTGGCGATGGGCCTCCCCTGGGCGATACTGTGGATACTCGCGCACAGCTGGGTCGTGTGGCGCGGTCTGGGATGGGTGATTGTTGTCGATCGCGAGTTGGCATTGGCACTCGGAATCGCCGGCGCGCTGCTGAGCCACTTCGGTGACCTTCTCTTCGAGGTGCGCTTTTGGAATTCCACCGGTGCAGCGCTCTACGTCATCGTTATGACGTTCACATGCGCGACCTATTTCCGGAGTGCGCGGTCCCGGGCTTCGGCGTTGCGCGATGCGGCGGAGGTCACGTCCACTGTAGACGGCGATACCGGTCGACTACGCATGGGGAGTGACGAATGACGGGATGGCTGCGTTGCGCTCCCATGTTTGAACTGCCGTCCGTGCAAGGATCGGGCAAATGAATCGTCGTCGTGTCGATATTGCCGTGTTCGGCACGTTCGAGGCCGCCGGTGGCGTTGCGCGCCTGTTGATGAACTATATCCGTTGCTGGGAGCAATGGGGCTACCGCGTCGACGTCGTTGGCTTCCGCGACTCGACCATGTTTTACGCTGATGAAGCGCCGGCCGATACTTGTTTTCTCGATCTTGGTACGAATAGCAAGTGGTCGACATTGCTTCGACTCTGGCGGTACGAGCGCAGATGTCGACCGCGTATTGTCATTGGCACGGGGCACCTGTCCAATCTGGTCGTTGCGTATCTGAAACGACTCCCGGGTGTCCGGGCGCGATGTGTCCTGACTGTGCACAGTTCCCCGACGGTGAGCGTGCGCCCGGAACGGGCACACCGCCGAAACGAACGTCTTCGGGAAATCCGCCGGATATATCGGCATGCCGATGACGTGGTCGCCGTTTCGCGGGGGCTCGCAGCGGAATTGCGCGACGTCGTGGGACTGCGGGGAGTTCCGATCCATGCGATTTACAACGGCGTCCTGATGCAGGACCTGCCCGAACGGGCTCGAAAACCGGTCGACCACCGGTGGTTCCACAATCGGGGATGCCCGGTCATTCTCAGTGCCGGCCACCTCGCGCTCGTCAAGGACTACGCCACGCTGGTCGAGGCGTTCGCTCGATTGCGGCGACGGATTGACTGTCGGCTGATTATTATCGGGGAAGGGGCACAGCGCCACGCGCTGCAGGCGCGGATCCGGCAGCTTGGGATAGAGAACGAGGTGGACCTGGCCGGCTACGCGGAAAATCCGTACGCGTGGATGGCCCGTGCCGATCTGTTCGTGCTCTCATCCCGCTCCGAGGGAATGAGCAACGTGGTAGCGGAAGCGCTCGGTCTCGGCCTTCGGATCGTGTCCACCGATTGTCGGAGTGGACCGAGGGAGATCCTCGCAGACGGTGCCTGGGGCCGACTCGTGCCTGTCGGTGATGTCGCTGCGCTCGCGGACGCGATGGAAATGGCGCTGACCGACGGCCACTCGCCACAGATTCCGGAAAATGCTATTCGACCATTTCGGGCGGACTATGCGGCGCGTCGGTATCTGGCGCTTTCCGGGCTGATCGATCACGCAACTGCCGAGGAGCCTGGTTGTCCGCAGGCGACGGACCGGTGAAATCCTCACTGTGGAAACACGGAGTTTGTTCATGAAGGTCGCCTTCGTGGCGCCGATGAAGTCTTACGGCGGAATAGAACGCACGCTGATGACGCTCGTGCGCGAGTTCCGCAGGCGCGATGTGACTGTGATACTCGCAATGCTTCGGGACAGTCAGACACCGTATCCGGAGGAATTGCCGAGCGATGTCGCCGTGTATGATCTCGACACCCGGTCAAAACTCGACGGAATCGGAAAGGTTGCCACGTTCCTGAGAGATCAGCAGCCCGACGCGGTTATAACTGCCAAGGATCATGGTGCTCAGGTCACGTTGCTCGCGCGCATGATCTATCACCTGGAAGTGCCCGTGTATGTCACGGTGACCAATATGTGGAGCCTCGTTATTTCCCGCCGGGTTCAGCGACTTTTCGTGCGCTGGCTCTACCCGAAGGCCGACGGGATTATCGCGGTCTCCCAAGGAGTGAAACGGGATTTGTGCCACCATTTCGGGATTCCGGAACATCTCGTGCAGGTGATCTACAATCCAGTCGAAACGGCCGGCGAATCAGGTGACGTCGCTACGGTTGTATCGACGGCCCCGAATGCGCCGTACGAGGAAGCCGATCGCGTTCCGGTAATCCTTGGGATTGGTCGTCTGGAACCGCAAAAGGACTTCGCGCTCCTCGTACGCGCCTTTGCCCGTCTCCGCGCACAACGCCGCTGCCGGTTGCTTATCCTCGGAGAAGGTTCTCAGCGCTCCGTCCTTGAATCGCTCGCTGCCGAACTCGGCGTCGCCGATGACGTTGACCTCCCCGGCCAAGTTTCAAGCGCTATTCCCTATCTTCGGGGGGCAGCTCTGTTCGCACTTTCTTCCCGCTGGGAGGGGTTCGGCATCGTTCTCGCCGAGGCGCTGGCCGCGGGGACGCCGGTGGTCGCGACCGATTGCCCGAGCGGTCCGGCGGAAATTCTGGAAGCGGGGCGTTTCGGCCCACTCGTGCCGGTGGGCGATGTCGCGGCGTTCGCGGAGGCGATGGCGCAGGTACTGGATGCGCCGCCGGATAGCGAAGTCTTGATGCGTGCTGCCGATCGTTTTGCGCCGAGCCGGGTGGCCGACGCCTACCTCGCGGCTCTCGGGATAGGGTCGCGAGCCTCCGTGAGGATACGGCCATGAAACGGATTGCTCTATTGTTTGTTACGTCGGGGCACAGCGGTGTGGATCGTGTACTTGCCAACCTCCTGCCGGAATTGGCCAACGCGGGTTGCGAATTCGATCTGCTGACGGTGGCCGGACACGGTCCCTATATCGATATCCTTCCCGACAATGTGACCCATCGACCTCTGCGGGCAGCCCATCGGGGTACGGTTCTGTTTCCGTTGATCGCGTATCTTCGATGCGAACGGCCGGCAGCACTGATCACGGCGAGTCATAAGCTGAACCGAGCAGCACTGCTGGCGCGGATAATCAGTCGCGTGCCGATGAGAGTAACAATCCGTATGGGCATGTCCGTTACGGGGCTCGCGGCATCGATGAGGCCACATCAAAGCCGTCGACTGTTTCGCTCCATGCGTCGCTGGTACCCGTACGCCGACGCCGCAATCGTGCCATCAGAAGGCGTCGCCCGTGATTTGCTGGACTATGCCGGGGTATCGCCGGAGCGTCTGCACGTGATCCCGAATCCGATCGTCAACGAGCACCTTGATCATGCCGCAACGGAACCTCTGGATGATCCCTGGTTTGCACCGGACGCACCGCCTGTGATTCTGGGCGTCGGATCGTTGGAACCGCGCAAAGACTTCGCAACCCTCGTGCGGGCCTTCGGGCTTCTCCGAAGGACTCGCGTTCTGCGCCTGGTCATCCTGGGTCAGGGCGGGGAACGTGGAAGGCTTGAGGCACTTGCACGTGAGTTGGGAGTCAGCGAAGACATGCGTCTTCCGGGCTTTGAGAGCAACCCGTATCGCTGGATGCGAAGAGCCGCAGTATTCGTGCTCTGTTCACGGCGTGAGGGGTCGGGAGCTGTGCTCGTCGAAGCGCTGGCATGCGGTACCCCGGCTGTCGCAACCGACTGTCCGACGGGCCCTGGCGACATTCTTCAGCATGGACGCATTGGTCCGGTTATACCAGTCGGCGACGAACAAAAACTGACCACCGCCATCGAACAGATGCTCGATCAGCCACCGCCAGCGGAAACACTGCGGGCGGCGGTCGAATCGTTCGACGCGCGCGCTTCCGCGCGGCGCTACCTTCAGGTCATGGGTTGCCCTTCAGGAGATGGGATATGACGACCGGTCGCCCGCCCATAATCATAATCGGCATGCATCGCTCGGGAACCAGCCTTTTGACGCGCGTATTGGGGCAGGCCGGCCTGTTCATGGGGCGGGGCGCAAGTCGGAACGAGGAGGCTGGGTTCACCAATGCCGTCAATGCCTGGCTGTTACACCAGGCCTCCGCAACCTGGGATCGTCCGGAGTCGGTCGATTGGCTGCTCGAGGACGAGTCATTGCGACCGTGGTTGACCGATTATTTGGGCGGAATCGTCCGGGGACCGGCCTCGGTTCGTTTTCTCGGTGCGCGCCGCTGGCTGCGTTATCGGGGACTCGACCAGGTTGCTGAGCCGTGGGGCTGGAAGGACCCGCGCAATACCTGCACGCTGCCGCTCTGGCTGGACCTGTTTCCTGAGGCGCGCGTCCTTCATATAGTGCGCCACGGTGTCGATGTTGCCGAGAGCCTGCGGGTACGGCGAGAGCGCGAGGTAGGTCGGCGCACGCGCCGGTACGAGCGACACCGTAACCTGTATTGCTGGAATCCGTTTGCGCCCAAGCGCCGCGGTTTCGGCCCCCAGGCGCGCTGCGCCACGCTCGACGGGGCCTTCGATCTATGGGAGTACTACGTTGCGCGTGCCCGAGAGCATACTACGGTCCTTGGATCTCGCGCGCTCGAAGTCCAATACGAGTCGGTATTGCTGAATCCGCGTGACGAGCTCTCCCGCGTACTGAGTTTCTGCGGGGTCGAACTGAGTGCGGATCAGATCAACGAGATCGGCGCACGGGTCGATCCATCGCGTGCCTATGCGTTTCGCCGCAATCGAGCCACGAGTGCCTTCGCGGACGAGGTCGCGTCGCGGCTGGAACGCCTTGGATACCATTCGGCGCCGGGGAGCGCATGAAATCGTCGCGCTTTGTTCCCCCGACGGATGTTGCCGTGCTGGTGTCCTACTCCGGTGATGGCGGCGTCGAACGAATGATCAACAACCTTGTACAGGGGTTGCTCGATGCCGGGTGCGTCGTGGACGTAATCGTGTTGAGAAATGAGGGCGGTCACATTTATGCGCTCCCGGCGGGCGCGAACGTCGTTCGTTTAGGTACGCGCCATGCGGTGTTCGCCCTGCCTGGGCTTGTGCTCTACCTGCGGCGGGCGCGCCCGCGTGCGTTGCTCGCGGCGAAGGACCGTGCCGGGCGTGTGGCCATCCGGGCACGGCGCTTGGCCGGCGTGCCGACGCGGATCGTCGTGCGCATTGGTAATACCCTTTCACAATCGCTCGCAGGCCGGAGCCGACTGCGCAGGATGCTGCGCTATGGCCCGATTCGTCGACTGTATCCACTCGCTGACGCGATTGTGGCGGTCTCCCAAGGCGTGGCCGACGACGTGGTGGCGACCAGCGGTGTCGATCGGGCGCGGGTTGCAGTGTTGCCCAATCCCGTTATTACGCGCGAACTGGATGAACGCGCGCGCGAATCCGTAGACCATCCTTGGCTCTGTGAGGGCGCGGCGCCGGTGATCCTGAGCGTCGGCCGCCTTACGCGGCAGAAGGATTTCCCCACCCTGCTGAAGGCCTTTGCTCGGGTCCGTCGGCAACGCGAAGCGCGTCTGCTTATCCTTGGCGAGGGGGAAGACCGGCGGGCACTGGAACGCCTGGCGGACGAACTCGGCATCGCCGATGCGCTGGATCTGGCCGGGTTCGCCGCCAACCCGTACGCATACATGGTCCGAGCCGACCTGTTCGTGCTTTCGTCCGCCTGGGAAGGCTCGCCCAACGCGCTGACCGAGGCGATGCATCTCGGCGTGCCAGTGGTCGCGACCGACTGCCGCAGTGGCCCGCGCGAGGTGCTGGATGGCGGACGTATCGCCCCGTTGGTACCGGTCGGCGACTTCGAGGCGATGGCCGCGGCTATCGTCGCCACGCTCGACGCGCCGCCGGACGGCGCTACACTGCGCGTCGCTGTCGCCGGATACACCCGCGAGCGCAGCACCGCGCGTTATCTCGAAGTCCTCGGCATCGAACCGCCGAAGTCGCCATGCTGATCTCGCATCCCCACAACTTCCTGTTCGTGCACATCGCAAAGACGGGGGGCACGAGTGTACGGCGGGCGCTGCGTCCTTATCGATGGTCCGGTCGCTACGCGCCGGCACTGTTTTTCGCGAGCATGATGAGCCAGATGACTTGTCCGCGGCACCGCTTGGGCGTCAAGTTCCCGCGGCATGCCAAGTGCATCGCGGCGAAGGAGATGATCCCGGCCGAAGTGTTTGATTCGATGTTCAAGTTCGTGTTCGTGCGCAATCCGTGGGATCTGCAGGTCAGTTCGTGGCATCACATCGGGCGCGAGAAACCGCACGTGCTGGAGGGTGTGAAGACGTTCCCGGAATTCCTGCGCCGCAAGTTCGATCCGGAACGGCCGTACGACTACATGCTCGACATCTCGCGCGAATTGCAGTCGGACTACATCGTAGATTTACACGGGAACACGATCGTCGATTTCATCGGCCGCTACGAAAACCTGCAGACCGACTTCGACACCGCCTGCGACCGCATCGGTATCCCGCGCATACAACTACCGCATGAACGCCGCGCGGTCGACCGCGACGACTACCGCCGATACTATGACGACGAATCCCGCGAACTGGTCGCCCGACACTACGCGCCCGATATCGAGCGACTCGGATATACGTTCGATTGAGGTTGTTTTCTGGAACCACGAATGAACACGAATGGACACGAATGGACACGAATGGCTCGCGGGGGTCAGACCGCTTTGGGGAGCTTCGCTGATGTGTGGGTCCCGCATTACACGCGAATCGGAACCAAAGCCTGTCAGCGAAGCTCCCGGAAGGCCGATGATGCACGAGAACCATTCGTGTTCATTCGTGGTTCTAACAGCAGTTTCGCAGTGGTTCGCGTAACCCCGGAGTGAGCGTCCGCCAATGATCCCCGATCAACAATCCCTGTCCACCGCCCGGGTGCTGCTCGTCGGCGATGTAATGCTGGACCGGTACTGGGCCGGCGGGACGAAGCGGATTTCGCCCGAGGCGCCGGTGCCGGTGGTGGACGTCAATGACTTCCGGGCGTTGCCGGGCGGCGCGGCGAACGTGGCGTTGAACGTGGCCACGCTGGGCGCGCGGGCGACGCTGATCGGGATGGTCGGGGCGGACGAGGCGGCGGATGTGCTGCGCGCCGGGCTGGAATCCGCCGGGGTCGCGCACGATCTGGTCATCGTTCCCGGCTCGCCGACGATCACCAAGATGCGGGTCCTGAGCCGCAATCAACACCTGATGCGGCTCGATATCGAGGATGGCTTCACCACGGTGGATCACGCGCCGTTGCTTGATCGCGTGCGCGCGCGCGTGACCGAGGCTGATGTCGTGGTGATCTCCGATTACGCCAAAGGCACGCTGGGATCCGCCGTCCGTGACGTCATCGCGATCGCCCGGGACGCCGGCTGCCGGGTCCTGGTCGACCCCAAGGGCGATGATTTCGAGCGCTACCGTGGCGCCCACCTGATCACCCCGAATCGCGGCGAGTTCGAGCGTGTCGTGGGGCCGTGCGCGGATGTCGAGACGCTGGAGGCGCGAGCACGTGAACTGGTGGGGGGCCTCGGGCTCGAAGCGCTGCTGGTGACGCGCAGCGAGGAGGGACTGAGTCTCATCGCGTCTGATGAGCGCGGGCTGCACATCCCCGCGCATCGCCTCGAGGTGTTCGACGTGACCGGCGCCGGCGACACGGTCATCGGCGTCATCGCGGCCGCCACCGCCGCGGGCGTCGCGCTGGCGGATGCCGTGCGGCTGGCGAACCACGCGGCGGCGATCGTGGTCTCGCGGCTCGGTGCGAGCCAGGTCACCTACGATGAGCTCCGCCACGCCGTCGAGACCGTCGACCGCCCCGGCGACCGGCGCATCGTCGATGCGGCCGGGCTGGTCACCGAGGTCGAGGCGGCGCGCGGACGCGGTGAGCGCGTGGTCATGACCAACGGCTGTTTCGATCTGCTCCACGTCGGTCACCTGCAATCGTTGCGGGCCATGCGTGCGCTCGGCGATCGACTGGTCGTCGCGGTCAATGACGACGCGTCGGTTGCCCGCCTCAAGGGTCCGGAGCGGCCGGTGACGCCGCTCGCGGACCGGATGGCGATGCTGGTGGCGCTCGACTGCGTCGATCTCGTCGCGCCGTTCTCCGAGGATACCCCCGCGGAGTTGATCGCCCGGGTCCGCCCGGATGTGCTGGCCAAGGGTGGGGACTACGAGCCCGAGTCGATTGCCGGTTATGACGCCGTGACCGCCTACGGGGGGAAGGTCCGTGTCGTCGATTTTGCAGCAGGTTACTCGACCACCGATCTGATTGCCCGGATCGCGGCGGAACGGTCTGCCCATTGGTCGTAAACCGCCAGGAACTGGGATCACGGCGCCTCCGGCGGCCCGTGCAGAGTACTGAACGACGGCGTGCGGGATAACACATGTTCTATCTCAAGGGCGAGCGCCCCGTCGGTCCGGCCCGCTTTGAGGGGGGACGCCTCCGGGGGGAGATAGTGCTGGATTACAATTCTCCAGCATTGCGCTGCGTGCTCGCCGATCCACTCGCGTTCACTCATTCGGACGCGGTCACGGTACTCAAGGACAACGCCCGTTCACGGGTCGTGCATGGTCGCATCGACGGGCGCGACGTGGTGGTCAAGCAAAGCCACGCCAAGACGGCGTCGAAGGCGTTCAAACGCGCTTTCCTGCCGAGCCGGGCGGCACGCGGCTGGTATGCGGCCCATACCGTCGAAGCGTTCGGGGTGCCGACCGCGAGCGCGATCGCGTATGTCGACGCCCGGCACGGCCCGTTCCGCGGTCGGTCTTGGTTGATTTCGGAGTGGGTGTCCGGCCAGGACGCACGCACCTGTCTGACGGCTCCGGACATCGACCCGGGTGAGCGTACCCGGCTGATCAAGGCGATCGTGGATATTTATGCGCGTCTGCATCGTGCGCGGATTACCCACGGTGACAACCGGCCTGAAAACTTCATGATTCATGAGGGCCGGCCCGTGTTGATCGATCTCGACGTGACCGTGCGCCATCCGCCCTGGTCGCTCGTCTTTCGGCGTTATGCGCGGCGCGATGTACGGCAACTCGTCGAGCGCTGGCACAAAGAGCTTTCGATCGCCGAGGAGTTCCGGCGCGCGTTTCGGGATTACGGACTTGAGGGGGCCTGATGGTTGGCCAGGAGCGCATCGAGGCGGGCCGTGACATCGTCAACGCTGATCCGCTGCATCGCGGCGGGGTCACGCACCCGCCGCCCCCAGCGCGTGTCTTCCGGGTGTAGCCCCGTCTCCGCGGCCAATGCCTCGGGGTAGCGGTCGACGACCCATTCGCGCCAGCGATACGGGCCCGTGCGCCAGGGATTCGAGGTGGCGTACAGCCCGATGACCGGCGTTCCCGCCGCCGCCGCGATGTGCAGCGGTCCGGTGTCCGGCGCGATTGCGAGGTCCGCGCGTCCCAGAACCGCGAGCAGTTCCTTCGGCCGGGTGGCGCCGACCAGGTCGATCACCGGATGCTGTGCGCGGGACGCGATCGCAGTGGCCATCGCGCGTTCCGCGGGGGCGGGGCCGCCGGTCAGGACCGTGCGCAGGCCATGTGCGGTCGCGGCGTAATCGGCGACGGCCGCGTAGCGCTCCGCCGACCAGTTGCGCCAGTTGTTCACGCGCGCGCTCGTGCAGGCGTTGATCGCAAGATAGCGTTCGCCGTCCGGTAAGTGCCTTCGGGCGAAATCCGCCGCGTCCTCCGGTACCGGGATATCCCAGCGCAGTTCGCGTTCCTCGATTCCCAGGGCACGGAGGAAATCGAAGAAACCGTCGAGCACGTGCACACGCGGGTTGTCCTCGATCCGCCGGTTCACGAACAGCCCATGGCCGTCCCGCGAACGGGCGCGGTCGAAACCGATCCGCAGGGGCGCGCGCACGAGCCGGCCCGCGATATTCGCTCGCAGTGCGACCTGCATCTGCAGCAGCACGTCGAACCGGCGGCCGCGCAGTTGGCGATACAGGTCCCGGTACGACGCGAAACCGCGGCCCTTGTCGAAGACGATGAACTCGACACCCGGCAGGTCGCCGACGAGCTCGGCCTCGAGCCGGCCGATGATCCACGTCAGGCGCGTCTCCGGCCAGGCCTTCTGCAGGGTGCGCACGACCGGCACGGCATGGGTTACGTCGCCCAGTGCAGACAGGCGCAGCAGACACAGGCTTGAAGGCGGCGTTTCCATCGGTGATCGGCCAGCGGGATGAGGGCGCCGATTCTCGGCCATCGGCGGCCCGCTTGAAAGTCCGGCCGCGCTTTGGGGTCGCATCGTGGCAACGCCTGCCGCAGACTCGCGGGCCATGAACGAAGCGTCCACACGAATCGCCGGTCCGCCCCGGGAGAACTGCCGGTGAACGATACCGAGGGAAACCAGACCTGCAACCTGCGGCTGGAGGTCCGGGGCGGCACGTTCGTCGTCTGGCCCGACAACGGCCCGCGCCCCGACGACGCCTGGTTCGATCCGGCCGCGCTGGCCGCGGCGGGGCATACGGGGGCCAGCGGCACGGCCGGGCGCGGCGCCACCGTCCTGTTCGAGGCCAATGGTCGTCGCCTCGTCCTGCGCCACTACCGCCGTGGCGGTCTCATCCGGCATCTGAGTGACGATCTCTATGTGCGCACGGGGCTGCGCAATAGTCGCCCCTGGCGTGAACTCGCGCTGCTTACGCGCCTGTATGCGGGTGGTATGCCGGTACCGGCGCCGGTCGCCGCGCGCATCGCACCGACCGGCCCGCTGTCGCCCTGGTATCGTGGCGATCTGGTGACCGGGTATCTGCCCGGTACCCGTACGCTGGCCGAGGCCCTGACTCAGGGGCCGCTGGACGTGGCCACCTGGCCGGAGATCGGCTTCACGATCGCCCGCTTCCATGCACTCGCCGTCGATCACGCGGACCTGAATGCGCACAACGTGCTGCTCGATGACGCGGGGAAGGTCTATCTGATTGATTTCGATCGCGCCCGCCTGCGGCTGCGGCCACGCGGGCGCTGGAGCCATGGCAACCTGGCGCGTCTGCATCGCTCGCTCGGCAAGCTGCGGGCGGGGGATCCGGACTTCGGCTTTGGTGAGGGCGAGTGGCAGCGGCTGCTGGCGGGGTATCGGTCGGCGGGGTGAATGATGGCAGCACCGCGTCGCTCTGCGGCGGGATTTCGGTCCCGGGACGGTGGCGGGCGTTGATCGCGAGCGAGCTCGCTCCTACATGAATCCTGCCACCCGGTTGCAGCTTTATCTGTAGGAGCGAGCTTGCTCGCGATTGCTCTCTGGATTATCCGCGGCCCGACTGAGCGGTACCGCGTTCCGGATCGGACAATTCCGGCACGGCCCTGAGCAGGGCACGCAGATAGCGTTCGCCCATATCCGCTTCGCGTTCCATCAGTTCCCGCCCGGCCGCGCCCATCCGCTGGAGCTCGTCCGGCGCCGCCAGCAGTCCGGTGACGGCCGCGATGACCTCCGACGCATCGGCCCGGCGCAGCAACGCGCCCGCCGCCTCGAGCCGCTCCGTTTCATCGGCGAAGTTGAACATGTGCGGGCCGGTCACGATGGGCCGTCCGGCACGCGCGGGTTCAAGCACGTTCTGGCCGCCGCGGGGAATCAGCGAACCGCCCATTATGACCGCCTCGGCCCCGGCGATCAGTCCGGTGAGCTCGCCCAGCGTATCGGCCAGATAGATTGAGCCGGGCGTACCCGCGGGCTCGCCCTGGCTCCGGCGCCGTACCTCGAAGCTCTCGGCACGCAGGGCCGACGCGATGTCGGCGCCGCGGTCCGGGTGCCGTGGCGCGATCACCAGCAGATGCTCACCGGAACCCGCCTCGGCCCAGGCGCGGGCGAGCTGCAGTTCCTCGTCCTCGTGGGTGGATGCGGCGAGCACGAACGGGGCGCCCGGCTCGATGGCCGTGGCCGGCGCGCCACCCGGCGCGGCGAACTTCAGGTTGCCGACGACCTCCAGCCGGTCCGGATCGACCCCGAGATCCCGGAAACGGTCGCGATCCGTGTCCGAGCGCGCCAGCACCTGGCGGATGCGCCGCAGGCACCACGCGGCGGTGTGGCGCCACCACGCGGGGGCCTCGAGTGTCCGTGGCGACAGGCGGCCATTGACCAGCGCGATCGGGACCGCCTGGTCTTCGAGCGCCCCGAACAGATGTGGCCAGAGTTCGGTTTCGAGGATCAGCGCGGCCCGCGGGCGCGTGCGCTCAAGAAACCGGCGCACGGGGCCGGGACGGTCCACCGGCAGGTAGGCGACGGCCGCCCCGGCAGGGGCCTGGGCGCGGGCCCGCGTCTGACCGGTCGGTGTGGCCGTCGAAATCAGCAGCGGGCCGATCCCGTGGTCGTCGAGTTCGCGCAACAACGGCGCCGCGGCCGCGACTTCCCCGACCGATGCGCAGTGAATCCACACGGCGCCGTCGGTGCGGGTGCCGGTATAGCCGTAGCGCCCGTACAGATAGGCGGCACCCCCGTCGCGTGCGGTGCGCACCAGCGTATAGCCGGCGAGCGGGAGGGCGAGGCCCAGGCTCGCCAGGCGGTAGCGCAGCGGGGGGCGGCTCATCGGTACGGACTCGGGTCGCCCTTGCGCACCGGCTTAAAGCGGCGGTGGGACCACAGGTACTGCTCGGGCGCGGCGCGGACATGGGCCTCGATGGTGTCATTGACCCGTTGTGTCGCCGCCTCGATATCCTTGCCGGGGAATTCGGCCAATGGTGGCTCGAGCCGCAGTTCGTAGCGGCCGTCCGGCAGTCGCACCGGGTGATACGGCACCACCGCGGCACCGCTGATCCGGGCCAGTTTCGCCGTCGCCGTGTTGGTCTGGGCCGGTTGCCCGAAGAATCGGGCCTGGATCCCGGCCCCATGCTTCGCGACCTGATCGGGGCCGTGCCAGACGATCTCGTTGTCGGCCAGTGCGCGCAGGATCGTCCGGACTTCGGCATGGTGGATCTGGCGTTGGATGAAGCGCCCGCGCACGCGCTCGGTCATGGCGCGCATGACCGGGTTTTTGGGCGGTGCGTAGGTCGCCGTGAATGCGACCTCCATGCCGAGGATCTGTCCGGCGATGTCCGTGGTCAGGAAGTGCCCCTGCAGCAGGATGACGCCCCGGCCGCGTGCGAGCGCGGCATCCAGGTGTTCCCGCCCGACGATGGCGCCGAGGCGTTGCAGGCGGCGGGCCGGACCCCACCAGCCGTAGGCCATCTCGAACACGCTCTCGCCGAGCATCGCGAAATGGGCCCGGACCAGGCGCTCGCGCTCCCGATCATCGAGTTCCGGGAAGCAGAGTCGGAAATTGATCCGCGTAACCCGTCGACGCTCCCGGGACAGCGCATAGAGCAGGAGACCGATACCGCGCCCGATCGGCCGCTGGATCCGCAGCGGCAAATGGCCGATGACCCACAGCAGGCCGATGCCCAGCCAGCTTGGCCACCAGCGTGGCAAGGCCAGGGCCGCGCCGCTCGCGTGGTGTGGCTTGCGGGAGCCGCGTTTACGCCTGGCGGTGCTCACTGGATCAGCGAGGTGACGGCCCGGAAATGTTCATGGCGTGCATCGCGCAGCCACTCGAACAGGCAGGACTCGCGGTTGGTGACCGTAATGCCGCCATGACCGAGTCGCCCGAGCGCGTTGTCGCGATGGGTCGGCGAGCGTGAGCAGACACCGTCGGAGACCACGAAGGGCGTGTACCCCAGTGCGTCGAGCCGGGCGGCCGTCTGCAGGACGCAGACATGGGCCTCCATGCCGCACACGACCACCTGATTCCGCCCCGTCATGTCCAGGGCGTCGCGCACGCCGTCCGCGTCAGCCGAAGAGAAGGCCGTCTTGTCGACCGTCACGCTCGCGTCGGGCAACACCGTGGCGACCTCCGGGACGGTGTCGCCCAGGCCTTTGGGGTACTGGCGAGTGACGATAACGGGGAGGTCGAGGATGTCCGCGGCCCGGGCCAGCAGCACGGCCGTCGCCCGGGTGTCGGCCCAGGCGTCGGCGGGCATGGCGGCCCCGAGGCGGGTCTGCATGTCCACGATCAGCAGGACCGAATCCTCGGCATCGAGCAGCATGGGGCGTGTCATGGCGTGGCTCGTTCCTCCCAGCACGGGTGCCGCGGCGGCTGAATCAGCCTGCGTTGTCGCCTTCCTCGGCCTCCTGAAGCCAGGCGTTCACCGCCCGCACGTCCTCCACCGTCAGCGTGCCGGCGGCCTGTTTCAGCCGCAGCCGGTTGAGGATGTAATTGTACCGCGCGTCGGCATAATCGCGTTGGGCGCCGTAGAGATCGCGCAGGGCCGAGAGGACGTCGACCGCCGTGCGCGTACCGACCCGGAAGCCGGCGCGCTCGGCCTCGACCGCCGCCTCATTCGATTCCACCGCCTGCGCGAGGGCCTCCACCTGGCTGATGGCCGAGGAGAGGCCGCGGAATGCGTCGCGTGTGCTCTGACTCGCCCCGCGGCGCGCCTCGACCATGCGCGATTGCGCGGCCTGGAACAGCGAGCGCGACTGATCGGTCCGCGAGCTGGTCGCGCCGCCGGCAAACAGATTCCAGCTCAGTTCCACGCCGATCGAGTCGGTGGTCGAATCCAGCGACTGCCCCTGCGATCCCACACCATCCACGGAGGAATCGGAGTCACTGCGCCGGGCGTAGAGATCGACCTCCGGATAATGCCCCGCGCGGGCCTGCTGAATATCCTCACGCGCGACCTCGGCGTTGGCCCGGGCTGCCAGAAAATTCGGGTTCTGCTCGAGTGCGCGCTCGACCCAGGCCTCGACATTGTTCGGTTCCGGGCGGGTCAGCGGCAGGTCATCCGAAACGATATCCAGCCGGCCGGGCGGGCGGTCGATCACCGTGCGCAGTGCCTCGCGGGCGTTCTGGAGCGCGTTCTCCGCCTCGATCTCCCGCGAGACCGCCAGATCGTAACTGGCCTGCGCGGATTTCACGTCGGTGATCGGGATCAGGCCCACTTCGAAGCGCTGCTGAGCCTGTTCGAGCTGGCGTGCGATCGCTTCCTTCTCCGCTCTGGCGAAGCGGACACCGTCGCGCGCGCTCAGCACCTCGAAATAGGCCTCGGATACCCGCAGGATCAGGTCCTGTTTCGCCGCGGCCAGATTCGCCTCGGCCCGTCCGATCCGGGCATCGGCCCGATCCAGTCCCGCGAACGCCGCCCAGTCGAACAGCGGCTGGCGCAGCTCGATCTGGTACTGCTCGCGGGTGTAATCACTCTCCACCCGGCCGCTGTCTTCGGTGTTGTCGGAATACCCGGCCGAGGCGTTGATCTGTGGCAGCAGTGCCGCGCGGGCCTGGGGCCGGGCCTCCAGCTCGGCTTCGTATTCGGATTCGGCGGCGGCGAACGTGGGGTCGTTGCGCAACGCCATTTCGTAGATGGAGACGAGGTCTGCCGCGTGCAGCGCCGTGGCCGGCAACAGGCCGAGCGCGACCGCGCAGGCGGTGGTTCGCAGAGGGCGATCAAAAAACATCGATACGGTACTCCGTGGGGCCTTCCGGGCGGTATTCACGAGTCACGATGGCCATCCCGGGCGGGCCGCCGACGTGGCATCCGCCGCCCCGCCAACGGTCGCTACGCGGACCATGGTCGCGGCGCGGCGCATCCGCTCAGGCCGGCGCGCACTGGATGGGATCATGCTGACGCGCAAAGACTCCCGGCTGCGGCGATGTTCAGAATTCGAAACGTCGGGGCCGGCTGGTGTTCTCCAGCGGCGCGATCCACGTCTCGAACAGGCTCTCGACCGACCATTCCTCGTCGCCCACGCGGGTGATCTGTATCGCCTCCATCACCGGCTGGCTGGTGTCGCCGATAATCGCGAACAGCCGGCCACCCGGCGTCAGGGCCTGGCGGTAGGCATCGGGTACGGCCGGCACGGACCCGGTCAGGGCGATCGCGTCGAACCGATGACCGCCATTCCAGCCCGCCGCGGCGTCGCCGGTTGCCAGGGTGACGTTATCGATGTCCAGTTCGCGCAGACGCTCCCGCGCGGATGCAGTGAACTCCTCGTGGATGTCCACTGATTCCACCGAATGCACCATGCCGGCGAGGCAGGCCGTGACATAGCCGCTGCCGGTGCCGATCTCGAGCACGTTTTCGTCCCCGGTCAGTTCCAGCGCCTGCAGCAGGCGTCCTTCCACGACCGGTGGCATCATCGTGTGACCATGGCCCAACGGTATGCGGGTATCGGAGTAGGCGAGCCGGCGGTAATCCGGTGGCACGAAGCGTTCACGCGGGAGGGCGCCGAGCGTGCGCAGCACGGACGGGTCGAGCACGGACCACGGCCGGATCTGCTGCTCGATCATGTTGTAGCGCGCGCGCTCGAAGTTCATTTCGTCCATGCCCGTGTCCCCTATACCGTCAGCCCGCCGAGGGTACGGTCTTTGCGTGAGACCGGCAAGGCGCGCCCCGCCGGGGTTTTGCGCTTGCCGATCAGCTGGCGTAAACTGCGCCGCTGACCGATCGGTCGGTCAGCCGGAGTATAGATCACATGCCGCAGTCGCCGCAAAACCAGTCCGCCGGTCGGGACGAAATCCTCCGCGCGGCGACCGACCTGTTCGCCGAGTCCGGGTTCGATGCCGTTTCGATGAATTCGATCGCCGTGCGCGCGGGCACGAGCAAGGCCAACGTGTTCCATCACTTCGGCAGCAAGGACGCGCTGTACCTGGCGGTCATGCGCGATGCCTGCGGCCGGTTTGAAACCTCGATCGACGCATTCGAGGGGGAGCGCAGTGATTTCGGGCAGCGGCTGGCGGATTTCGTGCGCGCGGACCTGGCGACCATGGCAGCGCAGTCGGATTACTCTCATCTGATCCTGCGCGAGATCCTCGACAGCGGACCGCGCCGCGGTCAGGCGCTCGCCACGGAGGTCTTCGACGATGCATTCGGCCGCATCGTGGCCGTGCTGGAGCGAGGGCAGGCCCGCGGCGAGATCGCGGGCGATGTGCCGCCGGCCCTGGCGGCGTCGATGCTGCTCGCCTGTAATGTGTTCATGTTCCAGTCGCAGCATGTACTGAAACACCTGCCGGGCGTTGATTTCGTCGACGATCCGGCGCGTTATGCGGCGCTGGTCGGTCGCGTACTGTTTGACGGTCTGCGCCCGCGGGAGCACGGGGGCGACGGGGAAGGGGATAACGAATGAAGAAGCGCATGTTCTTCACCCTGCTGGGGTGCCTGATCATCTTCGGGGGCGTGTTCGGCTATAAGGCGTGGGTGGCGCGCATGACCGAGCAGGCGATGTCGAACCAACCGGCCCCGGTGCACACCGTCAGTGCCACGGAGGCCGCGGTGACGACCTGGAAGCCGGTCATCAGCGCCGTGGGATCGCTCACCGCCGTGCGCGGCGTCGACATCACCGCCGAGATCGACGGGCGGGTGACCGCGGTCGAGGTGGACGACGGTGCCGTCGTCGAGGAAGGGCAGGTGCTGGTTGAGCTGGATGCCGACGGTCTGCGCGCCGAGCTGCGCGGTGCCCAGGCCGAGGCCCGGCTCGCCGAGCTTGAGCTCGAGCGCCAGCGGCGCCTGCGGCAGCAGAACGCCAACTCCGAGTCGGACGTGGACCGCGCCCAGAGCCAGCTGGAACAGGCCCGTGCGCGCGTCGATGCGGTTCGGGCCTCGCTCGACAAGAAGACGATCCGGGCGCCGTTCGCGGGCCGCATCGGCATCATCAACGTCGATCGGGGTCAGTACCTCGATATCGGTGCGGGCGTGGTCACGTTGCAGACGCTCGATCCGATCAACGTCGATTTCAACGTGCCGCAGCAGGAACTCTCGCGTATCGAGGCGGGGCAGCCCGTCCGCGCGCGGGTCGATGCCTGGGGCAACGAGACCTTTACCGGGCAGATCACCGCGATCAGTCCGAAGGTGGAGCAGTCGACACGCAATGTCGCGGTCCGCGCCCGCATCGGCAACCCGGAGGGCCGGTTGCGTCCCGGCATGTTCGTGCAGACCGCCGTGCAGTTGCCGCAGGAATCCGACGTCGTGACGCTCCCGCAGACGGCGATCACCTATAACCCGTACGGCGATTCCGTTTTCCTCGTCAACGAGACGCAGACCGAAGGCGGCGAGACGCAGCTGACTGTCGAGCGCAAGTTCGTGCAGACCGGTGCGAGTCGCGGCGACCAGGTGCAGGTCACGCAGGGTGTGGAGCCCGGCCAGCGGGTCGTCACCAGTGGCCAGATCAAGCTGCGCAACGGATCGAAGGTGAAGATCGACAACACGCCCGAGCCGACGAACGATCCGTCGCCCGAGCTCGGTAACCAGTAGGCCGGCGGTCGAGGTCACTCCATGTACTTTACCGACATCTTCATCCGCCGGCCGGTCCTCGCCACGGTCATCAGCCTGCTGATCGTGCTCGTGGGCGTGCGCTCGTATCTCGGCCTGACCGTGCGCGAATATCCGCAGGCCGAGAACGCCTCTATCACCATCCAGACGGTCTACACCGGCGCCAACGCGGACCTGGTCAAGGGATTCATCACGACCCCGCTGGAGACCGAGATCGCCACCGCTCAGGGGATCGACTACATCGAGTCGACGAGTGTGCAGGGCGTGTCGATCATCACGGCCAATCTCGAACTCAACTACAACCCGTATGACGCGCTGACCCAGATCACGTCCAAGGTGAACCAGGTCCGCAGCGACCTGCCGCAGGAAGCCCAGGCGCCGACGCTGGACCTGCAGGTCGGCGAGTCGACCTCGCTCATGTACATGAGCTTCTTCTCCGACGTGCTGGAGAACAACCAGATCACCGATTACCTGGTGCGCGTCGTGCAACCGAAGCTGAACACCGTCGCGGGTGTGCAGCAGGCGCGGATCATCGGTGCGCGCACATTCGCGATGCGCGTCTGGCTGCAGCCCGACAAAATGGCCTCGCTCGGCGTGACGGCCGCGCAGGTACGCCAGGTGCTCGAGGAGAACAACTTCCAGGCAGCGGTGGGCTCCACACGCGGGCAGATGATCACGGTCGATCTGACCGCGGACACCGACCTCAATTCGACCGAGGCGTTCCGCGACCTCGTCATCAAGCGGACCGAGGGCGCCACGATCCGCATGTCCGACGTGGCCGATATCGAACTCGGGGCCGAGAGCTACGACACCTCGGTGAACTTCAACGGCACGCCGGCGACGTTCATCGGCATCGATCCGGCGCCCGGCGCCAACGTGCTGGATGTCGCGGCGGGTGTGCGCGAGGCCTACGCCGATATCAAGTCGCAGCTGCCCACGGGGCTCGAGTCGGCGATCCCCTACGATGCGACCGAGGCGGTGCAGGAATCGATCAACGAGGTCGTCATGACCCTGATCGAGGCGATCGTGATCGTGATCGTGGTGATCTTCGCCTTCCTCGGCTCACTGCGCAGTGTCGCTATCCCGGTGATCGCCGTGCCACTGTCGATCGTCGGCACGGCATTCATCATGCTGACGCTCGGGTACTCCATTAACCTGCTGACCCTGCTGGCGATGGTGCTGGCGATCGGCCTCGTGGTGGACGACGCGATCATCGTCGTCGAGAACATCCATCGCCATATCGAGGAGGGCATGACGCCCTACGAGGCGGCGATCAAGGGTACGCGCGAGCTCGGCGGCCCCATCATCGCGATGACGATCACGCTGCTGGCCGTGTTCGCGCCGATCGGTTTCGTCGGCGGGCTCACCGGTACGCTGTTCTCCGAGTTCGCCTTCTCGCTCGCCGGCGCCGTGATTATCTCCGGCATCGTGGCGCTCACGCTGTCGCCGATGATGTGCTCTAAGATCCTCAAGGGGCACGGTAACGGTGAGCAGCGCGGACGCCTGGAGGCGTTTCTCGATCGCGTTTTCGACAAATTCCAGGGCGCCTATGAGCGGCGGCTGCACGGTGCGCTGAACACGCTGCCCGTGATCCTCGTCTTCGGCGCCGTCGTGCTGGTCAGCTGCGTGTTCCTGTTCACCAGCGCGAAGTCGCAACTGGCGCCCGACGAGGACCAGGGCTTCGTGCTGGTCAAGTCCGACGGTGCGCCCACCGCGTCGCTCGATCAGACCGAGCTGTTCACTTCGGAAATCACGGACATGGCGATGGACATGGACGCCGTGGCCCGTGTATTCCAGTTCAACGGCGTCGCCTTCGGCGGTCCGCCGAAGTCGAACACGGCCATTACCGGCATGGCGTTCGTGCCCTGGAGCGAGCGAGAGAAGACCTCGGGTGAACTCAAGAACGAGTTGCAGGCCAAGGCATCGCAGGTGCCGGGCATGGACTCGGTCGCGTTCGAGCCGCCGGTGCTGCCCGGTTCCAGCGGTGGCCTGCCGGTGCAGTTCGTGATCGGCACCACCGATGAGGCCCGCCAGCTCTACGACGTATCGCAGGAAATGCTGCGCAAGGCGCAGGAGTCGGGCCTGTTCGTGTTCGCCAGCTCGAACATGAACTACGACAAGCCGCGCGTGAGCATCCAGATCGACCGCGAGAAGGCCGCCGACCTCGGTATCACCATGGCCGAAATCGGCCGCGAGCTCGGCTCGATGATGAGCGGTGGTTTCGTCAACCGCTTCAGCATCCAGGGCCGCAGCTACAAGGTCACGCCGCAGGTCACGCGCATGGAGCGCCTGAATCCGGAGCAGCTGCAGGACTACCACATCCGTGCAAGCAACGGCGAACTGGTGCCGATGTCGACGCTGGTCACGCTGGAGCGGACCGTACAGCCCCAGGAACTGCGCCGCTTCCAGCAGTTGAACTCGGCCAAGATCGAGGGCGTGCCGCGCCCGGGTGTTTCGCTCGGCGAGGCCATCGGGTTCCTGCAGCAGGCCGCCGAGGAGACCCTGCCGCGCGGGTACACCGTCGACTACGCCGGCAGCTCGCGGCAGTACGTGCAGGAGGGCAGCGCGCTGGTCGTGACCTTCTTTATCGCGATCGCCGTGATCTTCCTGGTACTGGCGGCGCAGTTCGAGAGTTTCCGTGACCCGCTCATCATCCTCGTAACGGTGCCAATGGCGGTGGCCGGTGCGCTGATCTTCGTCACGCTCGGCGGTACACCGATGATCCCGTGGGACGCGTCGATCAACATCTACACCCAGGTCGGACTGGTTACGCTGATCGGCGTGATCTCCAAACACGGCATCCTGATCGTGCAGTTCGCGAATCAGCTGCAGCGCGAGGGTTATGACAAACGGACCGCCATCGAGCACGCCTCGGCGATTCGCCTGCGGCCGGTGCTCATGACCACGGCGGCGCTGGTGCTGGCGGTGGTCCCGCTGATCCTGGCGACCGGTGCCGGTGCCGGTGCCCGCTTCAACATGGGCCTGGTGATCGCCAGCGGCATGACGATCGGCACGCTGTTCACGCTGTTCGTGTTGCCAGGGGTCTACCTCGTGCTCGCCCGCGAGCATCAGGCCGAGGAGCCGGTCGAGGTCTGATTCCCCCCCGTTCGCCCGCGCCGGGTTACGGAGTGAACCCGGCGCGGGCGGTTGTGCCCCGCCCCTGCCTGGGTTAGCTTGCCGTCATCGGACCTGGGGGTACCCGCGAGCGCGGGTTGAGAGAGTCCCCTCGAACCTGATCCGGCGGCACGTCGCGCGTGCCCACCGGCGGAGGGAAGGTCCGGCAATCGGGTCGTGTGGACTGTGTCCATGCTCCGGTTCCTCCGCCGGTCCGCGTTTTCCCTGGAGGAACCATGAGTGCGAACCCGTCCGATGTCGCCAGCGCCGCCGAGCGCCTGTCGGCCGAAGTCACCCGACCTTTCCCCGCTTCCCGCAAAATTCACGTCACGGGTTCGCGTCCGGACCTGCGGGTGCCGCTGCGCGAGATCGAGTTGAGCCCCACGGAGACGGCGGACGGCCCGCGGGTGAATGCGCCGTTGCCGGTCTACGACACCTCCGGCCCCTACACCGATGCCGACGCGCGCATCGATCTCGCCGCCGGTCTGTCCCCCGTGCGGACCGCGTGGATCGAGGAACGCGGCGACACCGAGGTGCTCGACGATCTCACCTCCGAATACGGGCGCGAGCGCGCCAACGACCCGAAACTCGCCGGCGTGCGCTTCCCGGCGATCCCGAAACCGCGCCGTGCGAAGGCCGGCGCCAACGTCAGCCAGATGCACTACGCGCGCCGCGGCATCGTCACGCCGGAGATGGAGTACATCGCCCTCCGCGAGAACGCAAAGCGCGAGGCGGTGAGCGATCTCGACCTGCATGCCCGGCATCCGGGCGAGGCCTTTGGCGCTGATATCCGCGAGGAAATCACGCCCGAGTTCGTGCGTGAGGAAGTCGCCCGCGGGCGCGCCATCATCCCCGCGAACATCAATCATCCGGAACTCGAGCCGATGATCATCGGCCGCAACTTCCGCACGAAGGTGAACGCCAACATCGGCAACTCGGCGGTCACGTCCTCCGTCGCCGAAGAGGTCGAGAAGATGGTCTGGTCGGCGCGCTGGGGCGGCGACACGATCATGGACCTGTCGACCGGCAAGCATATCCACGAGACCCGCGAGTGGATCCTGCGCAACGCGCCGGTGCCGGTGGGCACCGTGCCGATCTACCAGGCACTGGAGAAGGTCGACGGCCGCCCCGAGAACCTCACCTGGGATGTTTTCCGCGACACGCTCATCGAGCAGGCCGAGCAGGGCGTCGACTACTTCACCATTCATGCCGGCGTGCGCCTGGCGCATATCCCGCTCACGGCGAATCGCGTCACGGGGATCGTCTCGCGCGGTGGCTCCATCATGGCGAAGTGGTGTCTCGCGCATCACACCGAGAGCTTCCTCTACACGCACTTCGCCGATATCTGCGCCATCATGCAGGCCTACGACGTCTCCTTCTCGCTCGGCGACGGCCTGCGCCCCGGCTCCATCGCGGACGCCAACGACCGCGCCCAGTTCGCCGAACTGGAGACGCTGGGCGAACTGACGAAGATCGCCTGGGATCACGATGTCCAGGTGATGATCGAGGGACCGGGCCATATCCCCATGCAGCTCATCAAGGAGAACATGGAGCGTGAACTCGCCGACTGCATGGAAGCGCCGTTCTACACGCTGGGTCCGCTGACCACCGATATCGCCCCCGGCTACGACCACATCACCTCGGCGATCGGCGCCGCCCAGATCGGCTGGTACGGCTGCGCCATGCTCTGCTACGTCACCCCGAAGGAACACCTTGGGCTGCCGAACCGCGACGATGTCCGCGAAGGGTTGGTTGCCTACCGCATCGCCGCCCACGCCGCCGATCTGGCCAAGGGCCATCCGGCCGCCCAGATCCGCGACAACGCGCTGTCCAAGGCGCGCTTCGAATTCCGCTGGCACGACCAGTTCAATCTCGGTCTCGACCCCGAGCGGGCGCGTGAGTACCACGACGCGACGCTGCCGCAGGAGGGGGCGAAGACCGCCCACTTCTGCTCCATGTGCGGCCCGAAATTCTGTTCCATGGAGATCACGCAGCAGCTGCGCGAATACGCGGCGGCCCGGGGGGAGGATGTCGAAGCCGCGGCCGCTCGCGGCATGGCGGAGATGTCGGATGAGTTCCGGGCCGGTGGCGGCGCGCTGTACCGGAGCGATTCACCGGACTGAGGCCGGTCGGCCGGTTTGATCAGGGCTTTCGTGGACGGCGGCCCGGGTGCGGGAGAGGCACCCGGGTGGCCCGTGGCCGGCGCCGCCGATGGAAAGCGATGGGGCGATATTTCGCGCGCGTGTATCATGCCGGTAAGGACACTCGCCTGCGCAATGGAATCCCTGATGGCCGATCCAAATTCGATATACGGGCGAGAGGACGGAACCGAACCCGCGCGGCCCGCCACGTTCTCGCAGCAACTCGCGGAGAGCATTCGTTATTACCGTCACCATCGTGGGCTCTCGCTGTCCGAGCTTTCCCGTCGAGCCGGTGTCGCCAAGGGCACCCTGTCACGGCTCGAGGTCGGCGAGGGCAATCCAACGATCATGACGCTGGCCGCGCTGGCCGGGGAACTGCACGTCACGCCCAGCGACTTTTTCGTGCGTAACGACGGTCAGAGCGGCGAATCACCGCGGCTCGAGGGACCCGGTCTCGGCATGCAGTTCATTGGCAGTATCCGCACCGCGTCGATCTGGGAGCTCTACGAAACGGTGATCCCCTGGACCGATGAGCCGATCTATTCGCCCACCCACGGTGGGACCGAACATCTGCTGCTGCTGGATGGCGCGGCGGAGGTCGGTCCGGTCGAGCGCCCCGTGCATTTGACCGCCGGTTGCCACACGAGCTTCCCCGGTGACGAAGCACATCTGTACTGGTCGAAAGACGGGCTCTCCCGGGCCCTGCTCATCATGGATTATCCCGCCGAAACCGATTGACCCCCGGTCATCGGGACGGCGCATCGGGTGCTAGATCGCGACCCACCCACCGTCCACGTTCAGGGTGTGGCCGGTGACGTAGGAGGCGGCATCGGATGCGAGGAAGACCGTGGCGCCGCCGATCTCCCGCGGCTCACCCACGCGGCCGAGCGGGATCTTCGAACGGGTGAGGCGTTCCATGTAGCCGGGATCCGAGGTGTAGCGCTCGGTCATTTCCGTGAACATATAACCGGGTGCGATCGCATTCGCGCGGATGCCTGCCGGGGCGAGTTCCACTGCCAGGTTGCGCGTCAGCTGGATTACCGCGGCCTTGCTCGCGTCGTAGACGGCCGAGGTCGGACCGTCTACGACCATGCCGCCGATCGACGCGATATTGATGATGCTGCCGCCACGGCCCACGCGCGTCATCAATCCGGCCACGTCACGGCTCATGGCGAACAGGCCGCGCAGGTTGACGGCCATCGTCCGGTCGAAATCCGCGAGTGGGTAATCGATCAGGGGCGCCGGCATCGACACCGCCGCATTGTTGCTCAGGATATCGATGCCGCCGAATTCCCGTTCGCAGTGCTGCACGCAGGCCGCGATCCGCTGTTCGTCGGTGATATCGAGTTCGAGTGTCGTCAGGCGCCGGAAGGGTGCTGCGGTCCGCGCGAGTCGGCGCTTGATCGGTTCGGGATCCAGGTCCGTGGCGACGACATGGGCCCCGGCCTGCATCAGGGCGTCGACCTGGGCGGTGCCCAGACCACCGGCCGCCCCCGTGACGAGCGCGGTACGGCCGGTCAGATCGAACGTCTCCATCGTTTTCTCCCCGGCCACGGCGGTACTCATACCGCCGTGGCCGCGCAGCGGGTCGATCGGTCGGCCGGCTATTCGTGCGCGCTGCCCACGAGGTCGGTGGCCTGTTTCGAGGGCAGCGATGCGCTCGTGATCACGCTCACCACGACGATCGCGACACCGCTCAGGACGAAGGCGGGGACCATTTCGTACAGCCCCATTGGGGTACCGAGCTGGCGCCACAGCACGACCACACCCGCGCCGACGATCATCCCCGCGAGTGCACCGTTGCGCGTAACCCCGCGCCAGTACAGCGACAGCAGCACCAGCGGTCCGAACGCCGCGCCGAAGCCGGCCCATGCATAGGCGACCAGATCGAGCACGCCACCGCCCTGGAGGGCCAGTACGAATGCGACGATCGCCACCGCCACGACCGTAAAGCGGCCGATCCACACGAGGCTGTCGTCCGAGGCGTCCCGTTTCATGAACGCCCGATAGAAATCCTCGGTGAGTGCCGATGAGGCCACGAGCAGCTGCGAATCCGCCGTGGACATGATGGCCGCCAGCACCGCCGCCAGCAGGAAGCCGCCGATCCATGGGTTGATAAGCGCGTCGATGAGTTCCAGAAAGACCGTTTCCGGATCGCCCAGTGGCGCGTCGAAGTACACGATGCCGGCGAGGCCGACCAGCAGCGCCCCCAGCATCGAGGTGATGACCCAGGTCATGCCGATCCGTCGGGCCGATCGAATGTGGGCCGCGGAGCGGATGCCCATGAAACGCGCGAGGATGTGCGGCTGACCGAAGTAGCCGAGCCCCCATGCCATGCTCGAGATGATCGCGATCAGGCCGAAGGCGCCACCGGCTTCCCAGATCCCCGTCTCGGCGTTGAACGACGCCTGTCGTCCGATCGCGAGCAGCGCCGGTTCCTTCGCGGCGATGCCACTGAACAGTGGCGTGAAACCGCCGATGGCCGCGACCGCGACGAGGGGCACGATCACCAGTGCGACGACCATCAGCATGCCCTGCACGACGTCCGTGTAACTGACGGCGAGGAAGCCGCCGATGAACGTGTAGATGACGATCACCCCGACCGACACGGCCATGGCGGTCGTGGCGTCCATCCCGAACACCTTGCCGAACAGCAGCCCGCCGGCCACGAGGCCGGAAGAGACGTAGAGCGTGTAGAACACGAGAATGATGACCGCCGAGAACAGACGCAGCATTCGCGAGCGGTCCTCGAAACGGTATTCGAAGAAGGCCGACAGGGTCAGGGCGTCATCCGCTTTGGCCGTGTATACGCGCAGCCGGCTGGCGACCAGCAGCCAGGACATATAGATGCCGATCGCGAGCCCTACGATCATCCAGATCGCGTCCATGCCCGCCGCGTAGGCCCAGCCGGGTAACCCGAGCAGCAACCAGCCGCTGCTGTCGCTTGCGTGTGCGCTCAATGCGGCGGTCGTACTGTTGAGGCTGCGCCCGCCGAGCACGAAGTCGCCGAGCGTATGCGTGCGGCGATAGACGTACACGCCGATCATGATCATGCCGATGAGATAGATCGCGAAGGTGACCAGGGCCGGTATCGGGATGTTTTCCATCTGGCTTTCCTCTGGTTAGCGGGTATCCGATCTGGATAGAAAAAGCCTCGTTACCGTCCCGGGGCGAGGTCGGCCAGAATCCGGCCGTGGGTCAGGAGAAAATCGCTCACGACAAGCTCAGCGCCGACGATGTGGCGAACGCCAAGCCGGTGAAGCGGATCGTCGGCGTTGCCGTCGAGCCGGAGTTCGGCGTCGCCGGTAAAGCGCGCGCACAGCGAGGGGTTCTGCAGGTCGTTGCGGACGACCTGGTAGTAGTCGAGGCCTTGGCCGTCGGCGCGGGCGAAGAGTTTGATCTGCAGGCGCGGCTGCATGGCGGGTTTTTCGAACTGGCGGTCGGCGGGGGTGAACTGCACGTCGATCAGCGTTTGACCGCGGCGGCTGACATGGCCGCGGACACTGCGATCGTCGGCTTCGTCGAACGAGACGGCGGCGAGTTTCTTCGGATACCCCCAGATCTCGCGTCCGGCGCACAGCGCATCGTCGGTGGTGACGTATTCGAGACTGACGTGCGCACCGTCCGTGCCGTCGTAGCGGACCGGGATCACGAGCCCCGCCTCGTCATAGCTGCCGAGCGCGCCGGCATCCGGTGCCTGCATCACGAATACCTCGCAGACATCCCCCAGCAGCTCGAACTCGGGCGGCAGGAAGGCCTCCAGTGACGCGCGGTCGCAGCGGCAGAACGCACTGAGTTTGCGGATGCCGCGATAGTGATACGGCAGTTCCGGGTAGAGCGGTGCAGTGTGAGGCGTGCTGTACGGCCAGGGCATGTCGCGTCTCCCGCTGGAATGGACTTGTCAATATCGTTCAATAAAATGAACGATTACACAAACCCTGCGAGTAGTCAAAAGAGGAGCGATCGGTGAGGAACCCTCCTGCCGTCCGACTCCCAGAGCGCGCGCACGGCAGGGAACGGACGGGCGGGCCGCCAGGCGGCGCCGGATGAAAACCCGTGCCGGTCCTTGCGGGCGCGCGTCGTTGACGGTCCAATACCCGTATGACGTCTCCCGCTCCAATCGGTGTTTTCGATTCCGGCTTCGGCGGCCTGTCCGTGCTGCGGGCAATCCGCTCGAGGCTGCCTTCGGAGGATCTGATCTACTGCGCCGATCACGCCTGGATGCCCTGGGGCGAGCGCGACCCGGACGTCGTGCGTGCCCGCTGCCGTCATATCGCCGGTGGGCTGATCGATGCGGGCGTGCGCGCCCTGGTCATCGCCTGCAATACGGCGACGGCCGCCGCCGCGGATGATCTGCGGGCTGCGTTCGATCTGCCCGTTATCGGCATGGAGCCGGCCGTCAAGCCGGCAGCGACCGCGACCCGCAGTGGGATCGTGGGGATTCTGGGCACCGGGGGGACGCTCGCGAGTTCGCGCTTCTCGGCCCTGCTGGAACGCTACGGCTCGGGGCTCGAGGTCATCACCCGTCCCGCGCCGGAACTCGTCACCGCGGTCGAACGGGACAATTCAGAGACCAGGCGGGAACTGGTGGTCGCGGCGGTTGAGCCGCTGCTCGCGCGCGGCGCGGACGTGATCGTGCTCGGCTGCACGCATTTCCCGTTTCTGCGTGCCGAGATCGAGGCGGTGGCCGGTCGCGATGTCACCATCATCGACACGGGCACGGCGGTGGCCCGTGAGCTGGAGCGCCGGGTCCAGACTGCAGGATCAAGCGCGCCGCATGATCGCAAGGGGCATGAACGGTTCTGGACAACGGGCGATGTCGAGGCGCTCACGCCGACCCTGCAAAGGCTCTGGGGCAGTGGACGGGTCGAAGCGATGCCGGCGGCGCTCCCGGGACTTGCCGAATGACCGGCCGCGACGCGGCGTGGTCACGCGACCCAACGCCGGCGGGACTCCTACAGGAGTCCTGTCGCCGTTGGGGCCACTCCCGTCGGAAAGGACGTCTTCGCCGAGCGGCTGGACGGACTGTCAGCCGAGCGCCTTCAGCACCGCCTCGTAATCGGGTTCCTCGGAGATCTCCGGTACCAGCTGGGTGTACTGCACGACGTCGTTCTCATCGAGCACCATCACCGCGCGTGCACAGATACCGGCCAGCGGGCCCTCTGTCAGCGCCACGCCATACGCATCACCGAAATCCTGCGAGCGGACGATCGACAGCGTCTCGAGGTTGTCGATGTTCTCGGTCTCGCAGAAACGGTTCTGCGCGAAGGGCAGATCCGCCGAGATCACCAGCACCTGCGTATTGTCGAGGCCGGCCGCCTCCTCGTTGAAGCGTCGCGCCTGGGCGGCGCAGACCGGGGTGTCCAGACTCGGGACGATGTTCAGCACTTTGCGCTTGCCGGCGTAATCGGCCAGCGAGCGCTCGTTGAGCTCGCGGTCGACCAGGCGGAAGTCCGGCGCTTTGCTGCCCTGGGACGGCAGGTCGCCGCTGGTGTGGATCGGGTTGCCCTGTAATGTGACAGTCGCCATCAATGCCTCCGCATGCCGGTGTTCGGGGAAGTGAAACGGGGTCATAAGGAACGCGCAGGGTAGCGCATTGATCCGCTCACGCGAATCGTTTCGGCCGATCCGGTATGATCGAAACCGCGCCAGTTCCGGACCACTGCATGGCCGACGGGGAAATCCAGATCCGCACCTCGCGCCGGGCCCGCCGCCTGCGCATCGACGTGACCGCCCGCCGCGGGGTAGTCGTTGTCGCTCCCGAGGGTACGCCCAGCGAGGTGATCAACCGATTCGTGCTCGACAAGCGCGACTGGATCCGGCGCGCGCGCAATCGGGTGGCTGCCGAGGCCGCCGCCCGGGCGCCCGCGGATACGGCGGCGCTGCCGGATCAGCTGGAACTGCGCGCGCTCGATCGCAGCCTGCCGGTGCAGACCATGGAGGCGGATCGGCAACGGGTCGTCGATGCCGGCGACCACCTGCGGCTGGAGGGGGTCACCGACCCCGCGGACGGCCGGGCGCGGCTGGAGGCGTGGCTCAAGGCCGAGGCCAAACGCGCGCTCGTGCCGCGGCTGGGCGAACTGGCTCAAAGCCACAACCTGCGATTCGAGCGCACCACCGTGCGTGGCCAGCGCACGCGCTGGGCGAGTTGCTCGGGGCGCGGCACCATCAGCCTCAATTTCCGTCTGCTGTTCCTGCCTTGGCGGCTGGTCGAGCACGTCATGCTCCATGAGCTCGCCCACACCCGTCATCTCAACCACTCGCGGCACTTCTGGGCACTGCTGGCCCGACTCGATCCCGAGTGGCGCCGCAACCACGACGAATTGCGCGACGCCCGCCGGTGGGTCCCGGCCTGGGTGGAAATGGACTGAAGGCCGCGACCACGGGCCGGCTTGCGGCGGCACCGCCGCCGGCGTATAGATAGGGGTATCGGCGGCCGCGGGGCGACGGAGCCCGCGCGCACATGATCCGACTCTGCCTCATCGTTCTCGCCTGGCCGCTCGTCGTGGTGGCGCTCGTGAGCGGCTATCAGTGGTATCGGACGGCGTTCCCGGAGCCGCCCGAGGCCCGGTTCTCGGGCACGACGGTCGATTATCCGCGGGCGCGCCGTGTCGGCCGGGAGGCGCTGGAGCAGTTCGAGCAGTTGGCCCCGGCCGAGCAGGAGGCCGTCCTTGTCACGCTCGCACGGACGGTCGTATCGCCGCAGCGCTGGCTGCGCAACCTTCGCCGTGCGAATTATGGCGTCCTCTGCGTCGGCGAGATTCACGAGCCGGATACCCGTGCCTTTCTGGCCGAGTTCTTCTTCAGCCGCTACCCGACCGATCGGCTCCTGCTCGAGGTGCGCCCGCCCGAGCTGCGGCGCATCCACCAGCAAGTGGCGAAGGGCCGGGAATATACCCCGCTGCTGGACGCCGATATCGGCGCCGTTATCCGCCAGGCGCGCAGCGCCAATCCGGATGTCCGCATCCACGGGATCGAGGAGACGCGCGAACAGTACCGGGCGCGCCAGAGCGCGGAGGGTTCGCGCGACCGATCGCTGGCACGGAACTTCTGGCGCCATTTCCGCCCGGGGGAGAATCACGTCGTACTCTACGGCGCGCTCCACTGTGCCGACGAGCCGGGGTGGCTGTATGGGCATCTGCGAGCCCAGGCCGGCGAGCGGCAGGCGGTGTCGATGCGCAACATCCAGGTGCTGGGGGAATATCAGTTTGAGCCGCTGGCGGCGTTCCTCTACTTCCTCGACCACATCGGCATCGCGCCCGGTCATTTCGTGATCGAGGACACGGCACGCCTGCACCCACTTCTCGGGGACTGGTTCGGGCTGCTCAACCAGCACGTACTGAGCCGTTATGACGCGCTGGTCGTTTTCCACGAAAGCCCACCAGAATCAGGCGGCACCATCGCGGTCGAGCAACGCAATGAAGCGGGTAGCGCTACGGCTGCCACGCGATCGGCGGTTCATCGAGTGCGCCAAGCTGTTCCCTGAGCGTCAGTACGTGATCTTCCCACCAGCGCGGCTGCAGCAGCCAGGGGAACGCCTGGCGGAAAGCCGGCTCGTTCGCGCGCGTCGCGATCCAGCCGGCGTAGTGGATCAGGCGCAGCGTGCGCAGCGGCTCGATGAGCGACAGCTCCATCGGGTCGAAATCGCGGAATGACGTGTAGCCGCTGAGCAGGGCTCCCAGCGCGGCTTCGCGCTCCTCGCGCTCGCCGGGGAGGAACATCCAAAGGTCCTGGACTGCCGGCCCCATGCGGGCGTCATCGAGATCGACGATCGCCGCGGCATCGTCGCGCCAGATGACATTGCCGGGGTGGAAATCGCCGTGCAGGCGCAGCGGCGTAAACGGGATCTGTTCCAGCGTCGTCTCGATGCGCGCCAGCAGATCATCGACCAGCGTGCCGTAGGCGTCCTGCAGAAATGCCGGCAGCAGATCGCCGTCCAGCACCGCCCGGCTGGGCCGGCGTCCGAAATGCTCCACGTCGATCCGGGGCCGCTCGAAGAAACGGCCGGTCGCGCTCACGTTGTGCAGCCGCCCAAGCAGACGGCCGATCACCCGGTGGGCCGCCGGGTCGTCGAGGGGCGGGGCATGGCCGCCGTAGCGCGGGAACAGCGTGAAGCGGAAGCCGGCGTGGCGGTGAAGCGTCACGCCATCACGCGCGAGCGGTGCGATCACGGGGAGATCGTGATCGGCGCATTCGCCGGCGAACGCGTGTTCCTCCGCGATCTGCTCATCCGACCAGCGCCCGTGGCGGTAGAACTTGGCGATCACCGGCGTATCGTCCTCGAGCCCGACCTGATACACCCGATTCTCGAAGCTGTTCAGCTGCAGCAGGCGGCCGTCGCAGACGAAACCGAGCGACTCGACCGCGTCGAGGACCACACTGGGGCCGAGATCGGCAAACGTGGGTGTCGCGGTCATCGAGGACTCCGGAGTACGGTGCCGGCGGGCGTGAACCACCCGGGCACGGCCGCCAATCCTGGCATCGTTGGGGTACGGATGACAGCACGGCTACACTGATGCCGCACACAGGGAGACGCCAAGTGATCTTCAACAGCGACCGCCTGAACCGCATCCTCGACCGGGCCGACGAACTCATGGGCCGGATCGAGCGCGCCCTGCCGCCGCCGCCCCCGCCGGCGACCCCGAAAGGTGACGCCGTCGCGTGGCGCTGGCGCCGCATCGGCCAGCGCGGCGGTGGGTTTCAGCCGGTCCGCAATCCGGCGACGGTTCGGCTCGACGATCTCCGCGGGATCGACGACCAGAAGGCCGAACTGGACCGCAATACACGCCAGTTCATGCGCGGCCTGCCGAGCAACAATGCGCTCCTGTGGGGCGCCCGGGGCACCGGCAAGTCGTCCGTCGTCAAGGCGTTGCTTCGCGAGTACCAGCGCGATGGGCTGCGCATGATCCAGGTCGATGCCACCGATCTCGTCGACCTGCCCGATATCGTCGAACCGCTCGTCGACCGGAAAGAGCGCTTCATCGTGTTCGCCGATGATCTCGCGTTCGACGCCGACGACGCCGGCTATCGTGCCCTCAAGGCGATACTCGAAGGCTCCGTCGCCGGCGCGCCGGATAACGTCATCGTCTACGCCACCTCCAATCGGCGCCATCTCATGCCCGAGTTCATGGAAGACAATCGTGACACCCGCGCGGTCGACGGCGAGATCCATCCCGGCGAGGCGATCGAGGAAAAGGTCTCCCTGTCCGAGCGCTTCGGTCTCTGGCTCTCGTTCCACCCGTTTCGCCAGGACGACTACCTGGACATCGTCGAGGCCTGGCTGCAGCGCCTTGATCCCGAGTTGCCGTTTGACGACGACGCGCGTCAGGCCGCCCTGCAGTGGGCGCTGGCCCGCGGATCCCGAAGCGGCCGCGTGGCGCGTCAGTTCGCGCTCGACTGGGCCGGCCGGGCGCGCCTGTAAAAGGCGCCCTGCAACGGCTATGGGAGCGATCAACGCCGATACCCTGGAACCGCTGGTCGAGCGGATTCTGCTGGATCACCCCGAAGGGCTCGACGAACAGGCCTGCCTGCAGCGCCTGCGCGCGCATCCGGACAGTGGATTCGAAGCGCAACGCCAGATCAGCGGGCTCGGTCTGTTCCGCAGTCATTTCCTGTTGTTTCATGTCCTCTATCGACTGCGCGACCGCCTGCGTCAGAGCGGCACCGGCGGTATCGAGATCGATCCGATGTGTATTCGCCGTCGCGGCTATGTGCCGGGCGAATCCGCCGTGAGTTCGCACGACAGCCTGCGCGCTTACTATCTCGATCTGAATAACCTCGAGAACATGGATGCCGCCGACGTGGCCCGCATGCTGAAGGGCTTCGATGCCCGGCTGCGCCGCCGCGAGCACCGCGCGCATGCGCTGGCGACACTGGAGCTCACCGAACCGTTCGACGAGGCGAGCGTCCGTCGCCAATACCGGCGCCTCGCCATGCGCCATCATCCCGACCGGGGCGGTGATGCCGAACGCCTGCAGGCGATCAATCGGGCGTTCCGGACCTTACTGCCGCGCGCCTCGGATTAACGCTGCCGAGCCTGTCGCGAAGCACAAGGCATTCGTCCGCTTGCCGTATAATACTTACGCTGAGTCGGGCGACCGGCCCGATCTCCCTGCAGCTGCATGATGGTTCCGTAACCGATGGATCTGACACTCGCCACACCCTCGCTGCTGTTCCCGGCGATCTCCCTGTTGCTGCTGGCCTACACCAATCGATTCCTCGGCCTGGCGTCATTGATCCGGGAGCTGCACGCGAAATATGTAGAACGCCCGGATCGGGTCATCTGGCGCCAGATCGCCAACCTCCGGCGGCGCGTGTTGCTCATCCGGAACATGCAGGTGGCCGGAGCGGCGAGTCTGCTGTTGTGCGTGCTGTGCATGTTCCTGCTTTTTGGTGGCCTGCTGACGGCTGCGCAGTACACGTTCGGCGCGAGTCTCGTGTTGATGATGCTGTCGCTGGCCCTGTCGATCCAGGAGATCCGGATCTCGGTGCAGGCGCTGCACCTGGAACTGAGCGATATGGCCGGAGATCACGATGATGATCGCGATGACTGAACCGCGCGCGCCCCGGCTGAATGAAGGAGCGATGCGCCCTGATATCTGGATTACGGATACGCCGGAAGGAAATCCCTGATTGCAGGGTTACGTAGGTCGGGCTTACAGCCCGACACTCGCAAGCCCCTGATCTATCCGACTGAAAGGCCGGTTGGTCGAATCCCGACAATCGCAAGCCCCTGAAGCCTGAATGGAGGCCACATGACCGATACGATCTCGACCCCCGATCTCTGCGACGCATACCCCGATCTGGTGCGCGTGCTGGAGCCGATGCTGGCGAACTTCGGTGGCATCGATGCCTTCGGCGGGGCGGCGGTGACCGTGAAGTGTTTCGAGGACAACTCGGTCGTCAAGGAACTCGTCGCCTCGCCCGGTGAGGGGCGCGTGATCGTCGTGGACGGCGGGGGTTCGATGCGCCGCGCGCTGCTGGGCGATCAGGTGGCGGCGCAGGCGGCGAAAAACGGCTGGGCCGGCCTGGTGATTTTCGGTTGTGTGCGTGACGTGGACGAACTGGCCGAGACCGAACTGGGTATCCAGGCGATCGGCTCGGTACCGGTGAAAACCGAGAAGCGCGGTATCGGCGATCGCGATGTGCCGGTGACGTTCGGGGGCGTGACGGTGAGGCCCGGTGACTGGGTTTATGCGGATAACAATGGCGTGATCGTGGCCGATCGGGAGCTTGTGCCTGAGTGAGGACGTGATCGATCCTCGGGGCGGTTCGCGAGCAAGCTCGCTCCTACAGGGGGGATGATCGTGTTGCGCGGCGCCCGGATGGAGTGAAACGCAATCCGGGGAATGATGGTTATTCCCGGATCCTATTCACTGATCGTGTTGCGCAGTGCGCCGAGCCCTTCGATGTGACATTCGACGACGTCGCCGGTGTGCAGATACTCCGGCGGTGTCCGTGCGAAGCCGACGCCGGCCGGCGTCCCGGTGGCGATGATGTCGCCGGGCAGCAGGGTCATGACGGTCGACAGTTCCTCGATGATGCGCGGGATGTCGAAGATCAGGTTCCGCGTGCTGGAGTCCTGCTTCACGTCGCCATTGACGGTACTGCTGATCGCGAGCGCGTGCGGATCGGGGACCGCGTCGGCGGTGGTGATCCAGGGCCCCATCGGGCAGCTCGCGTCCATGCTCTTGCCGAGGAAGAACTGTTTGTGGTGCTTCTGGCGTTCGCGCGCCGATAGATCGTTCACGATCGTGTAGCCGAACACGTGTTGCATCGCCTCGCTCCGGGCGATGAAGCGACCGCCGCGACCGATGACGAAGGCCAGCTCGACCTCCCAGTCGAGCCGGCGGGTCACGCGTGAATCCACGGGGATGTCCGCGTAAGGGCCGGTTACCGTCGTCGTGGCCTTCGTGAATACGACCGGTGACCGGGGCAACTCGACCTGGTCGGGCGTCGTACCCTGCGACTCGGCCGCGTGGTCCGCATAGTTCAGACCGAGGCACATGACGTTGCGCCGCGGTTCCGGGATCGGGGCGCGCAGTTCGCAGTCCGCCAGTGGAATGTGCTCCCAGTCCGCCGTGTCCGGCAGATCGCCGCCCGCTTCGATCAGGGCACGCAGGCTGGCCGGCGCAGCGCCATCCCCAGGCGCGAGGTACACCGTCGATCCGTCAACGACACCCCAGCGCTCCGATTGTCCCACCCGCATACTTGCGAACTGCATGACGCCTCCAGTTGTTGTTCCCCGCATCGTAGCCCGGATGAAGTGAAACGGAATCCGGGAAACGTCTGCACGGCATCGCCCGGAATCGTGTTCGAACAAGCCCCCGGATTCCGTTCCACTCCATCCGGGCTACTGCGCTATGCCATTGGATCGCGAATCCGGCTCAGAATCGACCGGAGTCCCTGAAATGGACTCCGGGGATCGCCCGTTTACTCGTCCGGCAACAAACGGATCCTGCCGTACCGGGCCACCGAACGACTGTCCGTATTGTCGCTGTCGGTCATGATCGCGATGCCGTGGATCGTCCCGGGCGCTTCGCCAAACGCCGCCTGCCAGTCCTCACGCAGATCGCGCCGGTAGGTGACCCACTCGCCGCGGCGTTCATCGCCCCGTTCGACCGAGATCATGTGCGCCCGCCCGGTGAAGGCATTGGGCCATTGGGTGCCGGGCGCGAGTTCGCGTGACCAGACGTAGTTCAGCGCGCGTGCACTGAGTTTGCCGAAGAATCCTTCCTGGACCACGTAGATGCGGGCGCCGTAGTCATCGCCGGCTTTCTCGCGTTCACTGGCCTCGCCCTGCGGCAGCTCATCGACCCGCCAGCTCCATTCCAGCCAGGGCGTCTCGCTGACGTCGATCTCGATCTCGTGGTACAGCGCCGTGGCGCCATCCTCCGCGACGGCCTCCACCGCCGGCCGATCGTCCTCGGCCAGGCGATACGTGACCGCCCCGTCGAACTCGCGCTGCGGCCAATCCGCGATCTCCGCGGGCGTGAACTCGAGCCGGTCCGGTGCCTCGTCCGCGAACGCGGCGGGCAGGGCGGTCAGCGCCAGGATGGCGAGCGGCAGAATGCGCGGGAACATGGCTTTATTCCGGTTCCAGCAGGCGTTCCAGCAGCCGCGGGTCGTCGAAATGGCGGCGCCCGACGAAGGCGATGGCATGCGTTCCCCACTGACGCATCGCGCCAGCGCTGGGGACGCCGAAAGGCCAGAAGAAGAAGCGTTCCAGGCGCGCGCTGGACGGGATCAGGCCATCCGGCGCGAACGCGCTGGCGTTACCACCGTCCGGGCGGGACAGGGACCGAAGTTGCCCGAAGGGCAGCGGTGCGAGTGCCGTGATGTCACCGGCCGGGCGCTCGACCGATTCGAGTCCCGCGAGGTAATGCGTGGCGCTGTCCGCCCGCACCACCAGCCGCTCGTCCGCGGAATAGTCCGGTGCACGTACGGGGCTTGCGACCGGCTCGGCGTCACCGGGCATATCGGCGACGCGCCAGCCATCGGTCGGGAACAGCGTGTAGTAACAGCCGCAGGGGTGGATGCTGTCGTAGGCCAGCGGTTCGCCGTCCGGCCCGAGCGTGACGCGCCAGATCAGGCCGTCGAGATGGCCGCCGTACATATCGATGGCGCCTTCCTTCGGCCGTTCCGGGAACCAGATCATGTAGTTGAGCTGCAGCAGCACCTCGTCGCCGAAACGGGTCCATGACAGGCGCCGGTATTCAGCCGGTCGGTTGGTATCGGCGGCCGGGCGCTCGCCGTCGGTGAGCCGCAGTGCGCCGGGGTGATCGGAGTCGCTGGTCGTGGAGATCTCCCACACGGGGGCATGCGCATCGAACAGCCGAGCGGCCTCCGAGCGCGTCGGAGCGGGAATGCCGAGTGCATCGCGCTCGACTGCGCGCGCCGTTTCCACGGCGTCGCGACGGCCTTCGCTGTCGACCGCGTAGCGCCGGACGGGCTCATCGGCCGGTTCGCCGAACACCGCGTCACGCTCTGCCTGGTAATCGACGATCTGCGGTCGCGCGACCAGCCGGGCGATGGGATAGAAGCCGACGACGCGCTGCCAGGTGATGTATTCATCGGGCGCGACCGCCGCCTCGCGGAGGCGCTCCCGCGCCGCCTCTCCCGCGAACGTGTCGCGATTCAGGTGTTCCCGGCAGGCGGCCAGTCCGGATTCGAGACCGGTGGGCAGGCCGGCCTCCGCCGCTGCCGGTGCCCATGTATCGGTCAGTCCTTCCCTGCGCGCCTGCGGCAGGTTCGCGAGTTCGTGCCGGCGGGCATCCGCGGCGGTCTCCCCGAGCCGCCCGAGCCAGGCTTCGAATCGCCGATCGGAATCGGTCTCGTCGGCGAAGGAGGCGAGCGGCCGGGTCACGCGCAGCCAGGGGAAGCCCTCGATGCGTTTCGCGCCCGCGTCTTCCACGTCCGCGCCGGCCACGGCCGCATCCACACGCGCGATCTGCGCACGGCACAGGCCGACGCGGTCGGCCGGATCTTCCGGGAGCGGTGCGGTGGTGGCGCAACCGCCGAGCAGTAGCAGCGCGAGCGCCGTGGCGCCCGCGCGGCCGCAACGGCGCTCAGAGTTCGCCGCCGGCCTGGCTCCACTCGCTGGGCGTGTAGGCACGGATGGATACGGCATGGACTTCGCCCGATTTGATCTGATCGTCCAGCGCCGCATAGACCAGGCGGTGCTTCGCGAGGATGCTCTTGCCTTCGAAGGCGTCGCTGATGACCGTCGCCTCGAACTTGCCGCCACCTCCCTCGACCTTCGCTTTGGCGTCCGGGATATAGGCTTCGATCAGGCGGGCGTACTCTTCGGTCTGCGACATGGGGCCTCCGTCGGTTGCGTGCGGCCGATTATAGCCCCCTGGCGGGGTCGGACCGAAGCCGTGACCTACAGACTGCGCAACTCGACGTGCTCGATGCCGACGTATTCCTCGATCACCGGCATCAATTCATGAATGCGCTGCTGAACGCGATCGGCGAGGAGCAGGGTGCGGTCGATGCCCTCGGTCCAGCCGTAGATCGAATGAGTCAGCTGGTCGGGCGTGCGCACGTTCTGCTGGATGTCGTTCAGCAGCTTGCGGAACTCGGATGGCGTCGGCTGCACGCCGAGCTCGCGAAACAGCGCGCCGAGGTGCTCCATCAGCTCGTCCGCTTCCGGGCCGAGACCGAAGTCGGCGGACTCGTAATCGCTCTCGCCGACCGATGCCTTCGGCACCCATGCGCTGAAGCTCGCCTTCTGCAGCGAGTGGTAGAGCGACTCCTCGGAGATCAGCAGGACCAGCAGATTCTGCGGATTGGCGCTGAACGTGGCATCGCGGAAATGCCATTCGGCCGCGGTCAGGAACTCGTACAGGCGGATATGTTCGCGGAAGTCCGCCGCCTGCAGCTGGTCCAGGATGAGGATCGTCTTCTCGCCCTCGGAATACGCGCAGGCGTCGCTCATCACGCGCTCGAACGCCGGGATGGGTGGCTCTTCCCGCCCGTCCTCATCCTTCGACGGCGGCGGGATCACCTTCGGCGGCGGCTCGTTCTGCTGGGTGAAGTCGTGGTACACGCGCTGCGGATAATCCAGCGCCGAGGCCAGCGCGGAGGCGAAGGCCGTCTTGCGGCGCCCGGAGTCGCCCTCGACATTCAGGGCCGGCACCTGCTCGGTCGGCTGCGACAGCACGCAGCGCAGGTGATACCCGTAGTCGATATTCGACTCGAAGCCGAAATCCGCCATCCGTTCGCGCAGCGTCGCCATGGTCTCTCCAGCGTTCACGCGGACCCCAGTGTACCGTCCGGCTCCCGCGTGTCAGGCGCCGCCCGTCGGCGCGTTGCCCCCGGACACCCCGTCACCGGCGAACCGCATGGACAGATCCAGCGCCGCGATATCCTTGGTCAGCGCCCCGATCGAGATACAGTCGACGCCGGTTTCGGCGACCGCGCGGACGTTCGCCAGCGTGATGCCGCCGGACGCCTCCAGCCACGCGCGCCCCGCGTTGTCGCTGACGGCGGTGCGCAGATCATCGAGGGAGAAGTTGTCGAGCAGGAGGCGGTCGGCGCCGGCCGCGAGCGCCTCGCGGACCTGGTCGAGCGTTTCCACCTCGACCGTCAGCGGGGCCTCGGGATGCTCCGCGCGCAGCGCCTGCACGGCGGCCGTGATGCCGCCGGCGGCGTGCAGGTGGTTCTCCTTGAGCATCGCCGCGTCGTACAGGCCCATCCGGTGGTTCGCGCCGCCGCCGCAGGCGACCGCGTACTTCTGCGCCTGGCGCAGCCCCGGCAGTGTCTTGCGGGTATCAAGGATGGCCGTATCGGTGCCCGCGACGGCGTCGACATAGGCGCGGGTCGCCGTCGCGACGCCGGACAGCAGCTGCAGGAAATTCAGCGCGCTGCGCTCGGCCGTGAACAGCGCCCGCGCCGGCCCCTCCAGCGAGCACAGCGCCGTCTCCGCCGCGACCGAGGCGCCCTCGTCGACATGCCATTCGATCGTTACCCGTGGATCGACCGAATGGAACACCCCGTCGAACCACGGCCGCCCGCAGACCACGCCGGGTGCCCGCGCGATTACCCGCGCGCGCTCGATGCGGTCGGCGGGGATCGCCGCGGCGCTGAGGTCGCCGCCGCCCACGTCTTCCGCAAGGGCGCGGGCGATGTCGTCATCCACACTGGCGGGTTGCCGCAAGACTGCTTCCTCCGTTTCGGGCACGCGATTGGACGTCATGGCCGCCGGCGTTGCAAGCGTACAGCCCACAGACATGCGCGCCGCCGGTGGAATCCTGACAGCCGTGTCGGACTGAAGTCCGACCTACGGTGTATCAAAGCGCTTCTGGAGCCGTAGGTCGGGCTTAAGCCCGACACCGCCGCAGCACAAGAATCCCGTCTTGCATACCGATCCACAGGATTCCCCAGCCCGTTCAACCGACCGTCATCAACCGCCCACCACCACAAAGCCACGCACCCAGGTCACCCCTTCGCCGGCCCTTCATCGAGCTCGCTGCCGCCGCGACCCGCATCACGGTCCTGGTGATCCACACACCCCTCGCCATACTCGATCTGCAGCGTGACGTGTTCCACCCCGAAGCGCTCCAGCAGCACGGCCTTGATCCGCGCGACCAGCGCATCGTGCGCCACCGCGCCATCCGCACGGGCGTGCAGACTCATCATCGGCCGCTCGCCGGACAGGCTCCAGGCATGGATGTGGTGGACGTCGATCAGCCCCTCGACCGCGGTCGGCAGCACCCGCTCGATCTCATGCGGATCCACCCCCGGCGGCGCACCTTCAAGCAGAACATGGGTGGCCTCGCGCAGCACGAACCAGGCGGCGCGCAGCACCAGCAACGCCACCAGCAGCGACAGAATCGGATCGATCGGCGTCCAGCCGGTCACCAGGATCACGCCGGCCGCGAGAATCGCGCCCACCGAACCGAGCAGATCCCCGAGCACATGCACCGCCGCACCGCGCATATTGAGGTTATCCCGCGAGCCACCGTGCAACAGTGCGAAGGCAACGATATTCACTAGCAGACCGACGACCGCGATCGCCAGCATCGTCCCGCCCATCACCGGCGTCGGTTCCAGCAACCGGCCAATGGCCTCGAACGCGATCCAGCCGACGATAAGGAGCAGCGCGAGCCCGTTCACGAACGCAGCGAGTACCGGGAATCGGTGATACCCGAACGTCCGTTTCCGGTCAGCCGGCCGATCCGTAATCCGGAACGCCAGCCACGCCAGCAGCAGCGAGGCCGTATCCGTGAGCATGTGCGCCGCATCCGCGATCAGCGCCAACGACCCGGCCAGCCACCCCCCGACCGCCTCGACCACCATGAACCCGCCCGTCAGCAGCAACGCCGCCAGCAACCGCCGCCGGTTGTCCGGAAGCGCGTCGTGATCGTGATGGTCGTGGTGATGCATGGCTGCTCCCATTATCGCCGGAAACGGGGTCTTTTGATTCCGGTGCGTGTGGCCGCATTCACGCAGTTATTGGTTCTCGCCAAGGCGCGGAGGGCGCCAAGGGGCGCGAAGAGGGAAGAGAGCGTTGCCGCCCGTACCGGCCACATGGACGTAGGCCGGCTTGCGACCGGAGGGAGCCAGCCGGCAACCGCGTTCAATCTATTCCAACGGCGGATGCATTGTTCCCGGCTCAGATCCTCGCCCGTCGCGCGCCGAATCGGGCCGGCTTGCGCGCGTTGAACCCACTCGGCAGGCCGTCACGCGACGAGCGTGCCGGCTGGCTCCCTCCGGTCGCAAGCCAGCCTACTTCTCCCTTTGCGCTCCTTGGCGCCCTCCGCGCCTTGGCGAGAACCGATTGGCAAGCGTCTACTCAGCCTACCGCACCGAAACTTCCGCAACGGCCGGTTCCTCCCGCAATTCCGCCCGCGCCTGCCGGATGATCCCGGTCGAAGATGAAAGAAACAGCGACGCCATAGCGGCGGCGACGACCAGATCCGGCCAAGCGGAACTGGTAACCGCCACCAGACCCGCGGCCGCGATCACCGCGACGTTACCGATTGCGTCATTCCGGCTACAAAGCCACACCGAACGAACGTTGGCGTCGCCATGGCGATACCGCATCAGCAGAAGCGCGCTGACCGCGTTGGTGGCCAGCGCCAGCAGCCCGACCGTGCTCATCACCAGCGGGCTCGGGTCGCCGACAAAAAACACGCGCCATACGGCACTGCCCAGGATCCACGCCGCCAGCAGGGCCAGCGAGGCGCCCTTGATCAGCGCGGCGGTCGCCCGGACCCGCAGCGCCGAACCGAGCACCGCCAGGCTCAGCCCGTACGTGAGCCCATCGCCGAGGAAATCGAGCGCGTCCGCCTGCAGCGCAAGCGATTGCCCCTTCAGCCCCGCGAACATCTCCACGACGAACATGCCGAGATTGAGCCCGATCACGGTCCACAGCACACGCCGGTACGCCGGCGTGGTGTTATCCATCGCGGGTTGGTCGTTACAGCAGCCGGCCATCGCGGGTTGTCTCCTCAATGCGTTGAGCACATTCTGTTCCCTACAGTCCCTGTAGGTTCAAGCCGCCATGTCCGAAGCGTATCCACTCACGATCGGCCAGCTCGCGAAACAGGCCGGCGTCCACGTCCAGACCCTGCGCTACTACGAGAACGAGGGCCTGCTGGTGCCCGGCGCCCGCACCGAGGGCGGCCAGCGGCGCTACTCGCAGGCCGATTGCCAGCGCCTGCATTTCATCCGCCATGCCCGCGAGTTCGGGTTCGCGATCGACCAGATCCGCGAACTCATCGACCTCGCCGCCCAGCGCAACCGCTCCTGCGCCGAGATCGATGCCATCGCCCGCCGCCACCGCGAGGACGTGCGCCGCCGTATCCGCCTGCTGCGCGAACTCGAGACCGAACTCGACCGCATGGTCGACGAATGCTCCGGCGGGCGCGTCACCGACTGCCGCGTCCTCGAAGTCCTCGGCGACCACGAGTTGTGTCGCAGTGATCATGGCCACGCTGCCGCGGATTGATCGCGCGCATTCCCGCGACTGCACGCAAAGTGAGTACGCGCGCGGACAGGTAAACCGCGCCACGATTGAAACAGTGGTTTGTTGACATTGACATATAGACAGGAGAAGCTTCGACACTGCGATATCGATCCAGGGCATTAGCCCTCGGTCTCATGGAAAGAGAACAACGACCGGCCAGGAGAGGCCGCCGAGGTGAAAAACATGCCCGCCACTCGCACGTACCGCCGCGCGGTAATCCGCCCCACCTTTATCCTGGCACTGTTGATCGGCGTGCCGCTGCTCGTCGGTGCCGCCGGCAATGCGCCTTCCGACTCCGATAGTACCCCGGACAGCCTGTGGGCTGGCGGCAGCCGCGGTGCCGTCCAGCTGCTGGCTGCCGAGGGTGATCTCTTGCGGCATCTGCCGGGTCTCGGGCGCATCCCGGCGCTGGCGGTCGATCCGCGTCGCGGCCACGCCTGGATCAGCGACGGCAGTCATCTGGCGCGCGTGGCGTCGGACGGTACGGTCGAGTCGACTGTACCGCTGTCCCGGCCACACCACGTACGGGAGAGCCGCGAAAACGGTAGGGGCGACAACGGTTGGCGCCGCGGCCCCGGCTCGGATCGAAAGCATGGCAGGAGGCACGGCCGTAACCACAAACTGGCACGGGGCGTCTCCCGTGGCCATGGGCTTGGCGAGGGGCATCGCCTCCGTCTTCTGGCCAACCCGGCGGACGGAGGTGTGTGGGTTCTGAGCCGCCACCATGCTTGGCGTTATGACGCACACGGGGAGCACCAGGTCGATCTCGATCTGCGCCGCCCGGTCTTTGCCGCCACGATCGATACGGCTCGTGATCGCCTGTGGCTTGCCACGCCGGGTCGGATCATCGGCTACGACGCGGCCGGTACCGCGGTGGCGAGACTCGACTCCGTCCGCGGTTCGCACGTCCGCGATCTGGACTACGGGGCCGAGGGCGACGCTCTGTGGCTTGCGACACCGCGCGGCCTGCGCCGGCTTGCCGCCGCCGACGGGAGCACTGAAATGCGCCTGCGTGCACGGGGTCTCGACCGCATAGCGGCCGACGGCGCTGGCGGAGTCTGGGCCGCCAACGGGCACCGTCTGCTGCGCTTCGATGTCGCTGGCAACCGTCGCATAATGCTGCGTCACCCGCTCCAGCGTGGTCGCCTCGTCGATCTCGCCGCGAACCCTGCCGACCAGTCGCTTTGGCTGGCCGGGCGTTCCCGGCTCGTGCATGTAGGTGCCGACGGCGGAGTCGACTACCGCAAGCGCCTGCCGCGACGCGCCGCCCCGGGCCGGATCGCGGCGCTCGGCCTGTTTGCCGACCTCATAGCCCCCGAGCTCGCTATCGATCAGCCGGCCGACGGCGCCCTGCTCAATGACGTTCGGCCACCGATCGATCTGGCCTATGACGACGTCGGCGGCGGCGTTGACCCGACCAGCCTGAACATCAAGGCCAACGGCGGGCCGCTCGCCGTCGATTGCGATACCGGCACTGACGCTGCCACCTGCGTCCCCGTCAGTCCGCTGGATCAGGGGACCAATCAGCTCGCCGCGACTGTCGCGGATCACGCCGGCAACGAAAGCGACCCCGCCGATCTCACGCTCCGTATCGATACCGTGCCGCCGACCATTCGCTTCACCGGTGCACTGGTTCCGCAGTTTCTCACCAACGATCCGGCGCCGACGCTCACCGCCGAGTTCGACGAACCGGCCACCGTGACGCTCGACGGCAATACAATCGCCACCGACGTTGAACAGGTTGAGCGGGCCGTCGATCTGTCCGAGGGCGTCAATACCTTCGACCTCAGCGCCGCCGACCGTGCCGGCAACACCACCCAACGCAGCCTGACCGGAACACTCGATACCGTGGCGCCATCGCCCCCGGCGTCTGACGGTCTCTCCGTTGCCATCGACGGCAACGCGGCCACCGTCACCGGCGCGGCCGGTTCGGTTGAACCGGACGCCGCCCTCGTGATTACCAACGAGCGCACCGGTGCACGGGTAACCGTGATCGCCGATGCCGAAGGCGCCTTCAGCGCCACCCTGGCCGCCGAACCTGGAGATACCTTCTCGGTAACGGCGCGTGACGCTGCCGGCAACACCAGCGACTCGACCGAAGTCACAAGCGGTCCGGACGCGCCGCCGGACCCGGTCGACATCGCTCCGCCGCTGCCCGCAAAGGGAACGCCGCCGCTGGTCGAGCAGGTCTCGTTCCTGTATGAGGGCACCGAGCCGATCCAGCAGGGTGTCGCCCCGGACACCATCGATCCCGAGCGGGTATCCGTACTCCGCGGCAAGGTCCGCGATCGTCAGGGCCAGGCGATCCCGAATGTCGATATCACCATTCTCGATCGCCCCGAATTCGGTCATACCGCCACCCAGGCGGATGGCGGGTTCGACATGGCCGTCAACGGTGGGGGGCATCTCACCGTCGAATACCAAAAGGACGGCTACCTGCGTGTCCAGCGGACTCTCCGTACCGAGTGGAATGGCTGGTACCACGCCGACGACGTCGTGATGATCGAACTGGACGACAAGGTCACATCCATCGATCTCTCTGACGAAAGCCAGCCCTTCCAGGTCGCCCGCGGCAGCGAGGTCACCGACAGTGACGGCTCTCGCCGGGCGACCGTGCTGTTCCCGGCCGGCACCACTGCCGAGATCACATTGCCGGACGGTACCAAGAAGCAGCTCACCGAACTGGATGTCCGTGCCACCGAATACACGGTCGGCGCGACCGGTCCCGCCGCAATGCCCGGCGAACTGCCACCGGCAAGCGGCTACACCTACGCCGTCGAGCTCTCGGTCGACCAGGCCCTGGAGCAGGGCGTGAAGGTGGGCGGCAAGGACGTCACTTTCAGCGAGGCCGTGCCGGTCTACGTCGACAACTTCCTCGACTTCCCCACCGGTGAGCCCGTGCCCGTAGGCTACTACGACAACGACTCCGCCGCCTGGGTGGCGCACGAAGACGGGCGCATCGTAGAACTCCTCGCGATCGAGGACGGCCGCGCCGTGCTGGATGTCAGCGGCGACGGCGAGCCCGCGACCGCCGAAGAACTTGCGTCCCTCGGTATCGGCGACGCAGAGCGCACCCAATTGGCTGAGCTCTACGCCGTTGGCGACAACGTCTGGCGTTTCGCCACCAACCACCTCTCGACCTGGGACTGCAACTGGCCATACGAGCCACCGGACGACGCGAGGGAGCTGCGCGTGCCGTCACCGGAGAACGATGGCGAGGACGAGCCGCGCGACTCGGATGAGGAGAACGATTGCGACGGTTGCGTGATCAGCCCGCAGAAGCAGACCCTGGGCGAGTCCATCGACATCGCCGGCACGCCCTACAGCCTGCACTACAGCAGCGATCGTGCGCCGGGTTACCGCAGCAGGTCATTTATCGACATTCCCCTGACGGGAGATGATCTGCCTGCATCGATGCGCAGGGTCACCGTGGATATCAGAATAGCGGGCCAGCGCATCCGCAAGTCCTTCCAGCCGGCCAGCAACCTGAGCTATCGCTTCCAGTGGGACGGTCTTGATGCCTATGGTCGGTCGGTATCCGGCGCGGCCCGTGCGCGTGTCACCGTGAACTATATTTATCCATGTATGCCCCGCAGCGCCCGAAGACCATCCGGCTCCGGATCTGGTGGCGGGGGTGCCGCCAGCTTTGGCCGTTTTGCCACCGTGTTCACCGCGATCGGAACGCGCGAAAACTGTGAAGGTTTCAGCTTTGACCGTACCACCCGCCACTGGCTGTCCGGCCCGGCCAGGGCCAACCCGGACAGCGTGGCCGGGCAGTGGTCACTCGACGTTCACCATCGGCTGGATATCCGGGGCAAAACCCTGCACCGCGGCGACGCGCGTGATCGGGCGTACACGACGGACATCATCGAAACGATTTCAGGGACGGGGGACAGCGTGGCGGCCGGCGACGGTGGGTCCGCACTTGAGGCGTCGCTCGATTTTCCCCAGGGCCTCGCAATCGATTCCGCCGGGCGGCTGTATATCGCGGGCGCGGGCAGCGACCGTGTCCGCCGTATCGACACCGACGGGACGATCACCACGGTGGCCGGCACCGGCACAGCCGGTTCCAGTGGGGATGGAGGGCCCGCGAAGAGTGCGCGCCTCAACAACCCGGTCGATGTCGAAATCGGACCGAACGACAATCTCTATATCGCGGACCTCAACAACAAGCGCATTCGCCGCGTTGATCAGGACGGGATCATTCAGACCATAGCCCGGGTTGAGCGGTCTTTCGGGGTCGCAGTCGGGCCTGACCAGGGGGTCTACTATTCCGATCTGGACACCAGTCGCGTTTATCGCGTTGCGCCCGATGGAAGCATCGACACCGTGGCCGGCAATGGCGAGAACGAATACAGCGGTGACGGTGGCCCGGCCTCGCAGGCCGGTTTGGAGAGTCCCGGCAGAATCGCGTTTGATCCTGACGGCAACCTTCACATCGTCACGGTGGCTCGGGTCCGCCGCATAGCCGCTGATGGAACGATCGACACCGTTGCCGGGAACGGCAGCTACTTCGAATTCAGCGGTGACGGCGGCCCGGCCGTTGACGCTGCTCTCAATGGGCCAGGGGGGATCGCGTTCAGCCCTTCGGGCGAGATGTACATCGCCGATTCCTATAGCCAGCGAATCCGCAGGGTGGATGCACAGGGCACGATAGAAACCGTCGTCGGTAACGGCGACTACGGCTTCGGCGGCGACGGTGGCCCGGCGATCGATGCGACCCTGGGCACGGTGCAGGATGTCTTGTTTGGTCCCGCGGGGAATATGTATATAGCCGAATGGTTGAATGGCCGCATCCGCGAGGTCGGTGCCGGAGCCGTGGCGAAGACGGTCGATGGACACCGGATTCTGCCTTCGGCGGACGATCCCATGCGGCGTCACGTGTTCCGCGAGGACGGCAGGTTCCTTCGCAGCGAGTCAACCCTTACAGGGGAGACGATTGTCTCGATGACACGGGACCAGGGCGGGCGGCCCATCGATATTACCGACGGCGACGGCAACACCACCACTATCGAGCGCGATGCCGACGGTGCCGCCGAGGCCATCATCGGTCCAGACGGTCAGCGCACCGAATTGAGCATCGATGGCGCCGGCCACTTGACAGCCCTGACCGATCCCACCGGCGCTACCTGGTCGATAGAATACACGGACGATGGCCTCCTGACGCGCTTCCAGCGGCCCGGCGGGGCGGTCAACACCTTCACCTACGACGGACGCGGTCGCCTGCTCCAGGATGTCGATCCCAACGGCGGCGGCTGGCAGCTCGCCCGCACGCAACTCGAAGACGGTTATCGCACCGACATGACCAGCGGCGGGGGCCGCGTCCACCGCTTCACGACCGAGCGCCCGGACGACCGCAAGCGGATCTACACCAGCGAGGCCCCGGACGGAACGGTCACGCGACGTGTGCACACCGACATCGGGACTACCATCGAACGCCCGAACGGTACGACGATCACCACGTCGGAAGAACCCGATCCGCGTTTCGGTATCGGCGCGCCGTATGTCGCGGAACGCGACATCGAACTGCCCACGGGCCTCACGCTGGAGCAGACGACCGACCGCACGGCGGAACTGACCGACCCGGGCGATCCACTGTCGTTCGAGACCTTGATCGAGACCACCACCACGAACGGGCGCCCGCGCACCGCCGCCTATGATGGCGCCGCACGCAAATGGTCAATCAGTTCCCCCGAAGACCGAACCGTCACTACCACGATCGACGGGCAGGGGCGGCCGCTCACGCGATCCATCCCGGATCTCGCTCCGATCACCACCACCTACGACGACCGCGGACGGCCCGTTTCGGCGGAGCAGGGCGACGGTGCGAACGCCCGCACGACGAGCTTCAGTTATCACGACAGCGGTGATCAGGTGGGCTACTTGGCCTCGGTCACCGACGCCCTCGGGCGCACCACCGCGTTCGACACCAACGCCGCCGGCCGCGTCACCGAACAGACCCTGCCCGATGGCCGCCGCATCGGCTACCAGTACGACGCCCGCGGCAACCTGACGGCACTCACACCGCCGGGCCGCGACGCGCACGTGTTCGAGTACGACGGCCTCGACCAGCGTACCGACTACACCCCGCCCGACCTGGACGGGACGGAGACTGTCACCCGCTACCGTTACAACCTCGACCGCCAACTGACGGAGATCCAGCGCCCCGGCGGCGAAACCATCACCTTCGACCACGACGCCGGCGGGCGCCTGTTCGCCCGCCGCATGCCCGTCGGTGATACCCGCTACACCTACACGGCCGATACCGGACAGCTTGCCTCCATCCAGGCACCGGGCGGGATCGATCTGCAGTTCGAGTACGATGGCTTCCTGCCGACCCGGACAGCATGGATCGGCCCGGTGTCCGGCACCGTCAGCCGCCGCTTCGACAACAACTTCTGGTTGACCGAGGAAACCGTCAACGGCCAGCCCATCCCGTTCGATTACGACGACGATGGCCTGTTGATCGAATCCGGCGCGCTTGCCATCGACCGAGATGCAGCTAACGGCCTGGTCACCGGCACCACGCTGCAAGGCGTAACCGGAACCCGCACCCACAATCCCTTCGGTGAGCTCGCCGAGCGCGGCGTCGAGGTCGATGGCAACGTCACCTACGACGTCCGGTACACCCGGGACAAGCTCGGCCGCATCGTCGAGGAAACCGAGACCATCGCCGGTGAGACCACCACCCGGGCCTACGACTACGACGAGGTCGGCCGGCTGACCGAAGTCCGCGCCGATGGTACCCCCGTGCACCTGTACAGCTACGACGCCAACGGCAATCGCACGAGCCACATGGGCCCGGCCGGCACCCGTACAGGTGATTACGACGACCAGGATCGTCTTGTCGCCTACGGCGATGCCACCTACACCCACACTTTGGCCGGCGAACGGGCCACGAAGTCCACGCCCGAAGGAGAGACCACCTACGACTACGACGCCGCCGGCAACCTGCGCGAGGTGGTCCAGCCCGACGGCACCACCATCGAGTATCTGATCGACGGCCGCGACCGCCGCGTCGGCAAGCGTATCAACGGCGACCTCCAGCACGGCTGGCTCTACCGCGACCAGCTCAACCCCGTCGCCCGAATCGGCCCGAACGGCAGCGTCACCCACCGTTTCGTCTATGGCGACAAGGCGAACGTGCCGGTCTATATGGTCCACGACGGCACCACCTATCGAATCGTCTCCGACCACCTCGGCTCGGTCCGACTCGTGATCGACACGGAGTCCGGGGAGGTCGTGCAGCGGATCGACTACAGCCCGTTTGGCGACATCACGACCGACACGAACCCTGGCTTCCAGCCGTTCGGCTTCGCCGGTGGACTGCATGACGCGGATACGGGGCTGGTGCGATTCGGCGCACGGGATTACGATCCGGAGATCGGGCGGTGGACCGCAACGGACCCGATCGGGTTCGCGGGTGGCTCCACGAACCTCTACGGCTACGCCGTCAACGACCCGGTCAACTTCGTCGATCGCAATGGCAAGTTTGCCCTCAATGTCATTGGTTCGATAATCAACGGCACCGTCAACGCCGCGGTAGCAGCCGCGCAAGGGAAGAGTGCGACCGAGATCGTCAACCAGGGACTCGTCGGAGCGGCTACCGGGTTGATCAATCCAGCCGGCGCTGTGGGGCGGGCTGCAGTTGGCCTAGTCGGCAACATCGCCTCGCAGGCGGCATCCAAAGGCCCGTGTGAGAACTTTGACTTCTCGGAGGCCGCTACCGCTACTCTGCTGGGTGCTACTGGTTTGCCAGGTCAAGCCAATCAGGCGGTTCGTTCATTGAATCGAAATTCGCCTGTGGCTACGCAGATCATTGGAGGAGAAATTGCAGGATCTGTGACTTCGTCTGGAGTGACAATGGCCGGGGGAGCGGCATTCTAGATCGGGAAATAGGGACCGGAATGACCAGAAACATATTGATAGTATTCGTCCTAGCCGTTTCTCTGATTGGCCTTGGAATTGAGGGTGTTATTACAGGGGACGTGTTTGCGTTCGGAGCAAAAAGTACTCCAGGTGCAACCCTGGATCGTGAGCGACATACTGTTGGGTTCTGGTCGTTCGTGATTTTCTACTTTGCCTTCGGGGCGTTTCTCCTTTGGGGGGTCATGAAGAATGCAAAGAGTGCGAGCGAAGATAATCGACGCTGAGAAAGATAGTCCCAGAAGATCGGGGTCGGGGTAAAAACCAGATTCGGATTCGGAGTGGTTACGCTGACCTATGAATGCCGGTGAGTTGAAAGCGATGCCGGCACTCGAACAGGGAATTGGCTGCACTGATGACCGTGAATTGGCTCTGATCTTGATCTCGGTTTTTACTTTGGCCCCGAATGTATCAAGGCTCTCATCCCAAGAATCCAAGCATCATGGAAAAACAGGGAGGTGTGTACATGCGCTCGTGTATCCGGAGGGTAATGGTAACCATGGTCGTGATAATTATGACCAGTGGAGTGTATGTGCATGCCGGAAATATGGACCCGAAAAAGGCACTGCAATCCGTAGAGGCACATCCGTTTCAGTCGGACGTGTTGATGTCGTCGGTGGAATCATTGCAGGAAGCGATGAAGCAGACGCCCGAGGATCCATGGGTCTACCTGGGCGTTGCCAGGGCGTATCTGATCGACGGCTATCGGTCGGGGAGCCGGTTCGAGGCCGACAGTTTTTCGTCTGACTCCGTGGACAACGCCGGCCGGCTGGTCGAGCACGCATTGAAACTGGATCCGGAACTGGCCCGCGGATACGCGATGCGGGCGCGACTGCAGATGCTCGAAGGCGAGTATCGAAAGGCGTGGGATACCCTGAACAGGGCATACGAGCTTGACCGGGGTGATTTCAATCCATGGTATCTGATGGGGGTGTTGAACCGGTATTACGGGGAATATGAGCAATCGGCCAAGATGCTCCGGAAAGCTGAATCGGCGGCCGAGCATCCGTATCAGATGCGGTGGGTTTTTGATCAGCGAATCGATCTTGCGGAAGCGACGGATGATCCGGCGGAGGAGGAGAAGGTTCATCGGGAAGTGATTGCCACGTTTCCCGATCGTGCACACGGCTACGGGAACTATGGCGCATTCCTCCTTGAGCAGGATCGGTATGACGAGGCGATTGAGCGTTTCGAGACAGCACTCGACATTCAGCGTTATCCGTTGGCGGAGAAACAGTTGGCCAAGGCGCGGAGGCTGGCGGCCGAATCGCGCTGAGCAGACGTGAGTTCTGGGGGTGTGGCTCGAGGTGTTGGGTTTCCTTCGTCAACCCAACCTACGTTTCGGGCGAGGCAGCTCGATTCACCATGGGCGGTATGAGCCGGCCGGCCTTTCAACGACCGGAGGTATCTCCGTAGCCGGAGAGTTCAACATAGCCGCGGCCGATGGCGGCACCATCGCTGGTTACGTCGACAGCACCCTCCCAGTAGCGCACGGTGAGGTCGAGTTCCTGATCGGCGAGGATGGGGATGACAGTCAGGGTCCGATCCAGCGGTGCCACGTCGAGTCGCCACCGGGCGGGGTAGATGCCGCCGCGGGGACTTTCCCAACGGTCGAGGACTTCCAGTTCGAAATCGTTGTGGTCCATGCGCGTGACCTGGCCATCCGGGGCAACGACCGTGCCGGCCGACCACGGATCGGTAGAGCCGTCTTTTTCCCGCAGCCGATAGAGCATGATGTCGGTGCCGTCGTGAAGCTGCAGGGCGAACCAGTCCCAGCCTTCCTGATCCGGGCCGAGGGCGCTGGTGCTCCATTCGCGGTCCATCCAGGCGCTACCGGTGACCGGTAGTGTTTCTGCGGACAACGCGACTTCGCCTTCGGTCGCCATGCGCGTGTACGAGTAATACCAGGACGCGTTGCCCGGCGCGTCGCTTTTGTGCGAGAGGCCGTCGTCGCCCTGGAGGACGGGCCGCTTCCGCGGGTCGAACGTGAGGTCGACCGAGACGTCATCCGCCGCCGCCTGCAGGCGCCACGTGCCATCGGATTCCTGCGCCAGTTGCCAGTCCTCCAGCCAGACGCGCACCGGATCCCGTTCGGCGCCTGCGAGACCGATGTCGCCGCCACGGGAGAAGCGTTCGAAGGCGTGGAATTCATCGTTGGCGGCATCGGTGACGGCGAAATGGGCCATCCACCCCTGATTCGTCGCCCAGCGTGATGCGCGATCCCCCTCGCCGGGCGCGAGGCCGATGCGGAAGAGGGTGAACTGGAAGCCGAGGCGGCGGCCGTCCGGGCCGTCGAGGTTGCCGGTGACGTACCACCACTCGTTGCGGTAGTCGGGGTGCGGGCCGTGGTCGTACGGGAAGCGAAACTCGCGCTCGCCGGTCGCGCGTTCGAATCCGGGCGCGGCGTCGCCGCCCAGCGCGTCGCCGAGCGTATCGGCCCCGGTGTTGGTGGACTTGGTTTGATCGCCGCGGTCGCAGCCGGTGATGAGCGACAGCGCCAGGACGATCATGACAATCAGGGCACGCATGTTCATTCCTCCCGCAGCGCCGAGGCCGGTTCGACCCGGCCAGCGCGCCAGGCCGGCCAGGCGCCGGCGAGCAGTGCGGCGGCGACGGCGAGTGCCAATGCCTCGATCAGGACCAGCGGCGGGATGCTGGTCGCGATGCTCCAGCCGAAGGCGCGCTGGTTGATTACGTGGATCAGCACTTCGGCGAGTGCGAGGCCGAGCGGGATGGCCAGCAGGCCGGCGGCGAGGCCGATCAGGCCGGTCTGGCCGAGGACGTGGACGCGGATCTGCCTTGGTGTGGCACCGGTCGCGCGCAGGATGCCGAGTTCGCGGCCACGTTCGAGCTGCAGCGCCAGCAGCGCGGTCAGCACGCCGACGAAGGCGACGACCAGCGCGAGGGCGCGCAGCACGCCGGTGATGGCGAAGGTGCGGTCGAAGACTTCCAGCGACAGGCGCCGGATCTCGGCACTGCGGTTCAGGTCCACGGGGCCGGTGTCGCGCAGCAGGGTCCGGAGGCGCTCGGTGACCGTGTTGATGTCGGCCCCGTCGGCCAGGAATACGCCGATCGAGGAGATCGGGTTATCCGGCCACCAGCGGTCGTAGAGGTCGCGGTGCATCAGCACGATCCCGCGATCGGTGTTGTAGTCGTAGTAGACGCCGGCGATGGGGACTTCGCGCCAGCCCCGGCTGGTCTGCAGCCGGACCGTATCGCCCACGCCCGTTTCGTGGCGGCGGGCCCAGGGTTCCGTCACCAGTACGCTCTCGCCTTCGCTGAAACGCGGCCAGACCTGGTCCGGATCACCGTCGCGGAGGCGGATCGCGTCGAGGCTTTCGGGTGCGGGGTCGAGCGCCATCAGTGGCGTCGGTCCGCGCTCCGACTCGACCTCGACCCGCCAGCCGGTGGAGATCGAGCCGACGCCCTCGACTTCGCGCACGCGCGCCGCGAGGCCGTCCGGCAGCGGCGAGGAATGGCGCGCCGCCACGCGGTCGGGGCCGGAGAGGTAGATATCCGCGGCGAGGGTGCGTTCGAGCCACGCGGCGACGGTGCCGCGGAAGCTGTCGATCATCACGCCCACGCCGACGGTCGCCGAGAGGGCGATGGTGAGCGCGATGACAGCCAGCGCCGTGCGTGACAGCGCCGCGGGGATGCCCGCGGCGGCCATTCGGGCGAGCGGCCCGAACACGCGCCCGAGTCCGCGCCCGATAGGCGGCATGGCGACGCGCAGGATCTGCGGGATCAGGCAGGCGCTGCCGACGATCAGCGCGCAGAGCGCGAAGTAACCGGCGGGGAGGCCGCCTTCGGGCAGGAGCAGGGCGCCACCGCCCAGGGCGAGGATCGCGACGCCGGCGAGCGCCAAGCGGGGGACCAGCGCATGCGTGCGCCGTTCCAGCACCGAGCGGCGACCGGCGGTGTCGGGCGGCGAGCCGGCCGCCTCGGTCGCGGGGCCCAGCGCGCCGGCCAGCGCGGCGATGAGGCCCACGAGGGCGCCCTGCGCCAGCACGCCGGCGTCGATGAACAGTTCGCGCACGGTCAGCACGAAATACAGATCGTTGATCGTGCGCGTAACCAGATGGACCAGTCCGTGCGCCAGCACGATGCCGGCCAGCAGACCGGCCAGGGTGCCGGCCGCACCGAGCAGCAGCGTCTCGAGCACGATCTGGCCGAAGATCATGCCGCGGGTCGCGCCCAGCGCGCGCAGGGTGCCGATGAGCCGCCGTCGCTGGACGACGGTGAAGGTCATCGTGTTGTAGATCAGGAAGACGCCCACGACGACCGCGAGCAGGCCCATCGCGGTCAGGTTCGTGCGGAACGCGGACGTCATCTCGCGGGCCTGGCGATTGCGGGCCGCGGTGGATTCGAGGCGCAGACCGGCCGGGAGGTTGTCGGCGATGCGCTCGGCCGCTCGGGCGTCGATGGCGAGATCGATGTAGTCGATGCGCCCGATGCGGTCGAACCACGCCTGGGCATTGGCGATGTCCGCCACGGCGATACCGTCCAGCGCCGCCTCCTCGCGCCCCTCGCCCTCGATCAGGCCGACCACGCGCAGTTCATGCGTGCGCCCGGCGATCCGGGGCGTGATCGTGTCACCCGGGGCAATGCCATGCCGCTCGGCCGTCGGTGCGGCCAGCAGGATTGTGTCCGGCTCGGTGACCAGGGCGGCCAGATCATCGCCGCGTACATCCGCGAGGCGGCCCGCCGCCCCCGTGCCGGCCAGCGGGTCGATGCCGAGCACGCGCAGGGTCTCACCGCGGAAGTCGGCGAAGCCCTCGATGACCGGGGCACTCGAGCGGACGCCGCGCTCGATCCGCAGTTCGCGGTAGAAGTCCTCGTCGAGGCCGCGCGGCGGGCCGACGATGCGATGCGTGGCGTCGCCGGTCACGCGTTCCATCGACAGTTCGAACGCGCGGCCGGCGCTGCCGGTCGCGAGATCCACCGCGACCACGACGGCCACGCCGAGGGCGACGCCGACGAAGGCGAGGCCCAGCTGCCACGGATGCCGCAGCAGCCAGCGCAGGCTGGCACGGCGCCAGCGGGGGATCACGAAACCGCTTCCGGTGCCTGCAGGCGCCCATCGACCAGATGCATCACCCGGTCCGCGCGCGCGGCGACCTCGCTGCTGTGGGTCACCAGCAGCAGGCTGTGGCCGGCGTCGCGGACCAACCGGTCGAGCAGGTCGAGGACTCGGGTCCCGGTCTCGCTGTCGAGGTTGCCGGTCGGTTCGTCGGCCAGTACCAGCGCCGGTGAATGCGCGAGCGCGCGCACCAGGGCGACGCGCTGCTGTTCGCCGCCGGAGAGGCTGTCCGGCCGCGCTTCCAGCCGATCGCTCAGACCGACCTCGGCCAGAAGGGATTCGACGCGCTCGCGCGCGGCTTCATCGATGCGTCCGTCGAGTTCCAGCGGCAGCAGGGCATTGTCCAGGACGCTCAGCGTGTCGATCAGGTTGAAGAACTGGTAGACGAAACCGACGTGGCGCCGGCGCAGGCGCGTCCGCGCGGTCTCGTCCAGCGCCGCGATGTCCTTGCCGGCGACGTGGATGTGGCCTTGGCCCGGCTGCGCCAGGCCGGCCGTGAGATTGAGCAGGCTGGATTTGCCGGATCCGCTGCGCCCGAGGAGCGCGACCGTTTCTCCACGCGCGATCGTGCCGTCAATGCCGTGCAGAACCTCGTGTCGCCGACCGGCCTCGACGTAGCCGTAATGGACGTCATCAAAGACGACGATGGGGTCCGTTGCCGTCATGCCGTTGTGCTCCGTCGAGTCCGTGCCGATGGGAACATCATGTTCGTCCCGTGTTCGCCGGCGGGATTCGCGCCGCGGGGGCCGGATGCGTTTACCGTCTGGCGATGGTTACGGTCATGGTAGCGGTTCGGGGCGATCGCGGGGCGGGACGATGCGCGGGTGGCCGGTGGCCGTGGTGCGCCAGTGCGCGTTGATCGCGAGCAAGCTCGCTCCTACAAGGGGGGCATGTCGTGGCGGCTTGCTTGCGATCGCTTCACGCGTGTCGGCGCGCCGTGCACGGCCTACAATGCATGGCGGGCCGGGCGCTCCCGGTCGTGGCGAGCGATGGAATGAAGTACCTGCCGAATATACTCAGTGGACTGCGCCTGGCGGCGACGGGGCCGCTGCTGGCTGGCGCTCGCATGGTTCGGGGAGGCCACGGCGTTTCTGGTCGTGCTGTTGCTGGCGATCCTCTCGGACGGCATCGACGGCTGGATCGCCCGCCGCTTCAATGCCTACAGCGCGCTCGGTGTACGTCTGGATTCATTGGCCGACTACGCCATTTACATCATCATCCCGCTCGGCGGCTGGTGGCTGTGGCCGGAACTGGTCAAGCGCGAGGCATTCTGGTTCGGGCTGGTCGTGATCGGTTATGCGCTGCCGGGCGCGGTCGCCCTGCTGCGCTTTCATCGCCTGTCTTCCTACCATACCTGGTCGGCGAAACTCGCCGTTGGGCTGCTCTCGATCGGGTTCCTCGTCCTCTTCGCCGGCGGTCCCGCCTGGCCGCTGCACATCGGCGCCCCAATCGCCCTGCTCGCCGGTATCGAACAGACCCTCATCACCCTCATGGCTGACCGGCCGCGTGACGACCTGCCGAGCATCGTTCACGCAATCCGGTCACGGGCCGAGCGCGTCTGACCGTGCGAGTGAGGTCGAAAGGCGTTTTCACGCAGAGCCGCAGAGGCCGCGGAGGAAGAGAGAAAAGCAAATGCGGGAAAAGGGACCGGACCACCCCGAACCGTCGCGCATAAACGTAATCCGTTCTCGCCGTGTGATCCCCGCCTTCCTTGCGCGCTCTGCGGCTCTGCGTGAACCGATTTTCAGCCCGTATCCGGGCCAACGTCGCATGATCACCGGGGAAAGCCGTTGGTCGGGGCACCCTGGTGAATCCCGGAACGCTTCGACGGAGAAGGGTGAATCTCCTATCCTTGCCTACCCCTCGCGGACAGCACCCATGACGCACGAGATCATCCGCCTGCGCGGCGCGCGCCAGAACAATCTGAAGAACCTGGACGTCGATCTGTCGCTGGGTGCGCTGACCGTCATCACCGGGCCCAGCGGCTCGGGCAAGTCCTCGCTGGCGTTCGATACCGTCTACGCCGAGGGCCAGCGCCGCTACGTCGAGACGTTTTCGCCCTACGCCCGCCAGTTCCTCGACCGCATGGACAAGCCGGCGGTCGACTCCATCGAGGGCATCCCGCCGTCGATCGCCATCGACCAGACCAACCCGGTCAAGAACTCGCGCTCGACCGTGGGCACGATGACGGAGCTCAACGATCATCTGAAGCTCCTGTTCGCGCGCGCGGCGCGGCTCTACTGCCAGGGCTGCGGCCGCGAGGTGCGCCGCGACAGCGCCGACGACATCGTCGCCGATCTGCTCGACCGCGGTGAAAGCGCGCGCGCCGTGATCGCGTTCGACGTGCCGCTCACGGGCGACGTCGCCGAGGACAAGGTGCGCGCGGAACTCGACCGCCAGGGCTTCACGCGGGTCGAGACCGTGGACGGCAACGTGCTGCGGGTCACGCGCGACCGGGTGCGCCTGGTGGCGGACAACCGCGATCGGATCACGGAAGCGGTGGAGGGCGCCTTGGGTGCCGGCCAGGGGCGGGTGAGCGTCTTCCCGCTGGACGACGACCGCGAACCGACCGACCACTGGCGGTTCTCGGAGGGCCTGCACTGCCCGGACTGCGACCGCGACTACAGCGACCCGATTCCCAACTCGTTCTCGTTCAACTCGCCCATGGGTGCCTGTGGCGAATGCCGCGGCTTCGGACGCGTGATGGGTATCGACTACCGCCTCGTCATCCCGGACGAGCACAAGTCGCTGGATGGTGGCGCCATCAAGCCGTGGCAGACGGAGACGTATGCCGGCTGCCAGCGCGACCTCATCAGCCATGCACGGCGCGCGGGCGTGGCGACGGACATCGCCTGGAAGGATCTGCCGCAGGCGGACCGGGACTGGGTCATCCAGGGCGATGACGACTGGAGCTGGTCCTCGACGCGCGGTGGCTGGTACGGCGTCCAGCGCTTCTTCGACTGGCTCGAATCGCGCTCCTACAAGATGCACGTGCGCGTGCTGCTGTCGCGCTACCGCTCCTACGACGAGTGCCCGAGCTGCCGCGGCGCGCGCCTGAAATCCGAGTCGCTGCAGTGGCGGGTCGGGACGAAGGAAGACGCCGACGCCGTCCTCGCGCCGAAGGAGCGCTTCATGCCGACCGGCGCGGCGTTCTCCCGCGCGCGGCTCCGAGCGCAGCCCGGGCTCAACATCGCCGACATCATGGGCCTGCCCCTCGGCCGCGTGCGCGAACTGTTCCAGCGCCTGCACCTCCCCGCGCCGCTGGACGCCGCTTCCGATCTGCTGCTGGACGCGATTCGGGCGCGCACCGATTACCTCGTCGACGTCGGCTTGGCCTACCTGACCCTGGACCGCCAGTCGCGCACGCTCTCCGGCGGCGAGGTCCAGCGCATCAATCTCACCACGGCGCTCGGCACCTCGCTGGTGAATACGCTGTTCGTGCTCGACGAGCCGAGCATCGGCCTGCACCCACGCGATATGGACCGCATCATCGGCGTCATGCATCGCCTGCGTGACGCCGGCAACTCGCTGCTGGTGGTCGAGCACGATCCGAAGGTGATGCACGCCGCCGACCAGGTGATCGACATCGGCCCGGGGCCGGGTGAGCGCGGCGGCGAGATCGTCTTCCAGGGCTCGCCGGGCGAGCTGCTGCAGTCCGAACACTCGCTGACGGCGGACTACCTTACCGGCCGGCGCCGGGTGGTCGAACACGACGCCGTGCCGGAGCAGGGGACGGCGAGCGCGCCGAAGGCCAGCGAGTGCCTGCGCATCCGCGGCGCCGCCGAGCACAATCTCAAGCGCATCGACGTGGATCTGCCGCTGCAGCGCATGGTGGTCATCACCGGCGTCAGCGGTTCCGGCAAGTCCACGCTTATGGAAGATGTGCTCTATCGCGCGCTCAGCGAGCTCAAGGGGCATCCGCGCGAGGTGCCGGGCGCCCACAAGGCGATCTCGGGGTACGAGCACATCGACGATGTCGTGCTCATCGACCAGTCCGCCATCGGTCGCACGACCCGGTCCACGCCGGCCAGCTACGTTGGCGCCTTCGATGTCATCCGCAAGGTCTTCGCGGCGCAGCCCGAGGCGAAGGCGCGCGGTTACACGCTCGGCACGTTCAGCTTCAACGCCGGCAACGGGCGCTGCCCCACCTGCGGTGGCAATGGATTCGAGCACGTCGAGATGCAGTTCCTCTCGGACGTCTACCTGCGCTGCCCGGACTGCGACGGCCGCCGCTTCCGCCCGGAGATCCTGGAGGTCACGCTCGCGCCGTCGATCGGCTGCGACACCGGGCCGCGCTCGATCGCCGAGGTGCTGGAGATGACGGTGAGCCAGGCGGTCCAGTTCTTCGCCGACTACCCGGACGTGCTGCGCGGGCTGGAGCCGCTGCAGGCGGTGGGCCTCGGCTACATGGCCCTTGGCCAGCCGGTGCCCACGCTCTCCGGCGGCGAGGCGCAGCGGCTCAAGCTCGCCGGCCATCTGGCCAAGGCGGGCGGCCGCCGCGGCGAGTCGCTGCTGTTCATCTTCGACGAGCCGACCACCGGCCTGCACATGGACGACGTCGCGACGCTGCTGCAGGCGTTCCGCCGCCTGCTCGACGCCGGCCACTCGCTGGTGGTGATCGAGCACAACGAGGACGTGATGGCGGCGGCCGACTGGATCATCGACCTCGGCCCGGAAGGCGGGGATGCCGGTGGCGAACTGATCGCCGCGGGTTCGCCGCAGGCGATCATGGCCGAGCCGCGCAGCCACACCGGCCGCGCACTGCGGGCGTACCTCGGTATCCCCGCCGACGACGACCTGGGTGACGAGTCCCGTGTCGCCGCCCTGCAGATGCGTGAGGCGCAGGCGGTGGCGGATGGCGGCACGCCGGCCGCGCTGCCCGATGCCATCGCCATCCACCACGCCCGCGAGCACAACCTGAAGAACGCGGACATCCGCATCCCGCGTGATCGGCTCACGGTGCTCACGGGCCTGTCCGGTTCCGGCAAGTCGACCGTGGCCTTCGATATCGTCTTCAACGAGGGCCAGCGCCGCTACCTGGAATCGCTCAACGCCTACGCCCGGCAGTTCGTCCAGCCCGCCTCGCGCCCGGATGTCGACGCGGTGTTCGGCATCCCGCCCACGGTCGCCATCGAGCAGCGCACGAGCCGCGGCGGACGCAAGTCCACCGTCGCCACGATGACCGAGGTTTATCACTTCCTGCGCCTGCTGTTCGTGAAGCTCGGGACGCAGTACTGCCCCGAGTGCGACGTGCCCATTCAGGAACAGACGCCGGAGGCGATCCGCGCGCGCATCATGCGGGACGCGCGCAACCGCAAGGCGACCCTGCTCGCGCCGATGGTGGTCGCACGCAAGGGTTATTACACGGATCTCGCGACCTGGGCCGGGAAGAAAGGCTTCGCGACGTTGCGGGTCGATGGCGAATACCAGCCCACCGACAACTGGCCGCGCCTCGCCCGCCACCACGAGCACGACATCGATCTGCCCGTGGGCACGCTCAAGGTCAACGCGGGCATGGAGGACGAACTCGACGCGCTGATCGCGCAGGCGCTCGAGTTCGGGCAGGGCACGATGAAACTCGTTACGTCGAAGGACGAGACCATCCTCTCCACCGAGCGCGCCTGCCCGTGCTGTGGCCGCAGCTTCCCGGAACTGGATCCGCGCCTGTTCTCGTACAACTCCAAGCACGGCTGGTGCGGGAAGTGCTTCGGCACGGGCCTCGCGATCGCCGGTTTCGATGAGGAACAGACGGGCGAAGAGAACGCGTGGCTGGAGGAGGAAGAGGACGGCGAGCCGCGCACCTGCCGCGCCTGCAATGGCCGCCGCCTCAATCCCGATGCGCTCGCCGTGCGTTTCCGCGACTGGTCGATCGCCGACTACACCGAGCTGTCCGTCACCCAGGCGGAGAAGCTCTTCCGCAAACTGAATCTCAAGGGGCGCGACGCGGAGATCGCCCGCGACATCCTCCCCGAGATCCGCGCCCGGCTGGACTTCCTGCAGCAGGTCGGCCTCGACTACCTGAGCCTGGACCGCGCCGCGCCGACGCTCTCCGGTGGCGAGGCACAGCGCATCCGCATCGCCGCCCAGCTCGGCTCCAATCTGCAGGGCGTCTGCTACGTGCTGGATGAGCCCACGATCGGCCTGCATCCGCGCGACAACCGGATGCTGCTGGACACGCTCGACCGGCTGCGCGGCAAGGGCAACACCATCCTCGTGGTCGAGCACGACGAGGAGACCATCCGCCGCGCCGAGCATGTCATCGATCTCGGCCCCGGCGCGGGCGTAAACGGCGGCCGCGTGGTGGCCGAGGGCACCGTGGACGAACTCGTCGCCAACCCGGACTCGACGACCGGCCGGGCGCTCGCCGATCCCATCCGCCACCCGCTGCTGGAGAACCGGCGCACCGACGCACCCGAGCAGGCGGTCACCGTGCGCGGCGCCGACCTGCACAACCTGCAGCACATCGACGTCACCGTGCCGCTCGAACGCCTGGTCTGCGTCACCGGCGTGTCCGGCTCCGGCAAGAGCTCGCTGGTGCGCGGTGTGCTGCACGACAACCTCCGCCGCCTCACCGCCCAGCGCAAGGGCCGCAAGCCGAAACCGCTGGGCTGCGAGGCCATCGAGGGCTGGAAGGAACTGGACCGCGTGCTGGAAGTCGACCAGACGCCCATCGGCAAAACGCCCCGCTCGTGTCCCGCCACCTACATCGGCTTCTGGGACGACATCCGCAAGCTGTTCGCGCGCACGGAAGAGGCGCGCCTGCGCGGCTACGAGGCGGGCCGCTTCTCGTTCAACACGAAAGACGGCCGCTGCCCCGGCTGCGACGGCCAGGGTTACAAGCGCCTGGAGATGAACTTCCTGCCCGACGTCTCGGTGCCCTGCGAGGTCTGCAATGGCGACCGCTTCACGCCGGAGACGCTGGCGGTGACCTACAGCGGCAGGCATATCGGCGAGGTGCTGAAGATGAGCGTCGACGAGGCGGTCGACTTCTTCAGCGCCCATCCGAAGATCCACCACGCCCTGGAACTCATGCGCGCGGTCGGCCTCGGTTACCTCACCCTGGGCCAGCCGAGCCCGACGCTCTCCGGCGGCGAGGCCCAGCGCATCAAGCTGGTCACCGAACTCGCCAAGGCGCGCCCGGACCTCAAGCGGCAGAAACAGCCGCACACGCTCTACATCCTCGACGAGCCCACGGTCGGCCTGCACATGGCGGACGTCGAACGCCTGATCCGCGTCCTCCACCGGCTCGTCGACGCCGGCCACAGCGTCATCCTCATCGAGCACAACCTCGACGTCATCGCCGAGGCGGACTGGCTGATCGACCTGGGACCGGAAGGCGGTGACGCCGGCGGCAAGGTCGTGGCGGAAGGCCCGCCCGAGAAGGTCGTGAAGACGAAACGCAAAAGCGAGACTGCGCGCGTGCTGAAGGGATTCCTGGCGGAACGGCGGTCGGAATGATGGTCAGCAAAGGTGCGCGCGTTCGCTTCGCGAAAACGCGCCTACGGTCCATCCGGGGTTCGTAGGCGCGTCTTCGCCGAAGGCGAATGCGCGCATGCACCCGCACCGCGCCATAGTCGCTGGACGACTCGTTCCAGATCCCTGCCGCCAGCTGCGCCCGCTCAGTCGTCGTTGCGCTGCCAGCGCCCTGTCCGGCGCATCTCGCCCTGCGCGGCGGCAAGCCGCTCGAAGTTGGTCAGGCGCTCTTTGCTGATGGCGCCGCGATCCACTGCCGCCAGGAGCGCACAGCCCGGCTCATGCTGGTGTGAGCAGTTGCGGAAGCGACATTGCCCCACCAGCGGTTGCAGCTCGATGTAACCGCGCAGCAGTTCCTCCTTGTCGACGTTCCACAGGCCGAACTCGCGAATGCCCGGTGAATCGATCAGGTCGCCGCCGTTCGGTAAACCGAGCAGCTGCGAAGCCCGGGTGGTATTGCGCCCGGTACCCGATTGGGCCCATAACGCACCGGTTTTGGCGCCGGCATCGGGGAGCAGGGCGTTCATCAGCGAGGATTTGCCGACGCCGGATGGCCCGACCAGGGCGCTGGTGCGCCCGGCGAGTTGTTCTTTCAGCTGCGCGATACCCGTGCCCTCGGTCGCCGAGACCTCGATGACCGGATAACCGATGTGCCGGTAGATGGCACACAGTTCGTCCAGGCGCGGGCGTGCCTTGTCATCGATCAGGTCGGCCTTGTTGAGAATCAGGCAGGGCGGCACGCCACTGAGTTCCGCGGCCACCAGATAGCGATCCAGAAACTCGCTGGACGGTATCGGCAATGGAGCAAACACGAGGAAAAGCCGATCAAGGTTGGCGGCAACCGGTTTCAGCCTGCCGTACCGGTCCGGTCGCCGGATCACGTTGGTACGCGGGTCCAGCGCCACGACGACGCCGTCACCCTCGTTCCGCGCCGATTGCCAGCTCACGTGATCGCCGACGACCAGTTGATCGAGACTGGCTCGGAGGTGACAGCGATAATGCCGCCCGCCTTCGCCGCGGACTTCGACCTTTCCACCATGGTGTGCCGTGATGAGGCCGGGACAGGGATCGGCGAGGTCGGTCGCCACATCCGCTTCCTGTGCCGCCAGTTTCCGACTCGATCGGTTCTGACGCTCTTCCTCGATCTTGGCCAGACGCCAGCGTTGCCGCCGGTTCCGTTTCTCATTGCGCACGCCGATCTACCCGGAATAGCTTCACCTGCCCATGATCGTACGCTAATGGCCCATGAGAATTCGGCGACAGCATGAGGTGGGCGCGAATTTCCCGGCCAGCATCCGTCACGGCACAGGTACCGGCCCTCGGCTGAAACAATATCCTCCCGGATCGCTTGCAGGACTCCCGGACCCGCGCCCGACGGTAGCGGCCAGTCGACCAGTAGTGCCCCGCACTTCCCCGGCGACGCCGCCAGCGCCGACGAATGCGGCGTGAGCTGGCGGGCGTTGTGATCGCGTGGCGGCGATCATGTACAGTGCAGGGCAGGGATACGGCCCGCACTTTCGCCCGCGGCAGTCCGGACTCATGGCGCGGCGGGGGCGGCGTGAAGCCCCTTGGAGCGACATGGATGGGGCCTGGATCCATGCGCGCCGAATGTGCGAACAGTGAGATGCGGCGCGACCGTGAAAACCGCGGGATTTGATCAGGATCAAGACGCGATCACGCTCATGCGTATCATGGGGCGGCGCGAGACCCGCGGGGCGCCGGGATTCTCCTGCGCGTGCGAAGCCGAGCGGCTCCGCGTCGATGACCGGCTCATCTGCCTGAGGTAGTCCGATGGAACTCGATCCACTGCTGCTCTCGCGAATCCAGTTCGCGTTCGTGATTTCCTTCCACGCCATCTTCCCGGTATTCACGATCGGGCTGGCGGCCTATATCGCGGTGCTCGAGGGCCTGCTCTTCCGCACGGGCAACCCCGAGTGGGAGCGGCTTTCGAAGTTCTGGACCAAGGTCTTTGCCGTCGTCTTCGGCATGGGCGTGGTCTCCGGCATCGTCATGGCCTTCCAGTTCGGCACGAACTGGAGCAATTTCGCCTACGCGTCGGCGAATTTCCTCGGGCCGGTGCTGAGCTACGAGGTCGTGACCGCATTCTTCCTGGAAGCGACCTTCCTCGGCGTTCTTCTGTTCGGTCGCGACAAGGTCCCGAAAGGCGTCCATCTGTTCTCGGCCATCATGGTCGCGGTCGGGACCCTGATCTCGTCCTTCTGGATCCTGTCCGCCAACTCGTGGATGCAGACGCCGGCCGGTGTCGAGCTGCAGAACGGGATGTTCCAGATGACCTCCTGGGGCGAGGCGATCTTCAACAGCTCGTTCCCGTATCGCTTCTCGCACATGGTGGTGGCCTCGTTCCTGACCGGCGCCTTCGTGGTGGCCGGCGTCAGCGCGTGGTACCTGCTCAAGGGCCGTGAGGTCGACCTGAATAAACGCGCGCTCTCCATGTGCATGTGGCTGATCCTGTTCATCGCGCCGCTGCAGGCGGTCATCGGTGACCTCCATGGGCTGAATACGCTCGAGGAGCAGCCGACCAAGCTGGCCGCGATGGAGGGGCACTGGGAGTCCAAGGCCGGGGCCCCGCTGATCCTGTTCGCGATCCCCGACTCCGCGGACGAGACCAATCATCTGGAAATCGGTATCCCGTACCTGGCCAGCATTATCCTCAAGCACGACGTCGACGGAGTCGTCCCCGGTCTCAAGGACGTGCCGGCCGATGAGCGGCCCCCAGTGGGTCCCACGTTCTGGTCGTTCCGTGTGATGGTCGGCATCGGCCTGTTGATGATCGGCGTCGGGCTCTGGGGGGCGTGGCTGCGTTTCCGCGGTCGGCTCTACGACCAGCCGCTGTTCAAGCGCGTGCTGGTCGCGATGATCCCGGCACCGTTCATCGCCGTGCTGGCCGGCTGGTTCGTGACCGAGATCGGCCGCGCGCCGTGGCTGGTCTATGGCCTGATGACCCAGGCCGAGGGCCTGACGCCGTCACTGACGGGTGGCATGGCGCTGTTCACGCTGATCGGCTTTATCGTGGTCTACAGCGTCGTGTTCGCCGCCGGGCTCTACTATCTGGTGCGCATCGTGCGTACCGGTATGGAAGAGGTCGAGGCCCATGACGAGCATCCGGAACACCATCGCGCCAAGCGCCCGTTCTCTGCGGCCGACGTTCCGCTCGAAGGCGACAGTGGCGCTCCGGCGACGGCGAGGTAAAAGACGATGGAACTGATCGATCTGACTCTGATCTGGGCCGCCATTATCGGCTTCGGCGTCATCATGTACATCCTGATGGACGGGTTCGACCTCGGCGTCGGGATCCTGTTCCCGTTCGCGCCGAGCGAAACCTCCCGCGACATGATGATGAACTCGGTCGCACCGGTCTGGGACGGCAACGAGACCTGGCTCATCCTGGGCGGTGCGGGCCTGCTCGGCGCGTTCCCGCTGGTCTACACGGTATTCCTGCCCGCGCTGTATATCGGCGTGTTCCTGATGCTGGCCGGGCTCATCTTCCGCGGCATCGCCTTCGAGTTCCGTTTCAAGGCGAACCAGTCGCGCTACCTCTGGAACTGGTCGTTTTTCGGCGGCTCGCTGGTCGCCTCGTTCGCCCAGGGCGCCGTGGTCGGTACGTATATCCAGGGCTTCGAGACCGAGGGCTTCGTCTACGTCGGCGGCGCGCTGGACTGGCTCACGCCGTTCACCGTCGTCACCGGGATCGGCCTCGTTGCCGGTTACGCGCTGCTGGGTGCGACCTGGACGATCATGAAGACCGAGGGCCAGACCCAGGAGTGGGCCTACCGGCTGGCACCGAGACTGCTGGCCGCCGTTATGGCGATCTTCGTGATCATCAGCATCTGGACGCCGCTGGTCGATGAGTTCGTCGCCCAGCGCTGGTTCGGTCAGCTGCACGTGTTGTGGGTGCTGCCCGCCGGTGCGGTGCTGCTGGCATGGATCCAGTATCGGGCGGTCCAGAAGCGCGAGGAGATCACCCCCTTCGTCACGACGATGGGCATCTTCATCTGCGCCTACCTCGGCCTGCTGGTGAGCAAGCTGCCCTACATCGTGCCGCCCGACCACACCCTGTGGGACGCGGCCTCCGATCCCGGCTCGCAGCTGTTCCTGCTGATCGGCGTGCTGTTCGTGACTCCGGTGATCCTGGCGTATACCGCGTGGACATACTGGGTCTTCCGGGGCAAGGTGACGCCGGATTCGGGGTACCACTAGGTAACCTCTGCTGCCTGGAAGTCCTGCAGTTCGGGGTTACACAGACTCTTACAGCCCGACACTCGTGAGCCCCTGATCTGTCGGGCTGGAAGCCCGACCTGCAGCGTTCCCGATCGTCGGGGGCGCGTCAGGCACGGGCACCGGGACGCAGCGCCCGGGCACGGGCATCCGGCAGCCATCGCTTATTCCCGCCGTTCATTACGGCGGTGTGGGTCCACGGCGCCCCTTTAAGATCGAACGCCACACTGAACGCGCCATCCTCGGCTGACCGGGAGCGGTATGAGCGACCACGGCATGCGTGGGCACGCGCGCTGGCTGCAGGAACTGTCCCGGCAGCAGCGCGGACTCCTCGCGCTGGCGGCGGGGGCCGGTCTGGTCACCGGCTTGCTGGTCATCATGCAGGCGGGGCTCATCGCGTTGATCGTGCACCGGGTCATTGTCGCCGAGGCCCCGATCGGCGAGCTTCTCCCGCTTTTCGGGGGGCTGGTCGGTGTCGTCGCCGCGCGTGCGATGAGCCACTGGGGGCAGCAGGCCGCCGGGATCGCCGCCGCGGCGCGGATCCGACGGCGGTTGCGCGCGGCGCTGCTCGAGCGCATCGCGGCACTGGGGCCGGCCCATCTCGCGGGGGAGCACAGTGCCGACCTTGCCCAGCGCACCATGGAGCAGGTTGACGCGATCGACGGCTACTTCGCGCGCTACCGTCCCCAGCTGGTGGTCGCCATGGGCGTACCGCTCGCGATCGCCGCCGTCGCGCTGACCCAGGACTGGATCGTCGCCCTGCTGCTGATCCTGGCAGCGCCGCTGATCCCGCTATTCATGGCGCTCGTCGGCATGGGTGCGGAGCACCTCAACCGCGAGCAGTTCGAGACGGTCAATCGCCTCGCCAGTCATTTCCTCGACCGCGTACGCGGTTTGTCGACACTGCGCCTGTTCGGCCGGGGTCAGGATGCGGTCGCGGAAGTGGGCGCCATGGCGGACGAATATCGGCGGCGCAATATGCGCACGCTGCGCGTCGCCTTCCTGTCGTCGGCCGTGCTGGAATTCTTCGCCTCGGTCGCGATCGCCAGTATCGCGATCTACATCGGCTTCGGCCTGCTGGGGTACATCGAATTCGGCAACGCCCCCGAGCTGACGCTCTTCTCGGGCCTGTTCCTGTTGCTGCTGGCACCGGATTTCTTCCAGCCGCTGCGCACGCTCGCCCAGACCTACCATGATCGCGCCGCGGCACTCGGCGCGGCGAGCGGCCTCCGCAGCCTGCTCGAACGGCCAGGGCCGCACGATCACGGCGTAACCATCGAAACCGAACGGGCGGCCGTTGCGATCTCGATCGCCGATCTCCACTTCGCGTGGCCGGAGCGCGGCCCGGTGTTCCGCGGTGCCCACCTGGATATCGCCGCGGGCGAGCGCGTCGCCCTCATCGGACCGTCCGGTTCCGGCAAATCGACCCTGCTGCAACTGCTCGCCGGCTTCGTGCAACCCGATCGGGGTGAAATCCGCATCGACGGCGAACCCGCAGGCCGGATCGGCCCGGTCGCCTGGGTGGGGCAACGGCCCTTTCTGATGAGTGGCACTATCGCCGCCAATATCGCGCTGGCGCGGCCGGCGGCGACCGGCACCGCCGTCCGCGCGGCGGCCGAACAGGCCGGTGTAACGGCGTTTACCGACAACCTGCCGGATGGCCTGGAGACCGCGATCGGTGAAGGTGGTCTCGGACTGTCCGGCGGGCAGGGGCAGCGCATCGCCGTGGCCCGTGCGTTCCTGGCGCAGGCGCCGCTGCTGCTGCTCGATGAGCCGACCGCCAGCCTCGATACCGCCAGCGAACGGATGGTGCTGAACGCGCTGCGGCACCTCGCCGCCGAGGGCCGTACCCTGATCGTCGCCAGCCATCACGACGCGGTCCGGGCGATGGTGGATCGGGTGATCGAGATCGATGCCGGTGTGGTGCGCGAGGTCGCGCGATGATCGAACTCCGCCCCTATCTACGCCTGCTGGCCACGTATCGCGGCCGCATGCTGCTGGGCAGTGTGCTTGTCTTCGCCACGATCGCCGCCGGCGTCGGTCTGCTCGCACTCTCCGGGTGGTTCATCACGGCAACCGGCGTGACGGCGCTCGCGCTGGCTGCCGGGATCCAGGCGCAGCTCGATATCTATATACCCGGCGCCGGCATCCGCTTCTTCGCCCTCGGCCGCACGGCGGCCCGTTACATCGAGCGCGTACAGAATCACGACACCGTCCTGCGACTGCTCGCCGATCTGCGCCAGCGCGTATTCGCCCGCCTGACGGTACTCGATCCGGCGGCACTGGCTCGCTTCCGCAATGCCCTGGTACTCAACCGCCTGACGGCCGATATCGACGCCCTGGACAGCCTCTATCTGCGTTGCCTCGCGCCGCCGGCCGCCGCCGTGCTCGCGGTCCTCGGCGTTGCCGGACTGCTGGCGCTGATCGCGCCAGCGGCCGGACTCGCGGTCGGCGCCGTGCTGTTCGTCGGGGCGGGCGTGGTGACCGTGGCGGTCGCCTGGCCGGGAACCGGTATCGGCGAACGCGTCGCCCGGCGCACCGAGTCGGCACGGACGCAGATCGTCGACCTGGTGCGCGGTCTCGCCGAACTGCGCGCCTTCGGCGTGGTCAATCGCCAGCAGGCCGCGATCGAACGCAGCGACCGTGCGCTGGTCGCGGAGCAGCAGCGCGCCGCGGGGCTCGCGGCCGTGGGCGAGGCCGGCATGGGGCTGGTGGTCCACCTGGTGATGGCGCTGGCGCTCTTCCTCGGGCTGTCGCTGTATACGACCGAGACGCTCAGCGGGCCGCTGGCGGTCCTGATGCCGCTCGCCGTGCTGGCGTTGCTTGAAGGCCTCGCACCGGTACCCGGCGGTCTGCTCCAGCTGGGGCGGGCGCGCGCCGCCGCGCGTCGTCTCAATTCTCAGGGGGCGGTCGAGCCAACGATCCGCGAGCCGCACGCGCCGGCGCCGCCCCCCGAAACCAATGAGCTGACGTTCGATCACGTGGATGCCGGGCGCGGTGAAGCGCCGGAGCCGATCCTGCGCGACTTTTCGCTCCACCTCGCCGAGGGCGAGCATGTCGCTGTGGTCGGTCCGTCGGGCTGCGGCAAATCGACCCTGGCCGATCTGGCCGTGCGCCTGCTCGATCCCCTGCGCGGCGAGGTCCGTCTGGGCGACACCGCGCTGCCCGCACTGGCGCAGGCGACCGTCCAGGCGCGCGTGAGTTATGCCACGCAACGCAACGAGATTTTCGCGGATACGATCGCCGCCAATCTGCTCCTCGCGCGCCCCGAGGCCGATGACCGCGCCCTGTGGTACGCACTCGAAGTGGTCGCCCTCGCGGATTTCGTCGAGGGACTCGATCGGGGGCTCGACACCTGGGTGGGGGAGAGCGGTGTGCGTCTCTCCGGTGGTCAGGCGCGGCGGCTGGCGCTTGCCCGGATCGTGTTGCGCGATGCATCCGTGGTCGTGCTGGATGAGCCGCTGGCGGGGCTGGATGCGGCCACGGCGGCGGAGGTGGCCGCGCGCCTGAAACCCTGGCTGCGCGGCCGGACCGCGCTGCTGCTGGCCCACGACACCACCGCCCTGCCAACCACGGATCGGGTGGTCGAACTGCAGTAGCCGCCGGCGATCCCGGGAGGCTTGGGCAATGGCCTCGGCGCGACTCGCCGGGGTGCTGTCAGCATCCGCAGCCGGGGGCGCCTGCCGCCAGGCTTCCGCGTCAGGGCGGGTCGATATCGCCGTCGATGGTATCCGTCTCGATGACGGCACCGGCGTTGTCTACACGCTTCTGTGCCGTCGGCAGGCGCACCTCGAACTCGACGCCGGTGATGTCGAGTGGCATGAATTCGAGCCGGTGGGCGTTGCGCTTCGGGCGATAGCGCAGACGCCAGTGCGGGCGCTCGGGGTGGGCCGGGTCGTGGAAATCCTGGGTGCCGCGGGCGCTGAATTCGTCGAGCACGACGCTTCCCGTGCCGTCATCGGACTCGATCACGATGTGGGTCACGGGGGACGGATTGGTCCACTCGCGGCTGCGCACGGTGTCGCCTTCGGCGCTGCGGCAGCGGGTTCGCCCGTTCTCGTTGACGGTCTCCACCGATTCGATGAGCTCCTTACCGTTCAGCAGGCTCATCCGGAGCGTGTATCGATAACGCGGATGGTCGATGTTGTGGACCGTGATCCGCCCCTCGTAACCCTTCACGATCTCGTTGACGAAATAGAGCCCGAGGCCGCGGCCATGATGCTCGCGCTTGCGGCGGGTGCTGTAACCGAGCTGGAACAGGTTGGGGAGGTCCTCTTCCCGCACGTGCGGCCCGCGGTTATAGACCCGCAGACAGACATCGCCGTCTTCTTCCGACAGCGTCAGCGCGATCGGCGCGAACTGCGAACTGTAGCCGCGCTTGGCGGCGTAGAACTGGGCATTGCGCAGCAGGTTCTCCAGCAGGAGGACGAGGTGATTCTCCTTGCCCAGCAGTTCCCCGCAGCGCTCGAGGCGGGCATGGATGCGGCCATCATCCAGGCTGTAGGGCGTATCCGGGTCGAGTGCCGGCAACGGTTCCTCGCGCACCATCGCCAGTGCGCGCCAGGCGGCGCGCTGTGGCGGGTAGGCGGGCTCGTCCGGCAGGGTGCGCGCCTGATCGCTGTCGAGCAGGCGCTGGCAGTACTGCTCCTCGCATTCGCACATCAGGTTGCCGATATGCAGCGTCAGGTTCTCGGCGGTGGAGAGATCAAGCAGATCCCAGAGGTAGTGCAGGGCATCGAGTGCGGCCTGCGGGTCGGTCTCCGCGGTGCCGGTGGCCGTGTCTGATCCTGACGCCGGGTCCGTGGCGGTGAGTTGGCGCTGGAGAGCGGTTTGCACCTTGTCGAAGCTGATGACGCCGTTGTGGCGGACCTCGGCGGCGATGCCCTTGAAGTGCAGGAACTTCTCGTCGTACTCGATGTATTCGAGCAGCTTGTCGCTGATGAACAGCTTGAGTTTATCGGCGTGCTCGGAATACGTGTGTGCCTTCAGCTGGAGCTGCTTGTTGCGCGCCCACAGATCGTCGATCTGCGCCTGGCGCTGTTGCAGTTCAGTACGCTGCGTTTCGTGTCGGCGGCGGACCCGGCGCACGTCGAGGCCGGCGAGCAGCACCAGGACGGCCACCACGCCATAGTGCGCCTCCCGGCCCTGCAGGAAATCGGGGAGCGCATAGAACGACGCCAGCCGTGGATCGGTCGCGATGAGGACAAACGCGATGGCCGCCAGTCCCAGCAACAGGGCGAACCATGGGAAGGCGACCGGATCGCCGCGCCGCTGACGCTTGTCGCCTTCGTCGCTCATGTGTCGCTCCGGACCGGTTTCCAGCAGTACGCCATCTCGTCGCCGAAGGCGACGATGCCCTGATCGGTCTTGCACAGCGCCGTGAAGCGACCCTCGCCGGGCATCGCCTGGTCGAATGCGCGGCGCAGGATGCGCACGTGCTGGCGGTAGCCGCCCCAGGTGAAGCGGTCGGGGTCGGCGTCGAGCAGTTCGGCCATGCGGTTGGTGGATACCGGGCGGGGTGACGATTCCACCAGGTAGCGCAGGATCTTCCGTGGCGTCGGCGCCAGCGGGCGGCGGCTGTCGGCCGGGTTCATGAGCTTCGTGCCGCGCCAGTAGATCGTCCAGCTCGCGGTGTCGATGGTCAGGTCACCGCTTTTGAGCAGGTCGTCGCTGTCCGTCTGCCCGGCGGCGCCCAGCCGGGCCTGGCGCAGGGTGGCGCGGATGCGCCAGCAGAGCACGGATTCGATGTTGCGTTGATGCTTGGCAATGAAGTCCTGCGCCCAGGTGGACTCGAGCGCCTCCTGCTCGACATCGGTGCCGCTGTATTCCGACAGGTACAGGATGGGCACGTCCGGCCATTTGCGCTGCAGGGCGCGCGATACCGAGAACCCGGCGCCGGTGTCGCCCTTCATGTTGGCGTCGAGCAGCGCGAGGTCGGGTCGCTGGGACTCGTTGGCCGTGCGCACGAACTGGCAGGCGGCCTCGGCGAGCCGGAATACCTGCAGCCGCGTCGGCTCGTCGTCGAGTTCCGCCGCCTCCAGGACCGGGCGGAAACGATCGACCCAGTGCGACTGGTCTTCCACCCACATGATCGTGGCCATCGCGCGCCCCGATTCCCCGTCGCCAACCGCGCTACAGCCTACCACGGCGGTTGCTCACCCGATTTTCACCAGCGCTTCCGAGAATCGGTCCCACGCGGCGGTTGCCGCCCGGTGGTCGGGCGGCGGCCGCGGCATCGACACGCAACGGGAGACAATGTCATGTGGGATATCCTCACCATCTGGAGCGCATCACCCGCGCTGTCCGTGGCGATCTGGCTGGCGATCGCCATGGTCGTTCTCTACTTCGGGCGCCCGCACGCCCATCAACTGCTGCAGAGCACGGGGCGTGCGATCGATCACGCGCTGCGGCTGGCGGCGACCAGCGTGCGCCAGCTCGAGCAGCGGGTCTCGGCCCGCAACCGCGACGTCCTCGTCGCCCAGGGTCGCGAGGCGACCGAGCAGGCCATCGAGCGCGAGTTTTCCCGGGTCAAGTCGATCGTCGATCGCGAACTCGGGCAGTACCCGGCGCTGCATCGGGAGCTCGAAGAGACGCTGGAGAAGGTCGAGGCGGATTACCAGGCCTCGACCCATAACGCGCCGTTGCCGCCCGAATGGTCGGAAGTGGTGCAGACCATTTCGGCTTTGCCGAACTCGGGCGATCCGGCCATCACGAAGATCCTCAACGAGATCAAGAGCTCGGTCGAGAGCGCGCAGAAGGAAACGCTGAAGGCGTATCAGAAGAACGCCCAGGAGCGCCACAAGATCCTGAGCGGCATGGCCTCGGACTGGCGCGGCCTGAAGCAGAACATGGAGAAGGTGCAGAAGACGATCAGCGGTCTCGACGGCCGCGCGGAGTCGATCGACCGGCACATGGCGAACTACGAAGCCATGCGCAACAACGACGACAAGGCGCTGCATTCGCTGACCGCGTCATCGCTGACGCAGTTCTTCATCGCCGCGCTGATCCTGGCCGTCTCGGCCTTCGGTGGTCTGATCAATTTCCATCTGATCGCGCTGCCGATGTCGGAGATGGTCAGTGGCGGCGCCTGGTTCGCCGGCATGCCGGTGTCCGACATCGCGGCGCTCGTGATCATCATGGTCGAGATCTCCATGGGGATCTTCCTGCTGGAGGCACTGGGCATCACCAGCCTGTTCCCGATGATCGGGCGGATGGATGACCGCATGCGCAAGGGCATGGGCATCGCGGCACTGGTGATCCTCGTGATCTTCGCGAGCATCGAGGCCTCACTGGCGTATCTGCGCGATCTGCTCATTCTCGATCAGCAGCAGCTGACGCAGTCGCTCGCCGGTGCGCAGATCGCGGACGCGCAGTTCCGCTGGATTCCGTCCGTCGCGCAGATGATGCTCGGCTTCATCCTGCCGTTCGCGCTGGCCTTCGTCGGCATCCCGCTGGAGTCGTTCATCCATTCGCTGCGGACCGTGCTCGGGCTGGTCGCGCTCGGCCTGCTGCGCACGCTGCGCGTGGTTCTGCGCATCGTGGGTGGCAGCGCGCGGCACCTGAGCCGGATGCTGATCAGCCTGTACGACCTGTTCGTCATGCTGCCGCTGGCGATCGAGCGGATGGCGGTCCGCGGCGGGGCTTCACTCGGCGAGGCCGCGGCCAATCGGCGGCACGGCGAGGGCGACGAGAGGGAAGCCTCGGAAGCGTCCATCGATGAAGGTGGCGCCAAAAGCGGTACGAAACAGCGCGGCCGCAAGCGCCGCGGGAGCCGTGAGCGGCAGGAGCCGGATCTCGGCGTCGAACCGACCCCGGCGGAGGGCTGAACCATGACCTATCTCAATCCATTCCATCGCAACCCGCGCGTTACGAATGCGCCGGAGCGCCACCCGCGCCGTGCGCGGGCGGCGACGGCCGGACTGCTGACCCTGGTGGCGGTGTTGCTGTCGGGCTGCGACAGCGGACCCCACAATCGTGCGGCGGTCGTTCTGATCGATATCTCGGGGGAGTACGCGACCGAGATCGAGAAGGCCCGCCGGGTGACGAGCCTGCTGCTGGGACGTCTCGATCCGGGCGACTCCATCGCCGTGGCGTTCATCGACAACACGAGCTACAGCGACCGCAATTTCATCGCGCGGGTCGATTTCGATCATCGGCCCAGTGTGGCCAACGACCAGAAACGCGCCGTCCGCAAGGAGCTTGATGCCTTTCTCGATCGCTTCAGCGTGCCCAGCGCGCACAGCGATCTCACGGGCGGCATCCTGCTGGCGCGGGATTTCCTGGAGCGGACCCGAGCGGCGGACAAGCAGATCTTCCTGCTGTCGGATCTGGACGAGGATCTGAAGCCGGAACTCGACCGAAGCGGGCCACTGGAGCTGGACGGTATCGAGGTCGTCGCGGTCAATGTCATCCGGCGCGATCGCGACAACATCGATCCGGCCCACTACCGCCAGCGCGTGAGCCACTGGCAGCAGCGTGTGCAGGACGATGGTGGCCGGTGGGACATGGTCAACGAGATCGATCGGCTGCAGCGTCTGGTGGCACAACGATAAGGCGGTAGGCGCCCGGTAACGGTAACGGTGACGGCGAGGGTGTCGCCGTCACCGGGCGGGGCGTTCAGCGACTGAGAAGCATTCCAGTCCGTATCTCTGTTATCGTTCTCTTACTTGCCACCATCCCCGGGGACGTCACCGCCGCCATGGCGACCCAAATGCTGCCCGAACACCGGTCGCGGCCGGTCGAACCGGCGTCGAGCGCCGAGCGTCATGACGTACTGGCGATGCGCGACATCCGCCACGCCTTCGGTGGACTGGTCGCCGTCGATGACGTCGAGCTGGACGTGCGGCCGCACGAAGTCGTCTGCCTGCTGGGGCCCTCAGGCTGCGGCAAGACCACGCTCCTGCGCCTCGCCGCGGGCCTGGAGACGCTGCAGCGGGGCGAAGTCCGTATCGACGGGCAGCTCATGGCGCAGGCGGCGGGGGGCCGTCAGGTTCCGCCCGAGCACCGCAACGTCGGTCTCATGTTCCAGGAATCGGCGTTGTTCCCGCACCTGACCGTGCTGGAGAACGTGACCTTCGGTCTCGATGGCCTCGCCCCGCGTGAGCGCGCCCGGCGCGGCCGCGAGCTGCTGGAGCGGCTGGGCATGCTCGACTACGCCCAGACGTATCCGCACATGCTGTCGGGCGGCCAGCAACAGCGGGTCGCGCTCGCCCGCGCGCTCGCGCCGGCGCCACCGTTGATGCTCCTCGACGAGCCTTTCAGCGGGCTCGATACGCGCCTGCGCGACCAGATCCGGGACGACACGCTGCATGCGCTCAAAGAGGTGGGAACGGGCACGCTGCTGGTGACGCACGACCCCGAGGAGGCCATGTTCATGGCCGACCGGATCGCGCTGATGCGCCACGGCCGCATCGTTCAGGCCGGGCCGCCGGTCGAACTCTACTGCCACCCGGTCGATCCCTTTGTCGTGCATTTCTTCGGCGACGTGAATCGCCTCGATGGCGTCGTCGAAGGCGGCCATGTCGATACAGTCGTGGGGCCCATCGACGTGCCCGACACGCCGGACGGCACGCCCGTGCAGATACTGGTGCGTCCGGAGGCCATCCACCTGGTGCCGCTCGGCGAGCCCATGGAGGTCCCCGATACGAGCCACGTCATGGTCTCGCGCCTGCTGGGGCGGACCAGCCTGATCCACGTCTGCGCCCATGCCCGCGACGGCAGCGAAGTCCACATGCACTCGCGCATGCCGGGCGTATTCCTGCCCCCCGAGAATCAGCCCGTCACCCTGCAGCTCGACTGGTCCCAGGTCTTCGTCTTCCCGGGCGCGGGCTGAGGCCCTCGAGGGGTCGGCGGTATCAATCGGCGTCCGTGCTGCCCGGACGCGACCGCCCCATCGCCCGGCTCAGCAGGATCACCGGCACGATGCCGACGGCGACGATCATGAGCGAGGCCGTGGCGGCCTCGGCGAGGCGCTCGTCCGAGGCCAGCTGGTGGGCCCGGATCGCCAGGGTGTCGAAGTTGAACGGCCGCAGGATGACGGTGGCCGGCAGCTCCTTCATGACATCGACGAACACGAGCAGCCCCGCGGCGAGCAGGCTGCTGCGCATCATCGGCGCGTGAATGAGGCGCAACGTGCGCCCGGCGGTCTTGCCGAGCGTGCGTGACGCCGCGTCCATGTTCGGTGTCACCTTCTCCAGGCTGGCCTCGATGGCGTTGTAGGCGACTGCCAGGAAGCGCACGACATAGGCGTAGACCAGCGCCACCATCGTGCCCGTCAGGATCAGCCCCGTTGAGATGCCGAACTGGTCCTGGAAGAAGGCGTGGAGCGTGCGGTCGACCGCGCCCAGCGGGATCAGGATGCCCACGGCGATCACGGCCCCTGGCACGGCGTAGCCCATGGCCGCGATGCGCGCGGCGAGGCGCGCGCTGCGGCTCTGCTGCAGGCGCACCCCATAACTCAACAGCAGCGCCAGCATCACCGCCACGACGGCCGAGACGGCGGCCAGGGTCACGCTGTTGGTCGTCAGATCGACGAATCGTCTGCTGAAGAGGTCGTCGCCGTCGGTGATGCTCATGCCAAGCAGTAGCCCCCCCGGCAGCAGGAAGCCCACGGTGATCGGTGTCGCACACGCGAGCGTCGCCAGTGCGGCGCGCGCACCGTGCAACTGGAACCGCGGCAACTCGCGATAGCGCGACGTCGTGTGGAAGTAGCGCGCCTGGCCGCGCGACCAGCGCTCGGCGAGGACGAGCAGGATCACGAAGGCGAGCAGACTGGCGGCCAGTTGCGCGGCGGCTACCGGCTCGCCCAGACCGAACCAGGTGCGGTAGATCCCCGTGGTGAATGTGTCCACGCCGAAGAAGTGCACCGCGCCGAACTCGTTCAGGGTTTCCATAAGCACCAGTGCGGTGCCGCCGGCGATCGCCGGCCGTGCCAGCGGTATCGCGACCCCGAAGAGCAGGCGCGCCGGCGTGCGCCCGAGGGTGCGGCCGACTTCGAGCACGCAGGCCGACTGCTCGAGAAAAGACGCCCGCGTCAGGACGTAGATATAGGGATACAGCACCAGCGCCAGCAGGACGATCGCGCCGCCGAGTGAGCGGATATCGGGGAACCAGTAGTCGTGCCGCGTCCAGTCGAAGAACCCGCGCAGCGCCGTCTGGATCGGGCCGGTGAACTGCAGGAAATCGGTGTAGGCGTAGGCGATGACGTAGGTCGGTACCGCCAGCGGCAGCAGCAGTGCCCATTCGAAGATCCGCCGCCCGGGGAAGCGGCACATCACCACCAGCCAGGCGCTGCCCACGCCGACCCCGAGCGCGAGGGCCGCGACCCCGGCGCCCAGGATAAAGGTGTTGATGAGATAACGGGGCAGCACCGTGCTCGCCAGGTGGTCCCAGACCTCCGGCGCCGGGACGAATGCGTGGGCGAGGACCGCCAGAATCGGCAGCGCCACGAGTGCCGCGATCAGCCAGGTCGCCGCGCCCCAGGCGTTGATCCCGGCGCGCGCCCGGCGCCAGGCCGGCGCGAGTCGGCTGAGCGCGGTCGCGATCACCGGGCCTCCGGGCTGCAGTTGGTGCGGCCCGTGGGCCGACCACGCACGCCGCCGTGGTGCACGGCGCGCACAAGGGCGTGGCTGCAGGGGCGGTCGGTCATCGGCTACGCTTCCATCTATCCAGCGGGGTCGTGACCCCATGCGGTGGCCATGCGCGACACCGGTGCGGACAGGCTGCGGTGCGGTTGCACGGTGGGCAGGTCCGGTCGGGCCAGCGGCGGCGAGTGTCGCCGAGCGCCCGGGGCGGTGCAAGCCGGGATACGAAAAGGGGCCGGCTCAGTGTGAACCGGCCCCCGGGGCAGGAAATGTCGAGCGCCGCTCGGCGCGTGTCAGCGCCAGCCGACCTCGTCCATGATCCGCACGGCCGTGGGGTTATTACGGCCGAGGGCGCTGACATTGACGTCGTCGAGGACGATGTCCTGGTGCCAGCCCTGCAGCGTTTCCGGCAGGGGCGCATCGGCGACCACGGGGTATTCGTTGTTGCCCTCGGCGAACAACCGCTGCGCCTCATCGCTGGCCAGGAACTCGAGGAGCTTGATGGCCGCCTCACGATTGGGCGCACCATCAACCACGCCGGCCCCGCCGATGTTGGCATGGGCACCGCGTCCGTCCTGGTTGGGGAAGATCACGCCGACCTGTTCAGCGACTTCGCGATCCTCCGGATCGTCCGAGTTCAGAAGGCGCAGGTAGTAGTAGTGGTTGGCGACGGCGAGTTCGCATTCGCCGGCCGCGGCCCCGCGGATCTGGTCGGTGTCGCCGCCCTGCGGGGAGCGGGCCAGGTTGTCGACCAGTCCCTGGGCCCATTCCTTCGCGTCGACCTGGCCATGCTCGGCAATGAGCGAGGCGAGCAGTGACTGGTTGTAGATGTTCGATGAGGAGCGGATGCAGATCTGCCCCTTGAAGCGGTCGTCGGCCAGATCCTCGTAGGTCTCGAGGTCGTCCGGATCAAAGTTCTCCTTGTTGTAGAACACCAGCCGCAGACGCTGGCTGAAGCCGTACCACAGGCCATCGGGATGGCTGACCCGGTCCGGAATGCGCTCATCGAGCACGTCGGACTCGATCGGCTGGAAGATGCCCTCGTCCTCGGCGCGCCAGAGGCGGCCCGCGTCCACGGTCATCATGATATCGGCGGGACTGGCATCGCCCTCGCGCTTGATCCGCTGGATCAGTTCGTCCGAGTCGCCCTCGAGGACATTGACTTCGATCCCGGTCTGCTCGGTGAACATCTCATACAGGCGATCGTCGGTGTCGTAGTGCCGCGCCGAGTAGACGTTGACGCTCTCGGCGGCTGCCGGCAGCGCCACTGCCGCGGCGGCCAGACCCACAAGCCAACGGTTGATCATCGCGTTCCCTCCAGTCGTGTCCGTAATCGGAGATCAAGCCTAGATGAGAATGCATCGGATTTGCAATCGTGGCGACGGTCGGATTCGACCCCGCTTGCGGCCGGGGCGATTCCACGCGCGAATCAGTGCAGCTTCAGGCGTGGCCGGGTCCGGCGGGAGACGAGGTCCGAGAGGAACAGCATCAGGGCGCGCCGTGAACCGTGCAGCGCGCGCTGGTGCGAGCGATAGAGCCAGCGGTAGCTGATGCGGGCAAACCAGCCCTCGATCGTGACGTTGCCCAGCAGGGCGCCCATGATCGTGCCGAACGCGCTGTCATTGACGTTCACCAGCGAGCCGCGGTCGCGATAGGTGTACTCGGGCAGGGATTGGCCCGCCAGGTGGCGCGGGATCGCCCGTGCCAGGTGGCCCGCCTGCTGGTCGGCGGCCTGGGCCCGCGGCGGGACCTGGCCACCGCTCTCGGTCGGGCAGGCCGCGCAGTCACCGAGCGCGAAGATCGACGGGTCGCGCGTGGTCTGCAGCGTAGGCTTGACCACAAGCTGGTTGCGGCCATTCGTTTCCAGACCGCCCAGTTCGCTCAGGAAGGGCGGTGCCGCGACGCCCGCCGCCCAGACCTTGAAGCGTGCGGGGATGAAGTCGCCCGAGCGTGTGTGGATCCCGTCGGCCACGACCTCGGCGACCTCCTCGCCGAGGCGCGTCTCGACGCCGAGGCGCTCGAGCTGGTCGCGGGTCGCTTCGGCGAGGTCGGTCGGCAGCCCCGGCAGCAGGCGCGGCGCGCGCTCCAGGATGATCAGGCGGGTATCGCGGGCCGGGTCGATCGCGCAGGCGCCGTACTCGGCCAGGGCATGGCGCATCTTGTCGAGCTCGGCCGCGAGTTCGACGCCGGTGGCGCCGGCACCGACGATGGCGACATCGAGCGCCCCCGGATGGCGCTCGCCACTGCCCGGCGTCGTGCGCAGGTAGGCCTCGAACAGGTCGCGGCGGAACTCCTCCGCTTCCTCGGCCGAGTCGAGCGTGAAGCAGTGCTCGGCTACGCCCTTTACGCCGAAGTCGTTGCTGACGCTGCCGACGGCGACCACGAGGGTGTCATAACCGATGGTCCGGGGTTCGGAATCGCTGCCACCGCGCGGGGCGCCCACCCGGATGCCGCGCGCCTCGCGGTCGAGCCCTTCCATCGCGCCCCAGACGAACGTGAAGTGATGCGCGCGGGCGTGGGCGATGTAGTCGCACTCGTCGTCGTGCACGTCGAGCGTGCCGGCGGCGACCTCGTGGAAAAGTGGTTTCCAGACGTGCGTGAGCGCGGCGTCTACGAGGGTGACGCTGACCGTCGGATCGCGTCGGTACTGGTGACCGAGGCGGGTTGCGAGTTTCAGGCCGCCGGAACCGCCGCCGACGATGACGATGCGGTGGGGCTGCTGAGTCGAAGCGGTCATCATGGCATCCAGAGCGTGCCCCGGGAAGGCGTGGTTCGCGGCAAGTGTAACAATGCGGTCGGTGCACGGCGCCGCCGGAGATTTCGCCGTACCCAAACAAAAACACCCCGCGCCGGAGCGCGGGGTGTTTGTGACAACGCTTTTCAGCGATGCGCGATCAGAGGCCGAGGGCCTTGCTGACGGCATCCTTCGCGTTGCTCTCACCGTCCTGGGTCTTCACCGGGCCGGTCTGGTACGTGCCGCCCTGGGCGAACCAGCGATCCAGCAGTTCCGGTTTCTCCTCGATGAGCTTCCGGCCGGCTTCGGCGTAGTCCATCTCATCGTTGATGACATAGCCCGCCATCTGCGACTGCTCCTCGACGGTGAACTCATAGTTTTCGAGGAACTGGCCGACGTTCTGGCAGCTCCAGGCATAGCCTTCACGCGCCTGCGTGTAGACGGTCGCGCCGCCCTGGTTCGGGCCCCAGTAGTCCTCGCCCCCGTTGAGGAACTCAAGGTCGATGTTGATGTTCATCGGGTGGGGCGCCCAGGCGAGCCACGCGGCCCACTTGCCGCGGTCGATCCGACGCTGGACCTCGGTCAGCATGCCCGCCTCGCTGGAGGGCTGGAGTTCGAGACCGCTCATACCGTAGGCATCATCGTCGATCATCTGCTGGATAATCTGGTTGCCGTCGTTGCCGGCCTCGATGCCGAGGATCTTGCCGTCGAACTTGTCGGCATTCTCCGCCAGGTCCTCGAAACTGCGGACACCGGCTTCCCAGGCCGCCTTGTTGACGCCGACCGTGTACTTGGCGCCTTTCAGGTTCTTCGTGACGATGTCGATATCGCCCTTGACCATGTGCTCCTTGACCATGCTGCGCTGCGTCGGCAGCCACAGGCCGAGGAAGGCATCCAGATCATCGCCGGCCATCGACTGGAACATGATCGGCACGGATGCCGTGGTCACGTTGACCTCGTAACCCATCTCCTCAAGCATCCACGCAGCCGTCTCGGTTTTGGCAGAGACGCCGGTCCAGTTGACCTGACCGAGCTCGATGGTGCCGCAGGATGCTTCTTCCTGGGCAGATGCCGTGGAGCCGATGGCGAGTGCGGCGGTCGCCGCAAGTGCCGTAATGGTTCGTTTCATCATCAAAACCTCCACCCTTGTGAAGTCGTGTTCGTGACCGGCCAGCGGCCGGTCCGGGAGCGCGTGGCGATGGGTCGCTGCGCTCCGTTGGCGAAACCCGGCTGTATACCCCCGCCGGGGTGAGGTATGCCGACGCGGTCAGACCTCGCGGCCCGCCGCGTCAGCGGCGCTTTATCTGCCACTCCCGATGTGTCCGTAGGCACAGCATTCGGTGGCAGCGGATCACGGCTGGCGATCACGGCCGCCGCTGTTGCCGCGGGCGTGATCGCCGGCTCGTTCAGGTTGCCGCTCACGATCTTCTGCGGGATCGTCGAGTCGGCGATGTCCGGTCTTTCAGTCGTACGCGCAATCAACGCCCTGGAGTTCCACATACACGCTCTTGCGCTGCGTATAGAACTCGATCGCGGCGTGTCCGTTTTCACGGCCGAGGCCGGAGCCCTTCACACCGCCGAAAGGCATCTCGATCGGCGTAACGTTGTAATTGTTGACCCAGACCACGCCGGCCTGCAGCTCACCCGCTACACGGTGCGCCCGGGCGAGGTCGCGCGTAAAGACGCCGGCGGCCAGTCCATATTCCGTATCGTTGGCGCGACGCACCACGTCCGCCTCGTCGGTGAATGTCAGCACCGACATGACCGGGCCGAAGATCTCCTCGCGGACGATCTTCATGTCGTCGTCACAGCCGGCGAAGATTGTCGGCTGCACGTATGCGCCCTCTGCGAGGTCGCCGTCGCTCGCCCGTTCGCCACCGCAGACGAGCCTTGCGCCGCTCTCCTTGCCGGCCTCCATGTAGGACAGCACCAGTTCCATGTGCTCTTTCGAGATCAACGGGCCGACCTGCGTTTCCGGGTCGAGCGGGTCGCCGAGTTTCAGTTTCCGCGTGCGCGCCTTCAGGCGTTTCAGGAATTCTTCCTCGATTGATGCATCGACGAACACGCGCGTTCCGTTGGTGCAAATCTCACCCTGGCTGTAGAAATTCGCCATCATCGCGGCCGAGACGGCCTCGTCGAGGTCGGCGTCGGCGAAGATCACCAGCGGTGATTTGCCGCCCAGCTCCATGGTGACCTGCTTGAGCGTTTCGGCGGCACCGGCCATCACCTTCTTGCCGGTGCCGGCCTCGCCCGTCAACGAGACCTTGGCGATTCCCTGGTGCGCGGTCATGGCGCGGCCCGTGTCGGCGAAGCCCTGGACCACATTGTAGAGTCCATCCGGCAATCCGGCGTCACGGAAGACCTCGGCGAGCTTCAGGGCGGTCAACGGCGTCAGTTCGGCCGGTTTGAACACCATCGCATTGCCGGTTGCGAGCGCGGGGGCCGACTTCCAGCAGGCGATCTGCAGGGGATAGTTCCACGCCCCGATGCCCGCGCAGACGCCGAGCGGCTCACGGCGGGTGTAATAGAAGGCGCGCGAGAGGTCGCCGTACTCGCCCTCGATGCCGGCGGCGATACCGCCGAAGTACTCGAGGCACTCGGCGCCGGATTCGACGTCGGCCTCGGGCGTCTCCTGGATCGGGCGCCCCGTATCCAGGCTTTCCAGGCGCGCGAATTCATCGACGCGCTCGCGCAGGAGCTGGGCCGCGCGGCGCAGTACGCGGCCGCGCTCGGCGCCGGTCCAGCGGGCCCATTCGCGCTGGGCGCGGGCCGCTGCCTGAACTGCGCGGTCCACGTCGGAGGCGCCGGCGAGCGCGATCCGGGCGAGCGTCTCGCCGGTCGCGGGATTGATGTCATCGAAGGTCTCGCCCGACTCGGCGTCGCACCACTGACCATCGATGAAGAGTTGTCTGTATTCGCCCTGCATGCAGTTCGTCTCCGCTTTCAGATCGCGCCTAAACGACCGCCGTTGTCTGGCCGACCGGCCTGCGCGCGATAGTGTTTCAGTATCATACGCAGATAGTCGTCCGCGATAATATGCGCCCCTGCGGCTTCCGGTGTACAGCGCGCGAGCGCCGCCCTGACCCAGATGCCATCGATCATCGAACTCATGCCCTCGGCCGCGCGCTCGGCCTCCTCGCCTGGCAGCAATTGCCGGAAGGCGTGCAGCAGGTTCGAACGCAGCCGGCTCACGTAGACCCGATGCAAGCGCTTGAGCTCCGGCGAGTGCGGGACCTGTCCGTAGAACGACAGCCAGGCCGCGCAGATTTTCGGCGTCGACTGTTCCGCGGCGAAATTCGCCCCGAGGATCTGCTCGATCCGCTGGATCGGTGTCGCCGCCCGGCGCTGTCGCTGAATCATCTCCCGCTGCAGGTCGTTCAGCAGCGAGCGCATGGTCGCCGCCAGCAGGGCGTTCTTGCCGCCGAAATAATGGGCGATGATCCCGCTCGACAACCCGGCCGCCTTACTGATGCGGGCGATCGTCGTCTCGGCGAAGCCATGCGCCTCGATCGTGTCGATCGTCGCTTCGATCAACTGTCGCCGGCGAACGGGCTGCATTCCGAGCTTGGGCATGACGCAAGTAATCCGCGTTGTTGATATTCACGGTACGGGTTTTTGAATGGACGATCAAATTAAAACGCCGCCCGGCTTGAACGCATGGCGGTCCGGAGCACGGCTCGCACGCTGTCTGCGCGCCAGGCTGGGCCCGGGCTGGCGGGTCTGAGGGCGCCCGTCACGGGCGCTGGATCCCGCGGCGGGCAGGCGTTCAGCGCGTGGCGTCGAGACGGCGGGCGGACTGCGGGTGGCGCCGCAGCCAGCGCGCCAGCAGCCGGTAGTGATCGCGGTCGAACGGTGCGGAGGGTGGGTCGGATGCGAGTTCGGCGGCCTCGGTCTCATCCCTGGCCGAGCCGAGGTAACGCCAGTGGTCGATCACATGGCATTCGCTGCGGCCGCTTTCCGGATCCGTTTCCGTGATCGCGACGGCGCCGGGCCACGGCCATGGCTGGATCCGGCGTTCGCCGAGGGCCTCCAGCAGGCGCATGTTGAAGCGCACGGGCGCTTCCTCACCGGTGCACGCGCCCTGGCAGCGGCCGATCTGCCGGCCGAAACAGGGGCGGTTCCCCCGACCCTTCTCGAGCCCGAGTCGGCGCCGGCAGAGGGCGTTTTCATCGGCAATGCGCCCCAGTTCCCGCCGCGCGGCCCGGCGATCGCCGAAGGGGCCGTACCAGCGGTCGCCGGGCCATGCGTCCGGGGCCCGTGCCGGCACGATCAACGGCTCCAGGTAACCGTCCGCGTCTTCGGCCACGGCGATCACGACCTGCGCGCCGGCCTCGCGCAGGCGTCGGTTGTGTAACGGCCGCAGCTGCTTGATCAGGCGGGCCTCGCGCAGCAGGGCGCCCAGTTCGCCGACGGTCTCCTGCCAGTCGATGCGCGTGAGCCGGTGGGCGATGCGGGTGGCGGTGTGCGAGCGGTGGTCGCCGGAGAGATGGCTGCGTACCCGGTCGTGCAGGTCGACGCTCTTGCCGATGTAGAGCAGCGCGTCGTCTTCGCCGTAGAACAGGTACACGCCGGGCCTGTGGGGCAGCCCCTCGAGCGCATCCGGCGCCAGCTGCGGCGGCAGCGATGGGCCGCCGCACTGACGTTCGATCGCATGGGTGACGGCCGCGGTGCCGCGATCGCGGGTCGCGGCGCCGACGAAGGCGAGCGCGGCGCGGGCATCGCCGAGGGCCCGGTGACGCGCATCGCGCGGCAGATCAAAGCGCTGGATCAGGGCGTCGAGGCCATGACCGCGGTGATCGGGATACAGCGCCCGCGACAGACGCACCGTGCACATGACGGGGGCCCGGAACGTGATGCCCTCGCGCCGGAATTCATTGCGCAGGAAGCCGTAGTCGAAACGCGCGTTGTGGGCGACCACCGTGCGCCCGCGCAGGCGTTCGAGCAGTTCATCCCGGATATCCGCGAACGCCGGGGCATCCGCGAGCATCGAATCGTCGATGCCGGTCAGGCCGGTGATCGAGGGCGGGATCGGGCGCCCGGGGGCGACCAGGCGGGACCATTCGTCGACGACCTCGCCATCGTCGACGGCGACCACGGCGACCTCGATGATGCGGTTACGGGCCGGATTCCCGCCCGTGGTCTCCAGATCGACGAACGCCCAGCTGCCCGTCAGTGGGGCCAGCCCCTCGCGCGTGTCCAGGATGGCACCCACGTACGCTCAGGCGCCGCTGCCGTCGCCCGGACCGTCGCTATCCGCCTCGGCCGTCGCGTCGCTGTCGCCGAGGCTGTCGGCCTGGCGTTCGACCTTGGGTAGTGAAACCGGCATACCGGGATGCAGGTCCTCGAAGTTCAGGTCCGGATTGTATTGGCGCAGCAGCCAGACCGGGACGTTGTCGGCCCGCCGGGCCAGCGTCCACAGGGAATCGCCGGACTGCACCAGCGTCTTCTCGGTGCCCGCGATCCGGAACTGCTCGAAGAAACGCGCCTGCAGCTCCTCGTGGTATGCCTCACGGCGCTGTACGAATTCCGCGGGGGCGACCCGGCTGAAGCGCAGCTTGATCCGCTTGCCGATAACCACCGGTTTGCCGTAGCGCATGTTGTTTACGCGGCGCAGCTCGCTGGCGCGCAGATCAAGCCACTCGGCGTAATGGCCGAGCGTCTCCGCCGCCTGCACCTCGATCGTGCCGTCGGCCGCGACGCTGTAATCCGCAGGGTCGGCCGACAATGCGGGTACGGGCTCCGCACGACTGGACTGGGCCGGGTTGTTCGCCCGCAGCGTCGCCAGTGGCCCGGTGTTGTCGGTGTCGTCGGTCGCCTCTCCGGCCGTGGCGGTGGATCCGGTTTCCGCGCTTGCGGTGTCCGTCGTCTCGGCGGCGGATTCGGCCTCGGCTATGGTCTGCTCGGCTGCATCCGTTTCGGTCGTGGCGACGTCCGTCGGCGACCCGCTCCCGGTCTCCGCGGTGTCGGCGGCGGCGTCCTCCTGCGCGGCGGACGCCGCCTTCGCATCTCCGCCATCATCCGCGCTGGTTCCGGTAGCCGCGCTCGCGACCGTCTGCGCATCCTCCGCCACGCGGCCGTCCACCCGCAGTCTCTGTCCCGGGTAGATGCGGTGCTCGTCACCGAGATTGTTCGCGGCGGCCAGGCTGGAAACCTTGAGCCCCGTCCGGCTCGCGATGCCCGAGAGCGTGTCCCCGCGGCTGACGGTGTAGAAGCGGCCGCTATCGTCGCCCTGACCCGCCGGTACCGGTAGGCGCAGGGTCTGTCCCGCGCGGATGAAGTTGCGGCTGCGGAGGTTGTTCAGCGACATGATCGCGTTGCTGGATACGCCGTAGCGTGAGGCGATCGCCGACAGCGTCTCGCCGCTGCGGACCCGATGGAAGCGGTCGGGGACCTGGGCCACGTAGCGGGCGCTCTGGTCCACTCTGGCGAGCAACTGCTCCGCGGGCGGGCGTTCCGGCCCGGCCGGAACCCGCAGGCTGTAGCCGCGCGGCACCCGCTTGTCGCCCGCCCAGACGGGATCCCGGAGTGCGCGATTGAGGTCGCGCAGACGCTCACGGTCGACATCGAAGGCCCGCGTGAGCGCGTCGACCGGGGCATAGAACGGCAGTTCAATTGTTTCGGTGACGATGGTGTCGTCGCGTTCGATCAGACCAAAGTATTTGCTGGCATTGAAGTCGACATCGACCGCCGCCAGGAAGGCGGGATAGAAATTGCGCGAGGCGAAGCCCCAGGTCCGGCTCTCATACTGGTCGATGATCGTGGCGATGTTCTTGCTGCCCACCTGCCGAGCCGCCCGGCGGATGCCGGCCAGGCCGTGATTGTACGCCGTGATCGCCATCGCCCAGTTGTCGGTGATCGAGTAGTTGTGCTCCAGCAGGCGGGCCGCCGCGATACTCGACGTGAACGGGTCCATGCGCTCGTCGACGATGTGATCGATGCGCATATAGCGGCGACCGGTCGCGCGCGTGAACTGCCAGAGGCCAGCCGCGCCCACGCGTGACCATGCATCCGGATTGAAGGAAGACTCGACGTGCGGCAGTGCGGCCAGCTCTTCCGGCAGCCCCATGTCCTCCAGGGTACGCCGGATATGCGGCTCCCATGCCCCCGAGCGCACGAGTCCGGCGCGGAATTTGTCCGACTGGCCGAGTTGGAAGCGGATGTTGTTCGCCGCCCGCTGCAGGCGGCTGTCGTTCACGCCTTCCGGCCAGAGTCCGAGCACGCGGCGTTCTTCCTGATTCAGGTTCGCGCGCTCCTTGCGGGCGATGTTACGCAGGACCTCCCGATAATGTGCCTTGCGCGCGTTGACCTGACGTTGCCGTTGATCGCGGTACCGGCTGTCGAGCGCGATTTTTTCGTATACGACCCCCAGGTTGTCGCGGTCGTGGAGCAGGCCACCGTCGGTGGAGACCTGGGTGTAAACCTGTGTCCAGAAGCGGATCGCGGGTTCAATCTCGGGTGGCCGGGGGAACGTTTCGGACGCGGCGTAAGCAGTACTGGAAACAAGAAGCAGGCCGACCAGCAGGGTGGCGGAGAGGCGTTTCATGGTTGCGTGCTTTTCCTTGCGATCGATGCGGATCGCGTGCGAGCGGTTTCTCGGACAGCCTCCCGAGGCGTCGCACATTGTTGATGCCCGTGGCACCGGCTTCAAGTACGGAGGACAGAAAATTCCGCTGCGGTAGAATAGGAGGTCCCAACCCGCCGACATACGGTACGCCCCATTGAGTGAAACGAAGATTCTGCTGCCCGAGAGCGACCTGCCGACCCACTGGTACAACGTGGTCGCCGATATGCCCAACGCGCCGGCACCGTATCTGGGGCCGGACGGGGAACCGGTGCCCCCCGAGGCCCTCGGGGCGATATTCCCGCCGGGGATTCTGGAGCAGGAGGTGTCCACCGAGCGCTGGATTCCGATCCCGGAGCCCGTCCGCGACGCCCTGAAGCTGTGGCGGCCGGCCCCGCTGTACCGCGCGAAACGGCTGGAGGAACGGCTCGGCACCCCGGCAAAGATCTACTTCAAGTACGAGGGCGTGAGCCCCGCCGGTTCGCACAAACCGAACTCCGCGGTGCCGCAGGCGTATTACAACCATATCGCCGGCATCCATCGCCTGACGACGGAGACCGGCGCCGGGCAGTGGGGGTCTTCGCTGTCGCTGGCGGGGCAACTGTTCGACATGGAGGTGCGCATCTACATGGTGCGGGTGTCGGCCGAGCAGAAGCCGTTCCGCAAATCCATGATGGAACTCTGGGGTGGCGAGGTGATCCCGAGTCCGTCGAACCTGACCCAGGCGGGGCGCGATGTGCTGGCGAAGGATCCCGACAATCCCGGCTCGCTCGGGATCGCGATCTCCGAGGCGGTCGAGGAGGCCGCGGGGCGCGACGATACCAACTACGCGCTTGGTTCCGTGCTGAACCACGTGCTGCTGCACCAGACCGTCATCGGCCAGGAGACGAAGCGGCAGCTGGAGCAGGTCGGCGATTACCCGGATATGGTGTTCGCGCCCTGCGGCGGCGGCTGCAATGTCGGCGGCATGATGTTCCCCTTCGTGACGGACAAGGCCGCCGGGCGGGATATCCGGCTGGTGGCCTGCGAACCGGCCTCGTGCCCGACGCTGACCCGCGGGCGTTTCACCTGGGACTGGGGCGATTCGATCGGGCTGACGCCGCTGATGAAGATGTACACCCTCGGGCATGATTTCATGCCGCCGGGGATCCATGCGGGTGGGCTGCGCTATCACGGCGTGTCGCCGCTCGTCTCCCAGCTCCATGCCGAGGGCGTGATCGAGTCCGTCGCCCCGCAACAGCTGGCGACATTCCGCGCCGGCCAGCTGATCGCCCAGACCATGGGGATTATCCCGGCGCCCGAGTCGGCCCATGCGGCCGCCGGCTGTATCGAGGAGGCGCTGCGCTGCAGGGAGACGGGCGAACCGAAGACGCTGCTGTTCACGCTCTCCGGGCATGGCCACTTCGACATGGCGGCCTACGACAAATACCTGGCCGGCGAGCTCGATGATTACGACTACCCGGAGGATGAGGTTGCCGCCGCGCTCGAGCGTCTGCCGAAATTTGAACGCGAGCCGGTCTGAACGACCGCCGGTATTGATGCCGGAGATGGGCATGGATGACGACATCACGGCAGGCCCGCTTTTGCCGCGGGTCCAGGCGGCCACCGAACGCGCGCTCGCCAGTGGTGCGCTTGGCCCGATCGGTACAGGCGAAGAAGTGCTGCACGATGGCGGCTACGCTTTCCGCCTGCGCACCGTCGCCAGCCTCGCCCGCAAGGAGGCGGCCCAGGAGCAGGCCCGCGCCGGCGGCTTCGACCGCGACCCGTTCCTGCCCCCGTATGAGGAGGGGCTATACGTCGGCCCGGTGCCGCCGGCGCACGTCGGCCTGCTGAACAAGTTCCCCGTGCTCGAGCATCATCTGCTGATCGTTACCGGGACGTTCCAGCCGCAGGAGGGCGTGCTGGATGAGACGGACTTCGAGGCCTGGCTGCGTATACTCCGCGCGGGCGCTGGCCTCGCGTTCTTCAACGGCGGTGCGGTCGCCGGGGCGAGTCAGCCCCATCGGCATCTGCAGTGGGTCCCACTGGCGGAGCGGCCGCCGCTGGAGGCGGCGGTCGCCGCCGGTGAACCATTGCCTTTCCCCGTCGCCAGCGAGCTCCTGCCGTCTTCGTGGCTCGCGGAACCGGTGGTGGGCGCGCGGGAATTCCATCGCTGCTATACCCGCCTGCTGGAATCGATCGGGTGCGCTCCGGGGGCGGGGGCGCCGGCGCCCTATAACCTGCTTGCGACCCGCGACCGTATCTGGGCCGTTCCACGGGCCGAGGAGTCGATCGCGGGCGTGGCCATCAATGCACTCGGCTATGCGGGCTGGATGCTCGCGGCCGACGACATGCAGGCCGAGACCGTGCGCGCGCGCGGTCCGCTGGCCCTGCTCGCGGCGGCCGCCGGTCGCTGAACCCTTTTCTGGAGCCGATCATGGCGAACAACACACGGACCAGCAGCATGGCGGTGTTCTGCGATTTCGAGAACATCGCCCTGGGCGTGCTCGACGCGCGCTACGCCGCCTTCGATATCAACAAGGTTCTCGAGCGCCTGCTGCTCAAGGGCAATATCGTGGTGAAAAAGGCGTACTGCGACTGGGACCGTTACAAGAACTTCAAGCCGGCGATGCACGAGGCCTCGTTCGAGATGATCGAGATCCCGCATGTACGCCAGTCGGGGAAGAACTCAGCCGATATCCGCATGGTCGTCGATGCCCTCGATCTCTGCTACACGAAATCGCACGTCGACGTCTTCGTGATCGTAAGCGGTGACTCCGATTTCTCGCCGCTCGTGAGCAAACTGCGCGAGAACGACAAGGTGGTCATCGGTGTGGGGGTCAAGAGTTCGACCTCGGATCTGCTGATCGCCAACTGCGATGAATTCATTTTCTACGACGATCTGGTACGGGATTCCGAAAAGCCGTCGCGGCGCAAGCGCCGGTCCGGCAAGAAGACGGCGTCGAAGAAGAAAAGCGCGAAAACGGAAGGGGCCGAAAACACGGCCGAAGCCGCGGCCGAGGCGGCGGCGGAAAGTGCCGCGGATGCAGCCGATACCGCCACCGACGATGGCGGTGCCGATGACCGTAAACAGGAGGCGCTGGATCTGGTGCTTGCCACGGTCGAGGACCTGTTCCGCGAGCGCGGCGAGGAAGACAAGGTCTGGGGGTCGATGGTCAAGCAGGCGCTTAAACGCCGCAAGCCCGGCTTCAACGAGAGTTACCACGGTTACCGGAGTTTCGGGCAACTGCTCGAGGAAGCCCGTGAACGCGGGCTGCTGACCCTGCAGCACGACGAAAAATCCGGTGGCTATATCATCCAGAACTATTCCACCGAAGACTGAACGCACCCGCGGGCGAGGCCTCGATCTCCGTCAGCGCTGGGAGGCCGCGAATTCCTTTTTGCTGATCAGTCCGTCGTTGTCGGTATCGATGCGCCCGAACGAGGCCCGCAGTTCCGGGACCCGATGGGCCTCGTCCGTGCCGATCACGCCGTCGCCGTCGCGGTCGAGGGTCGCGAAATCCAGACCCTCGAGCAGGTTGACGGTCGCCGCCCGATACTCGGCGGGACTGACGTTGTCATCACCGTCGGTGTCCACGCGCGCAAACGCCTCTTTGAGCGACGCGGGCATCGCGCGCGCTTCGCTGCGGCTGATCACGCCGTCGTCGTTGATATCGACCCGTTTGAAATCGATGCCGGCGATATAGGTCATCGCGGCCGCGTACTCGCGCGGGTCGATGCCGCCGCTGCCGTTGGTGTCGATGCGCGCGAAGTGTTTCCCCAGCCGCGGCGACGTGTTGGCCTCCTGCCTGCTGATGACGTTGTCACCGTCGGTGTCATGGTCCCTGAACGCTGGATCGCCGCCGAATGGCATCGTCTGGCATCCGGCGAGAAGCGGAATCGCGGCAAGACCGATCCACCTTTTCATGCTGCCTCCGTTATCCGGGAGTGGGCGTCGTGGTTCGAGCCGCACTCCCCGGGGTCACGGGGCATCGATGCCACTGTCAGTATCAGGATGTAGTCGGCTTCACGGGGACTGTCAATCAGCCCTGGTGCCCCGACGAAGCCGCCCGGTTGCCGCCTTCGGCCGGGCGGCCGGGCCGTCCGGCGCTACGAACGAACGCATTTCCATGACCAATCCGCTCGTGAACGATTTCGGCTGATGATCGCTGGGCGAAACGCGAATCGGTGCAATCAAGCCGGCTTGAGTCTTGCCGGGAAAATTTGCCCACTAATCAATTGTGTACGATCTTAATTGCGCCTTATCGAGGGCATGACTTCAATTTTTCATCCGCGTAGCATCCGCTTTCGCGTGAGGCACGAAATGGCTGGCGTGAACGGTTTGCGCGCTCCCGCCGCGGCTTTGACGGCTAGAGCGGCGGCCCGGCCATCGAAATGGTTTCGTACGGCGTTTGACTCCGTATTCAGGCAAGGTGAGACTGCGATCCAACTTGTCCAGGATGTCCAACGCAGCGATGACCAGGATCGTTTGTCGTTCCGCAAGCCGTGCCCGCCGTTTCCCGGGGCGTCGTCAATGACGGCCGCGACCGAAGAGGAAAACGGCATTCTGCTGCGCCTCGCCGACGGTGATGCCGGCGCGGCGCAGGAAGTGATCAATGCGTACGGCGGACTCGTATGGTCTCTGGCCCTGCGGTTCTGCCGGTCGCGAGCGGATGCGGAGGACGCCGTGCAGGAAATCCTCACCGATGTCTGGAAGAGCGCGCACCGCTACCGGTCCGCGCGTGCCTCCGAGCGTGTGTTCATCAGCATGATCGCGCGCCGGCGGCTGATCGACCGGTTGCGCCGCGACAAGCGCCGTGGCGAGGTCGAGCCCATGGCCGCGGGGCCGTCCTCGGAACTGCAGCATCCCGGCGATTCCGGGGAGCGCGGCTGGGACGCGCAGCAGGCCGCACAGGCGATGCAGTCGCTCAGCGACGACCAGCGCCGGGTGCTGGAGATGAGCGTGGCCCAGGGCCTGACGCAGCGCGAGATCGCCGAGGCGACCGGCACCCCGCTCGGGACCGTCAAGACCCACATGCGCCGTGGCCTGATCCGTCTGCGCGAGATGATGTCGGACGACGAGGATGTCGGTAAGAGCGGAGGGGCGTCGAGTTGAACGCGGATCAACCGCAACGCGAACGGCTCGACGAACTCCTGCTCGATCGTGCCGTCGACGGGCTCGATCCCGCGGAGACGGCCGAACTCGAGACGCTGCTTGCCCGGCTGGGGCATGACGACCCCGAAGGCTACGATCTCGCGGCGGCCTCGGTCTGGGTCGCTGCCGGGGCCCCCGAGGAATCGATGCCTTCGGACGTCGCCGCACGGGCGCGCCGAACGCTGGACACGGGTGCCCCGGCACCGCGCGAGGAGGGCGGCGACCGCGCATATGGCGGCGACAACGTGCGCCCCCTGCACGCGCAGCCGCGCCCGGCCCGCAGAGCCGCCACGGCGGGCTGGATCGCCGCGGCTGCGGCTCTGGTTCTGGCGGTGACGGGCTGGTGGCCGCGTATGGATGAACGCGGACCGGGAGACCTGACAGCGGCGCGCGATTCGCTGATGGCCAATGCCTCCGATGTGGTCCGGGTGAACTGGAGTAACACGGAGCATCCGCGCGCGCAGAAGCTCAGTGGCGGGTATGTCGTCTGGAGCGACGAGCGCCAGCAGGGCTTCATGACCTTCAAGGGTATTCCGGAGAACGACCCGAACGAGCACCAGTACCAGCTCTGGGTCTTCGATGCCACGCGCAGCGAGGACTACCCGGTTGACGGTGGCGTGTTCGATGCCCGGCGCAACGAGGCCGGCGAGGTCGTGATTCCGATCCAGAACAAGCTGCCCGTCCGCCAGGCGGCCCTGTTCGCCGTCACGCTGGAACCACCGGGCGGTGTGGTCGTCTCCGACCGCGACCCCATCCTCTGGGTGGCCAAGCCCGACGCGAAAAGCTCCTGAAATCGCAGGGCCAAGGGCTGAGGGCTGAGGCAGGCGTGCCTTTTATCTCTCTCCGCGCGCTCCGCGGCTTTGCGTGAACCCGGGTTTTTGATTAATCGGTCGCGTTTCCGCGATCGTTGTCAGCGCCGCATATCCCCGTCCGGCAATTCGTACACTGCCACGACCGGCCAGTGATCCGACGGTGAGACGTCGCCGTGGTAGCAGTGCGGCGAGTGGGCCGCGAGTGGCCGGGCATGCCGGTTGGCGGTGATCCAGTCGAAGCAGGCGTTGTACTGGTGAGCGCTTGGATCCGGATTCGCGGTCGGGACTGCGGGGAAGGTCGCCGGCGGCTGCAGCGAGAGCGCGGCGAAACAGGAGACGTAGCCGGCCTCGTGCAGGATGCGCGATGGGTGGTAGGCGTCGTTGAAATCGCCCATCACGAAAGCCGGCTCCCCGTCGTAAACGATGCTGTCCATCGCGTCGACGATCGCCCGGGTCTGATCGATGCGCGGGGAGCGCCCGGTTGCGGCCTCATCCGGATGACTCGTGTGAGTCAGGTGGGCGGTCGCCACGACCACCGTGCCCTGACGGTCGCGCCGCGCGAGCCGAACCCAGAACAGGCGTCGCGTGACCTCATGGCTGCCGTAATCGACCGTGCCGTGACCGCCGTATTCGAACAGCGACGCGCGCCACCAGAGGTTGCTCTCGCAGGTCCAGCCGTAGAAATCGTCATCCACGCGTTCGTGCCCCGCCAGCACCTCATCGATGCAGTCACGCGTGTCGGCGCGCAGTTCCTGCACCCCGAGGATGTCGGGAGAGAACCGCTCGAGGAATTGCCGCAGCGCCGGTTCACGCGTGGGCCAGCGCTCGGTGTTCCAGAGGTTGTAGGTGCATACGGACGCCCGCAGCGGGTTCATGCGTCTCCTTCCTCGGGCAGCAGCAGCGTGGAGCCCTTGGTCGCGCGCGACTCCAGCGCCTCGTGCGCACGGCGGGCGTCCCGCAGCGGGAAGGTCTGGCCGATCTCGATCTTCAGGATGCCCCGCTCGATGACATCGAACAGATCATCGGCCGTCGAGACCAGGTCGGCGCGCTCGGCGGTATAGGTGCCGAGGATCGGCCGCGTGAGCGTGAGTGAGCCTTTCTGGCTGAGGATGCCGATGCTGAACGGCTCGACGGTACCGGACGATTGCCCGAAGCTGACCATATGCCCGCGTGGAGCGAGGCAGTCGAGCGAGCGTATGAAGGTCGCCTGGCCGACCGAGTCGTACACGACCGGCACGCCGGCACCCTCCGTGATCCGATGGACCGCCTCGACGAAGTCCTCCTCCGTGTACACGATCGGGTAATCACAGCCATGCGCGCGGGCGAGTTCCGCTTTCTCGTGCGAGCCGACCGTGCCGATCACGGTGGCCCCGAGGTGGTGCGCCCACTGGCAGGCCAGCAGGCCAACGCCGCCGGCCGCCGCGTGGAACAGTATGGTGTCGCCGGGGCCGACCGGGCGCGTCTGTTTGAGCAGATACTGTGCGGTCATGCCCTTGAGCAGCACAGCCGCCGCGGTCCGATCGTCGACATTCCCGGGCAGTGCCACTACGCGGTCCGCCGGCATGAGCCGGGTCCCGGCATAGGCGCCGAGCGGCCCGGAGGCGTAGGCGACCCGGTCGCCGATCGCGAATTCCGAGACGTCGTCGCCGACCGCCTCGATTACACCAGCTGCCTCGATCCCGGGCACGAAGGGCAGATCGGGGCCCGCGTACACACCCGTGCGGAAGTACACGTCAATGTAATTGAGACCGATCGCCGTGTGCCGGATGCGAAGCTCTTCCGGGCCCGGTTGCCCGACCTGCACCGATTCCGGCTGCAGTACCCCGGGGCCGCCGAGTTCGTGGATGCGGATCGCCTGTGTCACGGTACGTCACCCTCCTGCAGGCTCAATCGCTCTCAGTCTTGAGCCGATGACAGGTCCCGTCAACCGCGAACTCGCGGGTGATGGCATAAGGATTGTGCTCGCGGGGAGAGGTGTGAACGAGAGCCGGGGCGCGCCGCCCTCGGGCGTGCGTCAATCCTCCGCGTCGCCACGCGGCCCGGGGCGCGTGCCGCTCTCACCGGGTGCGCCGGGGCCTGGATCGAAGGTGCTCCACCCGGAGTCGCGTTCCGTCGGCGGGAGTTCCGAACCGTCGCGCATGTGCTCGTGCAGATGTGCCTTGGCGACAAAGTGGGCGGTGACGGGGGCGGTCAGGAAGAGGAATACCATGATCAGGATTTCGTGCACCGAGACGGCACCGCGGACCACGATAAAGTGAACCATGGAAGCGAGCAGGACGCTGCCGATGCCCAGGGTCGTCGCCTTGGTCGGCGCATGGAGCCGTGTCATCAGGTCGCGCAGCTTGATCAGGCCGGCCGAGCCGACCAGCAGGAATACGCTGCCGACGACGATGAGGAAGGCGATCAACAGGTCGAACAGGAATGCCATGCCCTTCCCCTCCTATTCGATGATGTCGCCGCGCAGACGGAAGCGGCAGAAGGCGACGGTCGAAATGAAGCCGAACATCGACAGCAGCAGGGCCGACTCGAAGTACAGCGTGGTCTCCTGCTGCATGCCCCAGAACATGATCAGGGCGATGACGTTGATCACCATGGTGTCGAATGCCAGCACGCGATCCATCAGCGTCGGCCCGGCCACCAGCCGCCAGATGTTGAGCACCAGCGCCAGAGAAGCGGCGAAAAAGCCGAACAACAGGGCGTAGCCAATCACTCGAGGAACTCCTTGATGCGCCGCTCGTAGCGGTTCTTCATCTGTTCGACGGCCGCGACGACGTCGGGGGCGTCGAGGCAATGGACGAGCAGGCTCCTGCCGTCCGCCGAGATGTCGCTGGTGACGGTGCCCGGGGTCATCGTGATGGTCGCCGACAGCAGTGTGATCGCCTCGGGCGTCTTCATCTCGATCGGCACCGCCACCCAGCGCACGCGCAGCGCCGAGGCGGGCCGGAACACGATCAGCCACGCGACCTGGATGTTGGCCACGATCACGTCCCATAGCAGCAGGCCGACGAAGGCGATCGCCTTGCCGTAGTGGCGGATCGCCGGCCGATCGGGCCAGAAGTGGCTGGTGAGGATCGGAATCACGATCCCGAGCACCAGCCCGACGACCAGGCCGCCGCTGCTGAAATCATTGAGCAGCGCCATCCACATCACCACGACCACCAGGGTCAGCAGCGGATGCGGCAGCCAGCGCTGGAGAAAACTGCGATCGTCCATTTCGTGACCGGCCATCAGGGACGCACTCCTTCCGGATGCCCGCTCGTGGGCAGCACGGTCTCGATGTATCCCGTCGGGTTGTAGAGCTGTTCAGCGACCGTGTCGAGATAGACGGTGACCGGGCCGGCAAAGGCCGTCAGCACGATCGACGCGCCCAGCAGGATGCCGACCGCGACGAACGGCAGGGCCGGCGCCAGCGGGCGGGCCGGTTCCAGATAACCGCCGACCGCCGCGCTCTTCCAGAACACCGTGGTGCCGGCCCGGGCGAATCCGACAATCGCCAGCAGGGAGGTCACCAGTACGAGACCCCAGATCCAGACCGCGTACGAGGATTCGCGCACGCCGTCGAGGACCAGCAGCTTGCCGATGAAACCGGACAGCGGCGGCATGCCCGTCATCGCCATCGCCCCGAGCAGGAACAGTGCCGCGATGAAGCCGGTGTGGGCGAAGGGCGGGGCCGCGCGCAGGAGATCGGTGTACCCCGTGCGGCGCTGATTGACCAGATCCACGATCAGGAACAGCGCGCCACCCGCTACCGTCGAGTGCAGGAGGTAGTAGAGGGCGGCCGACATCGCCTCCGGCGTGAACACGGAGACCGCGGCCAGCAGCGTCCCCATCGACCCGATCACGGCAAAGGCGACCGCCTCACCCAGCCGCCGGGCGGCGAGCACGCCGGCCATGCCGATGACCATGGTCACGAGCGCCGCCGGCAGCAGCCACGGGCCTGCCAGATTCGCGCTTGCGCCCGCGTCGGCGCCGAAAATCAGGGTATAGACGCGGATAATGGCGTAGGCGCCCACCTTGGTCATGATGGCGAACAGCGCTGCTACGGGGGGCGGCGCATTCGCATAGGTCCCGGGCAGCCAGAACTGTACCGGCACGAGGGCCGCCTTGACCGCGAACACGAGCAGCAGCAGCAGGCCGCCGATCTCCAGCAGGGCGCGGTCGGCCGCATCCACCCGGCCGACCTCGGTCGCCAGATGGGCCATGTTGAGCGTGCCCGTGACGCTGTAGATCAGCCCGACGCCGATCAGGAACAGGCCCGAACCGACCAGGTTGATGGTGACGTACTGCACGCCCGCCTTCATCCGGGCCGCGCCGCCGGCGTGGACCATCAGGCCATAGGAGGCGATCAGCAGCACCTCGAAGAAGACGAACAGATTGAACAGGTCGCCGGTCAGGAAGGCACCGTTGATCCCCATCAGCTGGAATTGGAACAGCGGGTGGAAATGCCGGCCCTCGGCGTCCCAGCCGTTGATGGCGTAGAGCAGCACCGCCAGACCGAGGCCGGCGGTGAGGACCAGCAGCATGGCCGCCAGCCGGTCCAGCACCAGCACGATGCCGAACGGCGCGATCCAGTTGCCCAGATGGTAGCTCTGTACGGGCTCGGCGGCGGTGGACCACATGAGAATCGCGCCCAGCACCAGCAGGATCACGGTCGAGGACACGGAGAAGATTCGCTGCAGGACGATGTCGTGGCGCACCGCCAGCGCGATCAGCGGCGCCACCAGCGCCGGCAGCAGCAGCGGGAGGATGATCCAGTGGTTCACGAATCCGCCTCCCCGTGGTCGTCCGGGTGGAGGTCCACGTGGTCGCTGTCGGACTCGACGTACGCCTTGAGCGCCATGACCACGATGACGGCGGTCATGCCGAACGAGATCACGATCGCGGTCAGCACCAGCGCCTGGGGCAGGGGGTCGGCGAAGTTCTCGTGACCCTGGTGCAGTACCGGGGGCTGGTCGATGGTGAGCCGGCCGGTGATGAACAGGAACAGGTTGACCGCATAGGTGACCAGCGTCAGGCCCAGCACCACGGGGAGCGTGCGGGCGCGCAGGAGCAGGTACACGCCCGCGGCCATGGTGATGCCGATAGCGGAGGCGACCAGGAACTCCATGCTATTCCCCTCCCTCGCCGGCGCGCCGTTCGCTGCCCGGGAGGGCATCCATCGGCTGTTCGTTGACCGGCGCGTGACTGACCCAGCGCCCGAGGTCGGACAGGTGGGCGAGAGCCAGCATCACGCCGCCGACGACGGTGAGGAACACCCCGATGTCGAAGCCGAGCGCGCTCGCCACCTCGAACTTGCCGATCACGGGCAGGTAAAAGTAGTCGAAGGCGCCGGTCAGGAAGGGATAGCCCAGAATCATGGCGCCGATCCCGGTGACCGCCGCGATCAGTACGCCGCCGCCGATGAAGGCGTGGTAGTTGATGGTCATCCGCTGGGCCGCCCAGCCATAGCCGCTGGCCATGTACTGCATGATCAGCCCGATCGCCACGACCAGACCCGCGATGAAGCCCCCGCCGGGCATGTTGTGCCCGCGCAGGAAGATATACACGCCGACGAGCAGCACCAGCGGCAGCATGACCCGCGTGATCACCACCATCAGCATCGGATGGCGGTCCGCCGACTTGGTCATGTCGAGCTGCCACGCCCCGAGCCGGCGATAGAGCTCGCCCCGGGTCATGGCATGCAGCAGGGCGAAGATCGTCAAACCGGCGATGCCGAGCACGATGATCTCGCCGAAGGTATCGAAACCGCGGAAGTCCACGAGGATGACGTTGACGACGTTATCGCCGCCACCGAGATCGTGGGCGTTCTCCAGATAGAAGCTCGACAGGCTGGTGAAGTCGCGCGTCATCACCGCCCACGCCAGGCCCCCGGTACCCAGGCCCGTCAGGCCGGCCAGCAGCGCGTCGCGGCGCCGCCGGAGAGGGCTGCTCTCCACCGGCGTTTCCTTGGGCAGGAAATAGAGTGCCAGCAGGATCAGGATGGTCGTCACCACCTCGACCGAGATCTGCGTCATCGCGAGATCGGGCGCGGAGAAGTAGACGAACATCGCGGCCACGATCAGGCCGACGACGCCGACGCCGATGACCGCGAGCAGCCGGTCGCGCTGATAGCGGATGACCATCGCGCAGGCGGCGAGCAGGACCAGCCAGATGATCACGGCCACGGGCGACGCGGACAGGAGCGCGCGCTCACCACTGTCGTGCGTCGCGCCGAAGAAGCCGGTGAACCCGAGCACCAGGGCGGCGCTGATCAGCAGCGCGAGATAGCGCTGCAGGGAGCCATTGTGCAGACCGAGCACCAGGCGTTTGCTGCCGGCGACCGCGGCCGCGACCACGCGATCGAACAGTGCCTTGGCCTCGGGGTGTGGGCCGGCGTACCACCAGGCGCGCACGCGGTCATAACGCCAGAGCGCGATCGCGCCGCCGGCGACGGCGATGACCGACATCAGCAGCGCCGGCGTAAAACCGTGCCACAGGTAGAGGTGCACATCGGGCGCGCCGCCCTGTGTGACCGCGCCCGTGGTGGCGCGCACGAGATCGCCCGCGATGACGTCCGGGAACAGACCGATCAGCACCACCAGGCCCACCAGGAACGCCGGGGGCAGCCACAGACCGGCCGGCGGATCGTGCGGCTTGCGCGGGTAGTCGTCGCGCTGAGGACCAAAGAAGACATGGACGACATAGCGGAAGGAGTAGGCCACCGACAGCAGGGCCCCGGCGGTGACCGCCAAAGGCAGCAGCCAGCCCTGGCCGAGCCATGCCGTGTGGCTGACCTCTTCCAGCATCATCTCCTTCGAGAGGAAGCCGTTGAGCGGGGGTATGCCGGCCATGGACGCGCCGGCGATCACGGCCAGGGTCGCCGTGATGGGCATCAGCAGGAGCAGACCGCCGAGCCGTTTGGTGTCGCGCGTACCGGTCTCGTGGTCGATGATGCCGGCGTTGAGGAACAGCGCTGCCTTGAAGGTGGCGTGATTGATGATGTGGAACACGGCGACCGCCGCCGCCATCGGCGTGGCGAAACCGAGCAGCATCGTCATCATGCCGAGATGGCTCACCGTCGAGAACGCCAGCAGGCCCTTCAGGTCATCCTTGAACAGCGCGATGTAGGCCCCGACGACCATCGTGATCAGACCGGTGGTGGCCACGAGGTAGAACCAGATGTCCGGACCCGACAGCACCGGCCACAGGCGGGCCAGCAGGAATACGCCCGCCTTCACCATGGTCGCCGAGTGCAGGTAGGCGGAGACCGGTGTCGGCGCCGCCATGGCGTGCGGCAGCCAGAAATGGAACGGGAACTGGGCGCTCTTGGTGAAGCAGCCGATCAGGATCAGCAGCAGCGCCGGTACGTACAGCGGTGAATTGTGGATCTCGTACGGATCGTGCTGGAGGATGTCGGTCAGATCGTAGGAGCCGACGATATTCCCCAGCAGCAGCATGCCGGCGATCAGCGCAAGACCCCCGCTGCCGGTGACGATCAGCGCCATGCGCGCACCCTGGCGCCCTTCGGGCAGGTGGCGCCAGTAGCCGATCAGCAGGAACGAGGTCAGGCTGGTCAGTTCCCAGAAGATCAGCAGCAGCAGGATGTTGTCCGACAGCACGATCCCGACCATCGCCCCCTGGAACAGGAGGAGATAGGTGTAGAAGTTGCCCATCGGATCCTCTTTCGCCAGGTAGAACCGGGCGTAGATCATGATGAGCAGGCCGATACCCAGGATCAGGCCGGCGAACAGGAGGCCGAGGCCGTCCAGGAAGAAATTGACGTTGAGGCCCAGCGCCGGGATCCATTCCCAGCCGATCTGGATGACCTCGCCGCGCATGACGGCGGGGACGTGGGTGAGCAGGAGACCGAGCGCAAGGATCGTCACCCAGGCGGCGGACAGCGCACAGGCGGCGCGCCCGGACCGGATCATCAGCGCCGGCAGGACGGCGCCGAGGAACGGCAGCATGACGATGAGCGCGAGACTCACGGCCGCGCGATCCCTTTGCCATCGGCCGCGCCGGGGACCAAGCACCGCGCGCTCATCGTGCCGATCCCGCCGGGCCGGAGGGGTATAGCGAGCCGTCGGAGGCTGCCGTCAGTGAACGGGGAGGACGAACGAAACAGGATAACGAGTCCTCATTATTCTTAGTTGCGACTGGAGTATCCCGTCTGCCCGGTAGTCGGTCAAGCGACCTGTCAGTCCTTGACCACTGTTGGTAGACTCCGCCGCCATGCGATACGCCGCCTCTCTCGCCACAGTCCTCGCCCTGCTCTGGCTGGGCATCTCCGGGGTCTATAAGCCACTGATCCTTGGGCTCGGTGCGGGGTCCGTCGCCTTGGTGGTCTGGATCTCGCGCCGCATGGATGTGGTCGGCGTGGAGCACAACCCCGTGCTCTATTCGTGGCGACTCCCGGTGTACTGGCTATGGTTGCTCTGGCAGATCATTCTCGCCAATTTCCAGGTCGCGGCCTGCGCGCTGCAGCCGTCGCGCGTCAATCCCCGGGTCGTGCGTGTTCCGGTCCCGCAGAAGACCGCGCTCGGCAAAGTCACGTACGGCAATTCGATCACCCTGACACCGGGCACGGTCACTTTGTTGCTGGAACGCGATGAAGTGACGGTCCACGCACTGACTCCGGCCAGCGCGGAGGATCTCGAAAGCGGCGCGATGGCCGAGCGGATTCTCTGGCTCGAGGGTGCGCGCTCAGCCGGTGGAGGCCGCCCGTGAACACGGTGCTGGTGATCACCACGCTGGCCGTGCTGCTCACGATGGCGCTGGCCCTGGTGCGCGCCCTGCTGGGGCCGACCGTGTATGACCGGATCGTGGCCGTGAACGTATTCGGCACGAAAACCGTCCTGGTTGTGGCGTTGATTACGTACATCACGGGCCATTCGGACCTGATCGACGTCGCCCTGGTCTACGCACTGATCAACTTCATCGCCATCGTTACGGTGCTCAAGCTCGTGAAGATGGGCAATCTGGCCGAGGCCGGAGAGAAGGACATCACCGATGGCTGAGCTGGTGAATGTCCTGTCGTGGTTCCTGCTGCTGGCCGGCGGTGCCTTCGCCGTCGCGGGTGGTGTCGGGCTGGTCCGTTTCCCGGATTTCTACACCCGGCTCCACGCGGGCGGGATCACCGATACGCTCACCGCGCTGCTGATCGTCGGCGGGTTGATCCTCCAGTCGGGGTTCAGTCTGTTGACGATCAAGCTGCTGCTGATCCTGCTGTTTCTGCTGTTTACGACACCGACCGCGACCCACGCGCTGGCCCGAGCCGCGATCGCGGACGGCCTGCATCCCGAGGGCGATGCGGAGAAGCGCGACGGAGCAGAGTCATCCAATACCTGATCGACATCGTGCTGCTGGTCTTCCTCGTGGTGGTGGCGGTCGCCGTCATCCGCGTCCGTGACCTGTTCGCGGCGGCCATGCTCTTCGCGATCTATTCGTTGCTGACCGCCGCGCTGTTCACCGTGCTGGACGCCGGCGACGTGGCATTGACGGAGGCGGCGGTCGGCGCCGGCATCAGCACCATCCTGGTGCTGGCCGTGCTGACCCTGGCGCAGCGCCAGGAGCATCCCGCGCCGGGCCACAACCTGCTTGCCCTGGCGGTGGTCCTCGTGACCGGTGCGGGGCTGTTGTACGCGACCCTGGATCTGCCGGAGTTCGGTAACCCGAACAACCCGGTGCACGGCCATGTGGGGAGCTACTACACCGAGCACACCTATGAAGATATGGGCATACCGAACATGGTGGCCGCGGTGCTCGCCAGTTATCGTTCGATCGATACCCTGGGTGAGGCGTTCGTGATCTTCACCGCCGCCCTCGGCGTGTTCGCCCTGCTGTCGGTGCGCCCGCCTGGCCGGCGCGCGCGTGAGCGCGATGGGGAGGACGATCCGTGAGAGAGAACGGCATCCTTCGCGTCGTCGCGCGTTTCGTTATTCCGCTGATCCTGCTGTTCGCCCTGTACGTCCAGTTCCATGGCGAGTATTCGCCGGGCGGCGGCTTCCAGGCCGGTGTCCTGTTTGCCGCGGGCTGGATTCTCTTCGTCCTGATCTATGGCCTGGACGCGGCGCTGCGCGTGATCCCCGAGCGGCTCATGTACGTCCTGTCGGCGCTCGGCGTGCTGCTGTACTGCCTGGTCGGGCTCGCCGGTGTCGCCCTCGGCGGGCATTTCCTGGATTTCTATCCATTGTTGTCCGATCCCCATGCCGCTCAGCAGGCGGGCATCATCCTGGTGGAGCTCGGTGTGGGCATCACGGTGGCCTCGGTGATCATGCTCGTGTTCACGCTCTTCGCCCGTCGCCGCAGCTGGTGGGACCAGGTGGATGCCGCGGAAGAAGAGGAGGGCAGGTGATGGAGTGGCTGGGCTACTTCAACTACTGGGTCGTGGTCGCGCTGATGATGATCGGCTTCTACGGCGTGATCGCGCGCGGGAACATGGTCAAGAAGCTCATGGGCCTGGGCATCTTCCAGACCTCCGTCTTCATCCTTTTCATATCCGCCGGCAAGATCATCGGCGGGTCGACACCGATCCTGCGTGAAGGCGTGACGGTGTACTCGAACCCGTTACCCCATGTCCTGATCCTCACGGCGATCGTCGTCGGCGTGGCCACCGTGGCCATGGGCCTCGCCCTGGCGATCCGCATCCGCGAGGCCTACGGCACCATCGAAGACGATCACATCGCCATGCAGGAGGCCGCCGAGGACGGGCGCCAAAGCGAGTCGGCCCGATGACGATCGTCGAACTGAGTCCGTTCAGCATGCTCGTGCCGCTGATCGCATCGCCGCTGTGCGCGCTGCTGCCGGGGCGGCTGTGGCCCTGGCTGCTGACCTTCGCCGCCGCGGTCGCGAGCGCGGTGATCGCTGCGATCACCTTGCCGGCGGCCATGGATGGGACCCTGTCCTATGCCTTCGGCGACTGGCGACCGCCCATCGGGATCGAGTACCGGATCGATGCCGCCAATGCCTTCGTGGCGCTGCTGGTGTCCGCGGTCGCGGCGGTGATCCTGCCCTGGGCCAAGACCAGCGTCGATCGGGAGGTCCCGGAGCGGCAGGGGCCTTTCTATGCGCTGTTCCTGCTGGCGCTGGCCGGATTGATGGGGATCACGCTGACCGGCGACGCGTTCAACGTATTCGTCTTCCTCGAGATCTCCTCGCTGGCCACGTATGCCCTGATCGCCCACGGCCAGGACCGGCGGGCCCTGCTGGCGGCGTTCCGCTACCTGATCATGGGGACCGTGGGCGCGACCTTCCTGCTGATCGGTATCGGTTTCCTCTACATGATGACCGGCACCCTCAACATGGCCGATCTCGCCCAGCGCCTGCCGGAGCTGCGTGACACGGCCACGGTCCGGGTGGCGCTGGCGTTCATCGTGGTGGGCATGGGGCTGAAACTGGCCCTGCTGCCGCTGCACCTGTGGCTGCCGAACGCCTACACGTATGCCCCGAGCTTCATCTCCGTTTTCCTCGCCGCGACCGCCACCAAGGTCGCCCTCTATGTACTGCTGCGGTTCACCTTCACCGTGTTCGCGCCGGACTACAGTTTCGTCGCGCTGCCGCTCGCGGTCGTACTGATGGCGCTCGCGGTCGCCGGCATGGTGGTCGGCTCCTGGGTGGCCATCTACCAGTCGAATATCAAGCGCATGCTCGCGTACTCATCGGTGGCGCAGGTCGGTTACATGGTGCTCGGCGTCAGTCTGGTGTCGGTGACCGGGCTGACCGCGGCGCTGCTCCATGTGTTCAATCACGCCCTCATGAAGGCCGCGTTGTTCATGGCGCTCGGCACGATCGCCTACCAGGTGGGCAGCGTGCGGATCGAGGCCTTCCGCGGGCTGGGCAAAAGCATGCCCTGGACCCTTACGGCTTTTGCTCTGGCGGGCGTGAGCCTCATCGGTCTACCGCCCACCGCCGGGTTCATCAGCAAGTGGTATCTCATCAGCGCCGCCGTCGAGGCCGGCCATGCGTGGCTGGTGGCGCTGATCGTGATTACTTCGATGATGGCGCTGATCTACATCTGGCGCGTCGTCGAGGCCGCCTGGTTCCAGCGCCCCGCCGAGGATGCCCCCGCCGTCTCCGAGGCCCCATTGCGCCTGCTGCTCCCGGTCTGGGTGCTGGTGGCCGCGAATTTTTATTTCGGCATTGATACCCGCCTCAACGTGGGCGCGGCGACGGCCGCCGCCGAGGCCCTGATGAGCGGCATCCCCGGGGGCACGCCGTGACGCTCGTGCCGCAATTCAGTCCCTTTACGGTCGTGCTGATCCCCTTCATCGGGGCGCTCGCCATTGCCCTGGCGGCGCGCGCGCCGCGCCTGCGCGATGCCTTCTGCTGGCTGGTCCCCATCCCGTTTTTCATCGGCGTGCTTGGTCTGATCGATCCGGTTCTCGGCGGCGGCGTTCCCCCGCAGACACTCGTCGAGATACTGCCCGGTCTGGGCATTACGCTCTCGGTGCAGCCGCTCGGCCTCACCTTCGCGCTCCTCGCCTCCAGCCTCTGGATCCTGGCGACGCCGTACGCGATCGGCTACATGCGCGGCGAGGGGTACGGCAACCTCGCGCGCTTCTTCGCCTGTTATGCCATCGCCCTCGGGGCCGCCGCCGGCATCGCCTTCGCCGACAACCTGCTGACGCTGTATCTGTTCTACGAGCTCCTGTCGGTATCCACGTATCCGCTGGTGGCCCATACCGGCACCGACAAGGCCCGTGAGGGCGGGCGCACCTACATCGCGCTGCTGCTCGTCACCAGCGTCTGCTTCATGCTGCCGGCGATGATCTGGACCTGGCATGCGGCCGGCACGCTGGACCTGCGCCCCGGCGGCATCCTGGGCGGGGCGGTGGACCCCGGCACGGGGGCCGTGCTGCTCCTGCTGTTCATGTTCGGCATCGGCAAGGCGGCCCTCATGCCGTTCCACCGCTGGCTGCCGGCGGCGATGGTGGCGCCCACGCCGGTCTCGGCGCTGCTGCATGCCGTGGCGGTCGTCAAGGCCGGCGTGTTCGTGGCCCTGACCGTGGCGCTGTACGTGTTCGGGCTGGATTACCTCGCGGAGCTGGCGACGCGTGATTTCGTGCTCTATGTGGCGACCTTCACCATGCTCGCCGCGTCCTTGGTCGCGCTGCACCGCGACAATCTCAAGTCGCGGCTCGCCTATTCCACGGTCAGCCAGCTGTCGTACATCGTCGTCGGCGCCATGCTGGCGAGCGACTGGTCGGCGATCGGTGGCGGCATGCACATGCTCATGCACGGCTACGGCAAGATCACGCTGTTCTTCTGCGCCGGCGCCATTTTCCTGGCGACCCACAAATCCAATGTGAGCGAGCTGGACGGTGTCGGCCGGCGGATGCCGTTCACCATGCTGGCGTTCTTCATCGGCGCGCTGTGCGTGATCGGCCTGCCGCCGACCGGCGGGATCTGGAGCAAGATGCACCTGATCATGGGCGCGCTCGATACCGGCGAGACCCTGGTGGTGGCCGCCTTCGTGCTCAGCACGCTGCTGAATATCGGTTATCTCCTGCCGCCGGTCATGCGGGCCTTCCTGCGCCCGCTGCCCGAGGGCGAGCCCGACGGCGTGCGCGAGGCGCCGATGCTGTGTGTCGTGCCGCTGTGTCTGACCGCCATCGGGACGCTGGTCCTGTTCTTCCTCGCCGGGCACGCCTACGGGCTACTGTCCCTGGGCATCAATTGATCGGCGAACCGGAATCGGAGTGATCGTGAGCGCAAGCACTCGCACAGGCAGGATTCTCGAGGCCCTGGTCGCCCGGCGGCGACCGCTGCGCAACGCGGTGCTGGTGATCATGGCACTGCTGGTCATCGTCGACGTGTTCAAGGAACCGGCCTACGAACGCTTTGCGTGGGACGGCATCGGCGGTTTCGCCGCCTTCTACGGCTTCATCTCCTGCGTGCTGATCATCGTCGTGTCCAAGGCCCTCGGCTACGCCTTCCTGTATCGCAAGGAGGACTACTACGGCGAGTCGGAGGACCACGATGATTGATTTCATTCATCCCTCACTGGTCCTGATCGCGGGATCGCTGCTGCTGGCGGTCCTCAAGGGGCGGGCGCGGCAGGTGTGGCAGATCGCATTGCCGGCCTTCGTGCTGCTGATCATCCTCGGGCTGGAACCCGGCCTGTACGGTCAGCTGCAACTGGGTGCGCTGGAACTGGTGCCGGGGCGGGTGGACAAGCTCGCGCTCGTGTTCGCCTACGTCTTCGGCATCATCCTGATCATCGGCAATATCTACGCGCTGCACGTGGAGGATCGCGTGCAGCACGTGGCCGCCATGGTGTACGCATCGGGTGCACTGGGCGTCGTGCTCGCGGGCGATCTCGTCAGCCTCTACGTGTTCTGGGAGTTGATGGTCATCTCCTCCGTGTGGCTCATCTGGCAGCGCCGGACCGACGTGTCCTGGCGCGCCGGCATGCGCTATATGCTGGTGCACGCGTTCGGCGGGATGCTGCTGCTCGCGGGCCTGCTGGCCCACTATCAGGCCACCGGTTCCATCGCCTTCGACGCCTTCGAGACGCGCGGCTGGTCGTTCTACCTGATCCTCGTCGCGTTCATGATCAACGCTGCCGTGCCGCCCCTGCATGCGTGGCTCACCGATGCCTATCCCGAGGCGACGGTCACCGGCACCATTTTCCTCAGCGCACTGACCACGAAGACCGCCGTGTATACCCTGGTCCGCGGCTTCCCGGGCACGGAGATCCTGGTGTGGCTGGGCGTGATCATGGCGCTGTACGGGGTGGTCTACGCGGTGCTGGCGAACGACATCCGGCGCCTGCTCGCGTATCACATCATCAGCCAGGTCGGGTACATGGTCGCCGGCGTGGGCATGGGTACGTCACTGGCCCTCAGCGGCGTCTCCGCCCATGCCTTCACGCATATCCTGTACAAGGCGCTGCTGCTCATGGGCGCGGGTGCCGTCCTGCACATGACCGGGCGCAGCAAACTGACCGAGCTCGGCGGCCTGTACCGCTGGATGCCCGTCACCTTCGTGCTGTACATGGTGGGCGGCCTGTCGATCTCCGCCTTCCCGCTGTTCAGCGGGTTCGTGAGCAAGACCATGATCGTCGAGGCCGCCGCGGTCGATTACCGGGGCTGGGTGTTCCTGCTGCTCACCATGGCCTCGGCCGGCACGTTCCTGCATACCGGCCTGAAGCTGCCGTATTTCACGTTCATGGGCAAGGATTCCGGTCTGCGCCCGCGCGAGGCGCCGCCGAACATGCTGATCGCCATGGGTATCGCCGCGGCGTTCTGTTTCCTGATCGGTATCTTCCCGGGTGCCCTGTACGCGCTGCTCCCGCACGAAGTGGACTACCATGCCTATACGGCGGGACACCTCCTCAAAGAGATGCAGCTGCTGCTGTTCACCGGGCTCGGTTTCTTCCTGCTGCTGAAGCATGTCGGCGGGGACCCGAAGATCAGCCTCGACACCGACTGGTTCTATCGTCGTCTCGGCCCGGCGCTCGTGATAAGCGCGCGCGATCTCGTGACCTCGGCGGATCGCGCTCTCCGCGCCCGTTCCATGGCGCTCCTGCAATCGGCGCTGACGCTCAGTCATGACCGCTTCGGCCACGAGGGGCAGCTTGCACGGAGCTGGCCCACGGGCTCCATGGCGCTGTGGACCATGATCGTGCTGGCGGTGCTGCTGGTCCTGTTCGCGCTCTGAGGGGCCCCGAGGCGCTGCCGGACCGTTGTGCCGTACAATCGTCCGGTCGCATGTGCGGATGCCCCTCAGGAACCGGAGACGGTTGGATGATCGAATTCGAGGACTTTCAGCGCGTCGAGATGGCGACAGGCACCATCATTGATGCGAAACCGAACGAAAAAGCCCGCGTACCCGCCTATATTCTGCGTATCGATTTCGGCGAGTCCTGGGGCGAAAAGACCAGTTCGGCGCAGCTCACCGCCAATTACGCGACCGCCGATCTGGTGGGGCGGCAGATCGTCGCCGTGATGAACTTTCCCCCGCGCCGGATCGCCGGCGTGAAATCCGAGGTGCTGGTCCTCGGCGCGGTCTCCGATGAGCACGGCGTGGTGCTGCTGCGCCCCGACTTCGGCGTCGAGGACGGCGCCGCGATCGGCTGAACCGCAACATCCCGGCTGGCGGGTAGCTGCCTTGTCATTCGGCCGTCATCTTCCTGTCACTTGACTGCGGTGGAATAGCGATGCCCAACCCGAAGGTGACGAAGATGCAGGCGACGATCCTGTTGGTGGAAGACGAGGCCGAGGTGCGCGAGATGGTGACCCGCGTGCTCGCGCGCGAGGGCTTCGACATGCTCACGGCGGCCGATGCCGACGAGGGGTATCACCGCATCTCCGAGCAGGTGCCGGACCTGATGCTGGTCGACTGGATGCTGCCAAGCGTCAGCGGCGTGGAATTCGTGCGCCGCTGCCGGCGCGATGAATTGACCGAAGACGTGCCCGTGATCATGCTGACCGCCCGCGCGGAGGAGAACGACCGCGTGCACGGGCTCGAGAGCGGTGCCGACGACTACGTCACCAAGCCGTTCTCGCCGCGCGAACTGGCCGCCCGCATCCGGGCGGTCCTGCGACGCACTTCCGGCCAGGATGCCGAGGGCACGCTGACCGCCGGCCCGCTGACGCTGTCGACGGTCTCCCACCGGGTGTTCGTCAACGATGAGCCGCTGGAGATCGGTCCGACCGAGTTCCGCCTGCTGCGTTTCCTGATGGGCCACCCCGAGCGCGTGTACAGCCGCGCCCAGCTGCTCGATCATGTATGGAGCCGCGAGGTATTTGTCGAGGAACGCACGGTTGATGTGCATATCCTGCGGCTGCGCAAACTGCTCAAGCCCCACGGTCTCGACCAGGCCGTGCAGACCGTGCGCGGTGTGGGGTATCGTTTCTCGCTGGACTGAATGGGCCGTATCATCTTCCGCGATGGGGAGTCGTCCCGCATGACAGAGTGCAGTGCCGGAACGGTCACCCGCCGGTTGTCGGGAGGTATCGGGCGATGATGTCGGACGCATGGCGCACCGAGCTCTGGCGCCTTGCGGGCACGCTGGGCGCTGCGCTCGCGACCGCGTTGCTCACGGGCCACTGGTCGCTGGCCTTCCTCGGTGCCCTGATCCTGTACGTCGCCTGGCACCTGCGGCAGATGTACCTCGTCGAGCGCTGGCTCATGACCGGCGGTTCGCTCAAGCATGCGCCCGATTCCAGCGGCATCTGGGATCAGATCGTTCACCATATCTACCGGCTGCAGCAGCACAACCGGCGCCGGAAGAAGCGCCTCACCAATATGCTCAACCGCTTCCACCGCTCGACGGAGGCGATGCCGGACGCCGCGGTGGTGCTGGGGGAGCAGCGCGAGATCGAGTGGTCCAACCGCGCCGCCGCCACCCTGCTGGGCATCCGCAACCCCCAGGATCACGGCCAGCGGATCGACAACCTCCTGCGGGACCCGGCCTTCCACGACTACCTCACGCTGGGCGACTTCGATGAGCCGATCGATATCCCGTCGCCGATCAGCGATAACGTCGAACTCAATATCCGCATCGTCGCGTATGGTGATGGTCAGTATCTGCTGATGGCGCGCGATACCAGCTCGCTGCGCCGTCTCGAGGCCGTGCGGCGCGATTTCGTCGCCAACGTCAGCCATGAACTGCGGACCCCGCTGACGGTGATCACCGGGTATATCGAGTCTTTCGAGGGCGAGCAGGTATCGGACTATGTGCGCGATGGCGTCGCCGCGATCGACCGCCAGACCCGGCGCATGCTGTCCATCGTCCAGGATCTGCTGACGCTCTCGCGGCTCGAGATGGAGCCGCCGGATCCGGCGGCCGCTGAACTGGTCCCCGCTGCCGAGATGATTACCGGGCTCGCCCGTGACGCCGAAGGCGTCGCCGGTGAGCGGGGCCACCGGATCGTGACCGACCTGGATGCCGATCTCGGCGTGCGGGGCGTCCCGGGCGAGCTGTCGAGCGCGTTCGGCAATCTCATCAACAATGCGGTGCAGCATACGCCCGACGGCACGACCATTACCGTCGAGTGGAAGATGGACGCGGGCGCGGCCGTCTTCGCCGTGCACGATGAGGGGCACGGAATCGACAGCCGCCATCTCGCGCGCCTCACCGAGCGCTTCTACCGGGTCGATACCAGCCGGTCGCGCGCGCGCGGCGGCACCGGCCTCGGCCTCTCGGTGGTCAAACACGCGGTCGCCCGCAATGGGGGCGAACTGGATATCGAATCAACGCCCGGCCGCGGGAGCACCTTCCGGTGCACATTCGCGGCCGAGCGGGTTGAACGGCTCGGGCGCGATACACGCGCGCTGAGCGGGAGTGGGCACGCATGACGGAAAAACGGCATATTCACAGCGAATACGATCAGGAGCTCGACACCCTGCGCGGTCTCCTGCTGGAGATGGGTGGCCTCGTCGAGCGGCAACTGGCCGACGGGCTCGAGGCCCTGATTACGCGTGATGCCGAACTCGGCGATCGGGTCTGTACGGCCGATTACCGGATCAACTCCCTCGAAGTCCGGATCGACGAAGAGGCGACGATGATCATCGCCCGCCGGCAGCCGACGGGCTCGGACCTGCGCCTGCTGATGGCCGCGATCCGTACGGGAACAGATCTCGAGCGCATCGGTGACGAGGCCGAAAAACTCGGCCGCTTCGCGGTCGAGTTCGCCGCCGGGAATACACCCGAGCCCTCCCTGCTGCAGGGCATGGAACGCCTGGGAGATACCGTTCGCCAGGTCCTGCGCGAATCGCTGGACGCATTCGCCCGCTCGGATGTGGCCGCGGCGACCGCCGTGCTGGATGGGACCGATCGAGTCGGGGGGCATTACGACGCCGTCATGCGTGAACTCATCACCTACATGATGGAGGATCCCCGGACCATGCAGCGGGCGCTGCACGCCCTGTGGTGCGCCCGCGCGCTGGAACGGATTTCCGACCATGCGCGCAACGTCTGCGAATCGGTCGTCTACGTCGAGGAAGGCCGGAATATCCGCCATCGGCCGGCAGGGGCCGGGCCGGATGCCACGGAGGAAGCTCCGGAGCCGTAACCCGGCCCGCCCACGGTGGTTCGCGTCGGCCGCGGGTGCCCGGCAACGGCGGCAACCTGCAGATCTCCGGGGGCGAGGCCGCCGGTGTGCTCTCCCCGTAATACGCCTGTAACATTTCCGTCATACGATCCATGGCTGTCCGGAACCGCCGGTGCACGCAGCCGATCCATGTTGCAGGGGTACATCACGATGCGACGCACGACTTTCTTTCTGATTCCACTGACCATTGCCGCGGTCGCCGCGGGCTGTACCGAAGGCGGGGGCGGCAATGGCGGCGACGACGGCGATGCGGCCGAGACCAGCAGCCGCAGCCAGGTCCGCGTCGTGGGCTCGAGCACCGTCTACCCGTTCTCCAGCTACGTCGCCGAAGAGTTCGGCGCCACCACCGAGCATCCGACACCCGTGATCGAATCCACGGGGTCCGGCGGTGGCATCAAGATCTTCTGTGAGGGCGACGGGCTCGACACGGCCGACATCACCAACGCCTCGCGGCGCATGAAGGCGAGCGAGTTCGAGCGCTGCGCCGGCAACGGCGTGACCGAGATCACGGAGATCGCGATCGGCGCCGACGGGATCACGATCGCCCAGGCCAAGGACAAGCCTGCGCTGGACCTGACCCTGGAGCAGCTCACGCTGGCCGTGATCGCGAAGGTGCCGCAGGACGGGGAACTGGTGGACAATCCCTACGAGCGCTGGAACGAGATCGACGAGTCGTTGCCGGATCGCGAGATCACCGTGTACGGACCGCCGTCGACCTCGGGCACGCGCGACGCGTTCGAGGAACTCGTGCTGGAGGCCGCGACGGAGAACATGGAGGGGTATGACGAACCCGTCTCATCGGTCCGGGACGATGGTCCGTACGTGAGTTCGGGCGAGAACGACAACCTGATCGTGCAAAAGATCGAGAACGACCGCGAGGCCGTCGGCATCTTCGGGTACAGCTTCCTGGAGGAGAATCGCGACGTCATCGCGGCGGTGACGATCGATGGGGTCAACCCCACGCCGGAGGCGATCTCTTCGGGCGAATACCCGGTCGCGCGGAGCCTGTTTTTCTACACCAAGAACAGCCACCTCGGGCGCGTTCCCGGCATGACGGAATACGTAGAGTTGTTCATCAGCGATCAGATGATCGGCGATCAGGGTTTGCTGCGCAGAGAGGGGTTGATCCCGCTGCCCGCCGAGCGGCGCGAGGCTATCCGCGAGCGCTTCGCGGAGCGCGAGACGCTGGAGGCCGGCGACCTCGAGTAAGGCGGCCGGGTGGCCGTCACGGGAATGTCATCAATGGTTCATCACCGCGCAATCTGCTACGGCGAGGATGCGCCCCGTGGATGCACCGCCGCAGGGCAACGGCCCGCCGCGGCGGCTGCAGTTCCGCGCAATCGACTGCAGACAGTCAAACCACGGGATGAAACAGGATGATGAACAAACGCGCATTGATGACCAGCGTCCTCGCCGGCGCCGTCGTTGCCGGCGGCGCTGCCCAGGCCGCGGATCGCGATCAGCTTCGGATCGTCGGCTCCAGCACCGTCTATCCGTTCGCCAGTTACGTGGCCGAGGAGTTCGGCGCCACGACCGAACACCCCACGCCGGTCATCGAGTCGACCGGCTCGGGTGGCGGGCTGAAAATCTTCTGCGAAGGGGATGGTCTGGATACGCCGGACATCACCAACGCCTCGCGGCGGATGAAGCCGAGTGAATTCGAGCGCTGCGCCGAGAACGGCGTCACCGACATCACCGAGTTCGTGATCGGTGCCGACGGCATCGTGATTGCGCAGACGACTGCGAATGAAGCGCTGAATCTGTCCCGGGAGCAGCTCACGCTCGCCGTGGCCGCCAAGGTGCCGCAGGACGGCGAACTGGTCGACAATCCGTACGACAACTGGAGTCAGATCGACTCGTCGCTGCCGGATCGCGAGATCACCGTCTACGGCCCGCCCTCGACCTCGGGCACGCGTGACGCCTTCGAGGAACTCGTCATGGAGACGGCCACCGAGGAAATGGACGGCTATGACGAGCCGTATACCACGGTCCGCAATGATGGTCCCTACGTCGATTCGGGTGAGAACGACAACCTGATCGTCCAGAAGATCCAGAACGATACCGAGGCGGTGGGCGTCTTCGGTTACAGCTTCCTCGAAGAGAACCGCGACGTCATCGAGGCGGTGACGATCGACGGGGTCGAGCCGACACCGGAGAAGATCTCCGCCGAGGCGTATCCGATCGCGCGCAGCCTGTTCTTCTACACCAAGAACAGTCACTTCGACCGCGTGGCCGGCATGGAGGATTACGTCGGCATGTTCCTGAGCGAGCAGATGGTCGGTGACCAGGGGCTGCTGAAGGGCCAGGGCCTGATCCCGCTGCCCCAGGCGATGCGTGCAGAGGCGCGCGCCCGCTTCGAGCAACGAGGCAAGCTGAAGCTGGCCGACCTCAAGTAACGGTCGGCCGTGGGCGGGGACGCGTTCCCGCCCGCAAGCAGGAACGGCCGGGCCGGCACTGCCGGCCCGGTCTTTTGCGATTACGAGGTCCGGATGGAGTGCCCGTCGCGTGGCGGGTATGATCGCGGGCCTGGAACCAGGAGACGGTGCGGACGTGGATACCGGCGACACCATTTTCACGTTGCTTGCCGGGACGATAGCGCTCGGTTACGTGGGCTACCATCTCGGCCGTCGCTGGGCCCTGGCGGCCCAGGGCGGCGGCGCGACGCTGCATTCTCGCCCGCATCAATACGGCTGGTATGTCACCTCCTGGGGGGTCGTGCCGGCCCTGTTGGTCGCGGTGGGCGCCGCATTCATCCAGCTGTTCGGCTGGGTCAACTTCGTCGAGGTGTCGATCGTCGCGACCGCGGGCGCCGTGGCCGGCGTGGGTATCTGGTGGGGCCGGCGGACACTGCGGCCCGGCCTGCGCGCACGCAACGCGCTCGATCTGCTCGTGCGCCGCTTCCTGCTGTGCGCGGCCCTCATATCGATCCTGACCACGCTCGGGATCATCCTCTCGATTCTGTTCGAGTCGATCCGTTTCTTCGGCACGGTCAGTATCTGGGAGTTCATTACCGGCACCACCTGGGCGCCGGGATCGGCCTTCCTCGAGAGTGCCGGGCGTGGCGCCGAGAGCGCCTCGGAGGCGAGCTTCGGTGCGGTGCCGTTGTTCGCCGGCACCTTCATGATCACCATCATCGCGATGCTGGTTGCGCTGCCGATCGGACTGCTGTCCGCGATCTACATGGCGGAGTACGCCACCTCGAGGATCCGCGGCATCGCCAAGCCGACGCTCGAGGTGCTCGCCGGTATACCGACGGTCGTCTACGGTTTCTTCGCGGCGATCTATGTCGCCCCGTTCGTGGTCGATTCCGCTGGCCTGTTCGGGCTGGAGGCGTCTTACAACAGCGCCCTGGCGGCGGGCCTCGTGATGGGCGTGATGATCATCCCGTTCATCTCCTCGCTGTCCGACGACGTCATCAACTCCGTGCCGGACGCGATGCGCGAGGGCTCGTACGCGCTCGGCACCACGCGCGCCGAGACCATCCGCCAGGTGCTCCTGCCGGCGGCGGCGCCAGGGATCATCTCCGCGTTCCTGCTCGCGGTCTCGCGGGCACTCGGCGAGACCATGATCGTGGTCATGGCGGCCGGCATGCGGGCGAATATGACCTGGAACCCGCTTGAGGGCATGACCACGGTGACCGTGCGCATCGTCGCCGCGCTCACCGGCGATACCTCGTTCGACAGCGCCGAGACCCTCTCGGCATTCGCCCTCGGCCTCGCGCTGTTCATCATCACGCTCGGCCTGAATCTGGTATCGACCATCATGATCCGGCGTTTCAAGCAGAAGTACGGCGGGTGAGGGGAGTCGCATGAGCGAAGAAAATACGGACACCGCGGGCGCCGGCGGCAAACTGGCCGCCAATGCCCGCCTGCGCCGGCGCCACCGGGCTGAACGCCGGTTCCGCGGTATCTGCATCGCGGCACTGGGTCTGGCCGGCGCCTTCCTTGTGCTGTTCCTGTCGAGCATGGTGGCAGCGGCCTGGCCGGCTTTCACGCAGACCGAGGTCAAGGTCGAGATCGATTTCTCGGATCCGGATCAGGCCTGGCAGGCGATCGATCCCGAACTGAACTCGATCGTCAGCCGGGGCGTGACCCGGGTGCTGCCCCAACGCCTTGAGAACAATCCCGAACTTGCTGGCGAAAGCTTCCAGGAGTGGGTGCTCGCCAAGGCCGAGATCGACCAGTACCGGAAGGGTACGGGATCGCTCGATGCCGAGGTGCGGGAGCGTGTCGAGCGCCTCGAGGAGCAGGGGCGGTTCCGCGATTCCTTCAACCATTGGCTGTTCACGGAGGGCGACTCGAAGCTGCCCGAAATGGCCGGCCTTAAGGCCGCGATCGTCGGCAGCATCTATGTGCTCGCGCTGACGCTGGCGTTCGCGTTCCCGATCGGGGTGCTGAGCGCGATCTACCTGGAGGAATTCGCGCCGGACAACCGCTTCACGCAGGCGGTGGAAATCAACATCAACAATCTCGCGGCCGTGCCCTCGATCCTGTTCGGGCTGCTCGGCCTCGCGATCATGATCAATTTCTTCGGCGTGCCGCGATCGTCGGCCATTGCCGGTGGTCTGACCCTGGGCCTGATGACCCTGCCGATCGTGATCATCAGCACGCGGGCGGCCCTGCGCGCCGTGCCGCACTCGATCCGCGAGGGTGCGCTGGCCATGGGCGCGACCCGCTGGCAGACGGTGCGCGATCACGTGCTGCCGATGTCGTTGCCCGGCATCCTGACGGGCACGATCATCGGTCTCGCCCAGGCGATGGGCGAGACGGCGCCGCTGCTGCTGATCGGCATGGTGGCGTATATCCCCGACGTTCCTGGCAGCGTGACCGATGCGGCCACGGTGATGCCGGCCCAGATCTACAGCTGGGCGAGCATGCCGCAGCAAGCCTTCATGGAGCGCGCGGCCGCGGCGATTCTCGTACTGCTGACGGTCCTGATCGCCCTGAATGCGACCGCGGTGTACCTGCGCCGGCGGTTCGAACGGCGCTGGTGAAGTCCGCGACGCTGTTGCGGCGAGGAGATATCCGATGAACACTTCGAGCAACGCAGCCCCGCATGCCGCGGAGGAGAACGACACCGTGACACGACACGACAGCGCAAACCCGGAAACCGCGCCGGAGGTCGCTGCATCCGCGCAGAAGGCCGGCGGCAAAGCGATCAAGGGTCGCGCCGAGAACCTCTCCCTGTGGTACGGCGAGACGCAGGCCCTGTTCGATGTCAGTCTGCAACTGGTCGAACGCCAGGTCACGGCGTTGATCGGGCCATCAGGCTGTGGCAAGTCGAGTTTCCTGCGTTGCCTCAACCGGATGAACGATCTGATCCCATCGGTGCGCGTGAACGGGCGGGTGGAGATCGACGGTCAGGACATCTACGACCGCTCGGTCGACGTCGTCCAGCTGCGCTCGCGAATCGGCATGGTGTTCCAGAAGCCGAACCCGTTTCCCAAGTCGATCTACGAGAACATCGCCTATGCGCCCCGGATCCACGGGCTCGCGCGCAACCGCTCGGAGATGGACGAGCTCGTCGAGCATTCGCTGCGGCGCGCCGGGCTGTGGAAAGAGGTCGCGGATCGTCTCGACACGCCGGGGACGGCGCTCTCGGGCGGGCAGCAACAGCGCCTTTGCATCGCCCGTGCGATCGCAGTGAATCCCGAGCTGATCCTGATGGACGAGCCGGCCTCCGCGCTCGACCCCGTGGCCACGGCGACGATCGAGGAACTGATCGCGGAACTGCGCAGCAATTACACGATCGTGATCGTCACCCACAACCTCCAGCAGGCGGCGCGCGTCGCGAATTACACGGCGTTTTTCCACATGGGCGAGATCATCGAATACGGCGAGACCGAGACGATGTTCGTCAAGCCGCGCGAGAAGAAGACCGAGGATTACATCACCGGCCGGTTCGGCTGACGCCGCGCCGATCGCGTACAATCTAACGGACAGAAACGAACCATTTCCGGAAACGGGCCGGTGCGGCGGCCCCGCGATGATCGGAGGACAGTGTCATCGACAGCCTCAAGCTGGGCCAGCACATCTCACAGGAGTTCGACGAAGAACTCGACGATATCCGCAACAAGGTCATGACCATGGGTGGCCTCGTCGAGAAGCAGCTCGGTGACGGGCTGCGCGCGCTGATCAACAGCGACAGCGCGCTCGGCCAGCAGGTGATCGACGGCGATTTCCGCGTCAATTCGCTGGAAGTCGAGATCGACGAGGAATGCACCCGCGTGATCGCACGGCGTCAGCCGACCGCGAGCGATCTGCGCATCGTGGTGACCATCATCAAGACCATCACCGACCTGGAACGCATCGGTGACGAAGGCGAGAAACTCGGCCGCTTCGCGGTCGAGATCGCCGAGTCCGGTGGCTACTCCGACAGCGCCATGCTGTTCGGCATCCAGCACCTCGGCGAGCACGTCAAACGCATGCTGCACGATACGCTCGACGTGTTCGCGCGCATGGACGCCGAGGCGGCCCTGCGCGTCGCCGGCGAGGAATCGAAGATCGACCAGGAGTACGACGCCGTCGTGCGCCAGTTGATCACCCACATGATGGAAGACCCGCGCTCGATCCGCAGCGTCCTCTCCGTCCTGTGGTGCGCCCGCGCCCTCGAACGCGTCGCCGACCACGCCCGCAACATCTGCGAGTACGTCGTCTACATGGTCGAAGGCAAGGACATTCGCCACACCAGCCTCGAGAAGGCCACCCGCGACCTGCAGGGCGGTGACGACAGCGACGAGTCCTGAGTGCCATTGGGAGGTGGGCTGGATTCGATTCTTCGGATCCAGCCGGCTTCGTCACTGCCTCTCGCCAAGGCGCGAAGGGCGGCAAGGGTCGCAAAGGAAAGAGAAAGGCGTCCTCACGCAGAGCCGCGGAGATCGCGGAGATCGCGGAGAAAAGCGAGTAATAGCGGCATCGAACTGGCGTAGGTCGGACTTCCAGTCCGACAGATCGAAGGCTTCGGCGTGTCGGACTGGAAGTCCGACCTACACCGGTTAAACGCCACCGTTGCCGATCCTCTCCTGGACCGTTTTCACTTTCTTCATAACTCCGCGATCCCTGCGCCTCCGCGAGGGCTCGCTTTTCTTCGCGACCCTTGGCGCCCTTCGCGCCTTGGCGAGAGGCAATGACAGCGTAAAAAGCAGCGTCACCGTGTCGGTGCGGCGCGGACGGCCGAACGTTGGAGGAGCCGCCGTACTCACCGGGCCAACAACATCTCCAGCAACGCCTTCTGCGCATGCAGGCGATTCTCGGCCTCGCGCCAGACGACGCTCTGCGGGCCGTCGATGACCTCGGCCGCGACTTCCTCGCCGCGATGCGCGGGCAGGCAGTGCATGAAAACGGCGTCCTCGTTGGCGCGAGCCATCAGCATTCCATCGACCTGGAAGTCCCGGAACGCGGCGCTGCGGTGATCCTGTTCCGATTCCTGTCCCATGCTGGCCCAGACATCGGTAACGAGGACATCGGCACCGTCCGCCGCTTCGGCCGGTGAGTCGACCAGCCGGGCCGCGTCGCCCGCGCGAGTCAGGATGTCGTTATCGGGCTCGAAGTCACCGGGGCAGGCGATGCGGAGTTCGAATCCGAGCAGGCGGGCGGCGTTGATCCACGAGTGGCACATGTTGTTGCCGTCGCCGATCCAGGCGGCGGTGCGCCCGGCGATGTCGCCGTGCAGCTCAAAAAACGTCTGCATGTCGGCCAACAGCTGGCACGGGTGACAGCGGTCGGTGAGGGCGTTGATGACCGGGACGCCGGCGTACTCGGCGAAGCGTTCGACGTTCCCGTGGGGGCCGGTGCGGAGCATGACGGCATCGCACATGCGGCCGATCACGCGGGCGGTGTCCTCGATCGGTTCGCCGCGCCCGAGCTGGGTGTCGCGTGGCGAGAGGAAGATCGCGTCGCCGCCGAGCTGGCACATGCCCGCCTCGAACGAGAGCCGGGTCCGCGTCGACGATTTCTCGAAGATCATCGCCAGTACGCGGCCGACCAGGGGCTGGTGGACCGTGCCGGCGCGATGCATCTCGCCGAGTTCGATGGCGCGCGCGATCAGGGCCCGGAACTCGTCCGGTGTCAGATCGTCGAGCGTGAGGAAGTGGCGTACGGTCATGGCGTCAGCCCTCCGCGAGGAAATCGCGCACGATAGTGGCAACGCCGTCGACGATGCGGTCCGCCTCGTCGTCGGTGATGATCAGTGGCGGCAGCAGGCGCACGGTGCTGCCGGCGGTGACGTTGATCAGCAGGCCGGCATCGAGTGCGCGGCGCATGAGTTCGCCGCAATCGCGGTCGAGTTCGATGCCGATCATGAGGCCGCGGCCGCGGATCTCGCGCACGCCGTCGAGGCCGCCCAGGGCCTGGTGGAAGGCGCGCACCATGCGCTCGCCAAGCACGGCTGCGCGTTCGACGAGGCCGTCCTGCTCGATGGCGTCGAGCACGGCGAGGCCGGCGCGGCAGGCGAGCGGATTGCCGCCGAAGGTGGTGCCGTGGCTCCCGGGAACCAGCGTCTCCCCGGCATCGCCGCGGGCGAGGCAGGCACCGATTGGTACGCCATTGCCGAGTGCCTTGGCCACGGTAGTCACGTCGGCGGTCACGCTCTCATGCTGCTGGGCGAACCATGCGCCCGTGCGGCCCATGCCGCTCTGGATCTCGTCGCAGATGAGCAGCCAACCCTTTTCATCACAGAGCGCGCGCAGTTCCGCCAGGCGCCCGGGAGGCAGCGGGCGGATGCCCCCCTCGCCCTGGACGGGCTCGATCATGACCGCGACGATGCCGTCCTGGTCCCCGGCGAGTGCGCGGATGGCGTCGACGTCGCCAAACGGGACGCGGTCGAAGCCTTCGAGCATTGGGCCGAAGCCCGCCTGCGCCTTCGGATTGCCGGTCGCCGTCAGGGTCGCAAGGGTGCGCCCGTGAAATGCCTGCTCGCAGACGACGATACGCGGTGTCTCGATACCGCGATCATGGCCGTAACGGCGCGCGATCTTGATCGCCGTCTCATTCGCCTCGGCGCCGGAGTTGCAGAAGAACACCCGCTCCTGGCGGGCGTGTTCGGCGATCCGCCGTCCGAGTTCCTGCTGGGCCGGGATGTGGTAATTGTTGGAGACATGCACGAGGGTCCGCGCCTGATCCGCCAGCGCATCGGCGACCGCCGGATGGGCGTGGCCCAGGCCGCAGACGGCGATGCCGGCGAGCGCGTCGAGATATTCGCGGCCTCCGTCGTCCCATACGCGCGCGCCCTCGCCACGCACGAGCGTCACGGGCAGGCGGCCATAGGTGTTCATCAGGGCGTCGGACATCGTTTCAGCCTCGCGGGTCCGTAAACGCAAAGCGGCCGCACGCGGGCGGCCGCCGTTCTTCGCCTCTCGGGCCGGGCACCTCGGGGCTGGAGGTCGCGCCGGGCCTGTCAAGGGCGGAAACGATGGATTATACGGGGGCGCGCGCGGGTTGCAAAAAACCGGTTGCGCCGCAATGACGAACCCGGGAGCAGGTGCTACGATGATCGCCCGGATAACCCACTTTTTAACGTATCGAGGTCTTGATGGACGTCCAGGAACGCATCCGCGAACACATCGCATCCCAGCCGGTCGTGATCTTCATGAAGGGCTCGCCGGACACGCCCATGTGCGGTTTCTCCGCGCGCACGGCGGAGGCGCTGAAGTCCTGCGGCCGCGCATTCGCGTGGGTTGACGTGCTGTCCGATCCGGAGATTCGCAGCGAGTTGCCGAAGTATGCCGATTGGCCGACGTTCCCGCAGATCTACATCAACGGTGAACTGGTCGGTGGCTGCGATATCACCATGCAGCTCCACGAGCAGGGCGAGCTGGAGAAGATGGTCCAGCAGGCGGCCGATACCGCCGCCTGAGCCGCTCCGCCGCGCGGGTCAGTGGCGCAGCATGCGCTCGGCCCGCGAGGTCAGTTCGGCCGGGGACAGCGGCGTCCCCGGTCCCTCCCAGATGGCGTGCCCGATCCGCAGTTCAATGTCCGGTTCGCTCCCGCGTGGGCGCCCGATCGGGCGGCCCGCCACTTCGCGTTCGATCCGGGCGAACACGGCATCCCGGAAGCCTGCGGCGCCGGGCGCGGACATGACCAGCCCGAAGCGTTGATCGCCGATCCGGCAGACGGCATCGGTCGGGCGCACCGCGCGCACGATACGCCGGCCGATCCGGCTGAGCGCCACCGCCGGATTGTCGGTATCCGTGCCAGGCCCTGATACGTCGACCAGGGTCGCGCAGACCGCGCCGCCGCGCATGGCGCTCTCCATCAGGTGGGTCGTGAGCTGGGCCTCGAAGTAATCCGCGCCGCCGAGGCCGGTGACGTTGTCCGAAGCCCAGTGCTCGCTGCGCGCCTCGCGGTTCCGGGCCAGTGTCTCCGTCGTCTCGAGCAGCATGTTCTGCGCGTTTGCGTGGCTGCCCGCCGCGAACACGCGGGCGATCAGTTCCTCGGCGTCGAAGGGTTTGTGGAGGAAGTCGTCCACGCCGCTGCGGAACGCGGTCACCAGTGCCTGCACGCCCTCGCGCGCCGTCGACAGGATGACCGCCGTGTAGCGCCCCGCCTCCTCGTCGCGTTCGCGGATCCGTTGCGTGAGCTGCAGTCCGTCCATGCCCGGCATCAGCCAATCGGCGATGACGACGTCGGCCGGCCGCTCCGCTAGCAGTTCCAGTGCACGGCTCGCCGATTCGGCGATGCGAACGTCATCGTAGCCGGCCTGCTCCAGCGCCCGCAGGAAGTAGATGCGCCCGGTCCGGGCGTCGTCGACGACGACGAGCGCGAGGTCTTCGTGGCGGAGGTCCCGTAACGCGTTCATTGCTCTTCTTCCGTCGAGACGTATCGGTTGGCGTCCGCATGCAGCGCCTCCCAGCGATTGACGACCTCGCAGAACAGCCGCGCGGTCATCTGTGTATCGTATACCGCGGAATGCGCCTCCGACTGTTCCCATTCCAGACCGGCCGCACGCGAAGCGCGGGCGAGAACCGTCTGGCCATAGGCGAGGGCGCCCAGCGTGACCGTGTCCAGGTAGGAAAACGGATGGAACGGGTTGCGCCGGATGCCGCTGCGCTCGACCGCCGCGTTGACGAAGCTGAGGTCGAACGACGCGTTGTGGCCGACCAGAATGGCGCGCGTGCAGCTGTTGTCCTTGACCGCCCGGCGCACGGGCTGGAACACGTACGACAAAGCATCGTGCTCGTTGCGCGCGGCCCGCAGCGGGTGCCATGGATCGATGCCGGTCACTTCCAGCGATTTCGGCTCCAGGTTCGCGCCCTCGAACGGCTGGACGTGCGTTGAGACCGTTTCGTCGGGTTCCAGCTCGCCCGTGTCCGTCATGCGCAGGGTCACGGCCGCGATCTCGAGCAGGGCGTCCGTGCGCGGATTGAAACCACCGGTCTCGACATCGACGACCACTGGCAGGAAACCGCGGAATCGCTGGGCCATCGGCGTGACCTTGCCCGGTTCGTACATACGTGATTTCCGGTCCCGTGGTTGGTGAACGGCGATCGCCTTCAGGGGCCGTCGCGTTCGGGTGAGTGCGTCCGCGCATGAGTCTGCTGGTAAGCCTGTCAAAAGGCAATTCGGCAGCCCGATTCAGCGGTCGTTCCTGCTCGTCTGACCGCGGTGTCCACCGGTCTGTCGTCGCGTGGCGTGGACGATGCGTCGACCCTGCGCGAAGCGGGCGGCCAGTGCCTCGATCCGCGCCCAGAAACGTTCCCGCAGACGTGCGATGAAAGACCTGCGACGCCAGTCTTCGAGCCGCAGTTCACGGGCGAGCGCGAAGTCGCCCTCGAGCATCCCGGCGGTCTGCCCGGCGACGATGCCCGACTGCAGGGCCTGGTCGGCCTCGAGATGCCAGCGCAGGCCCCAGCGGTCGAAGTTGGCCGAGCCGATCAGCACGCGTTCGTCGGTGAGCAGGAGTTTCTGGTGCGAGACCCGAGCGTGGTACTCGAATATGCGCACGCCGCGCCTCAGGAACCACTCGTACCAGCGCTGCCCGGCGGCCTGTACCGCGGGGAGATCGCAGTGCTCGCCGGAGGGAATCAGCAGACGGACATCGGCGCCGCGGCGGTGCGCACGGACCAGTGCCTGACGGAGTCTGACCGGTGGCAGGAAGTACGGCGTGACCAGCCACACGCGCCGGCGTGCCTCGTTGATACCGCGGATCGCGGTGTGTTCCAGCGGGCGGCGCCCCACGCGCCCGGGGCCCGCTAAGACCCGTCCGCGCATAGCGCCCGCCGGCACGGGCTGCGGCGGCGGGCAGGCGCGCTCGGACCAGCGCTGCCAGTTGTTCGCGAACAGGGTCCACCAGTCGGCCACGCACTCCCCCTCCACGCGGAGCATGTTCTCGCGCCAGCCGTCAGGGCCATCGAACGCATCACTGATACCGGCGCCACCGACAAACGCGTAGCGGTCATCGATGAGCAGCAGTTTGCGGTGATCGCGGGCGAGGTTGCCCCAGCCTCGCCGTAACCGCAGCGGGTTGTAGCGGGCGAGATGCACGCCGGCGGCGGTCAGGCGACGGCGGTCGCGCGCATCGAGATCGGAGCTGCCGAAATCATCGATCAGCACGAACACCGCGACGCCGCGGCCGGCCGCCGCGCTCAGCGCGTTGATAAAGCGGGTGGCGATCGAGCCGGTCTCGATCCAGTAGATTTCCAGCGCGATCCGTTCGCGCGCGCCCGCGATCGCCTCGATCATGGCGGGGAAGAATCGGTGGCCCTGGATGAACAGCCCGAAGCGGTTGCGCGCCCGCCAGGGACCGGTCGAGGGCGGGACTGCACTGACCACGCTGCGTTCTCTCATCCGTTCCTGTCGGCACGGGTACATCCTCGGCCCGTGGCTCATGGCGCGGAGGTTCCTTACACTGGCGCCTTCGCCGCCCTCAGGGCGGTTACCTTGCGTCGCCACGCGGATCCAGCCGGAGCCCCGAAGCCTGTGTCGAGTGTACTGCAACTGTTCGTAGATCTGGTGCGGTTGCGCGCGCGTCCCCAGGATCTGCCCGCATCGGATGGGCTCCTGCTGCTCTGCGTGCTTGCCCTCGCACTGACGACGACCCTGGCGCTGCAGCCGTTTTATCCCCTGACCACCGGGAGTGCGCGGGTCGGTCTCGATCTGCTGCTGCAACTCGTGATCGTACAGGGGGCGCTGCGCGTGATCGGCCACACGGAGCGTTTCCGCCAGACCTTCACCGCGATCTGCGGCACCGGCGTGATCTTCACGCTGCTCGCTTGGCCGCTCTACACCATCCTGGTCGATCGCGATCCCTCGCATCCGCTCGCGGGGGCCTCCGTGCTGCTGGTGCTGGGGATCTACGTCTGGGCGGTGGCCGTGCTCGGTCACATCCTGCGTCATGCGCTCGAAGTCCGTATGAGCGCGGCCCTCGCGTTCGCATTGCTGTACGTCGTGGTGACCACCGCGATCGGGGAGATGCTGTTGCCGCCGCCAAAGGAGATCAACTGATGCACGTCCATGTCCTCGGCATCTGCGGCACCTTCATGGGCGGGCTCGCGCAGCTCGCCGCGGCCCGCGGGGATCGCGTGACCGGTGCCGACAGCGGCGTGTACCCGCCGATGAGCGACCAGCTCGAGGCCGCGGGGATCGATCTGGTCGAGGGCTGGGATCCCGCCCAGCTGTCGCCGGCGCCCGATCTCGTCGTGGTCGGTAACGCGCTGAGCCGGGGCAACCCGGCCGTGGAGGCGGTGCTCGAGCGCGGACTCCCGTACACCTCGGGCCCGGCCTGGCTGCGCGAGCACGTGCTGCGCGATCGCCATGTGGTTGCCGTCGCGGGCACCCACGGCAAGACGACGACGGCGAGCATGGTGGCCCATGTCCTCGCCGAAGCGGGCCTGGAGCCGGGATTCCTCATTGGCGGCGTGCCCGCCGGTTTCGGTGTCTCGGCCCGCCTCGGGGAGGGGCGGCCGTTCGTGGTCGAGGCGGACGAGTACGACAGCGCCTTCTTCGACAAGCGCTCGAAATTCGTCCACTACGGGCCGCGAACCCTCGTACTCAATAATCTCGAGTTCGATCACGCGGATATCTTCGACGATCTGGCCGCGATCCAGCGTCAGTTCCATCATCTCGTGCGGACCGTGCCGGGCAACGGGCGGATCCTGAGCCATGCGGGCGATGCGGCCCTCGAAGCGGTGCTCGACCAGGGGTGCTGGACACCGGTCGAGCGGTTCGCGCCGGACACCTTCGAAGGGAGCGCTGACTGGCGGGCAGCGGACGTTACGGCCGACGGCAGTGGCTTTGATGTGCGCGGCCCCGATGGCGCGCGGGGGCGCGTCGAATGGTCCCTGCTTGGTCGCCACAATGTGGCCAACGGCCTCGCCGCCGTGGCGGCCGCGCGGCATGCGGGCGCGGACGTGGGTGCGGCATGCGCCGCATTGTCGGCTTTCGGCGGTGTGCGACGGCGTCTGGAAGTGCGGGGCACCCCGAACGGCATAACGGTCTATGACGATTTCGCGCACCACCCGACCGCGATCGCCACGACCCTGTCGGGGCTGCGGGCCCGGGTGGGCGGGGCGCGCATTATCGCCGCCCTGGATCTCGCTTCGAATTCGATGCGAATGGGTGTCCATAGCGCCGGTCTGGCGGACGCGCTCGGGGCAGCCGACCGTGTCTATCTGCTGGCCTCGCGCCCGCTGGACTGGGATCCGCGCACCCTGGTGGAGAGCGATTCCGAGCGGGTCTCGATCTTCGAGTCCGCCGCGGCGCTGGCGGCGCGTATCGCCGCGGAGGCTTGTCCCGGTGATCATGTTCTGCTGATGAGCAACTCGGGCTTCGGGGGGCTGCCCGCGGCACTGCCGGAACAACTGGCAGGGCACGCGCGGGAAGGGGCCGATGGAGCCTGAAAACGCCGGGCAACCGGACCGATGCATGGCCCGGTTCGCTGCTACAGTACGCAGGCGGTCGCGCTCGCGGTACGTGAAGCGTTGATCGATCCCGCGCCCATGGAGACGCCATTGCCGTATTGCCGCATGCCTTCCCCGACGCCGTTGTCCCGGCCTGGTCCGCCCGCGATCCGGCGTGCCGCCAGGCGGAACGCATGAGTGCGCCGCCCCGCATCGCCCTCGCGCTGACCGGCGCCTCCGGCGTGCAGTACGCCCTGCGCCTGCTGGGCTGTCTGCTCGATGCCGGCTGCCACGTGTACCTGCTGGTATCGCGCCCGGCGCATGTCGTGATCGGCATGGATACCGATCTGAGCGTGCCCGGCCGCGCGGCCGACATGCAGCGATTTTTCGAGCAGCGCCATGCCGATGCCCCGGGCACGCTCGAGGTGCTCGGCATGGAGCAGTGGACCGCCCCGATCGCCTCCGGCTCCGGTGCGCCCAATGCCATGGTGATCTGCCCCTGTACGACGGGGACGCTCGCCTCGGTGGCCGGCGGCCTGTGCACCAGCCTGCTCGAGCGGGCCGCGGACGTCGTGCTCAAGGAACGCCGGCGCCTGATCGTCATGCCGCGCGAGATGCCCTTCTCGGAGATCCATCTCGAGAACATGCTGCGCCTGGCGCGCATGGGTGCGGTCATCATGCCGCCCAATCCGGGGTTTTATAATCACCCGCAGAGCGTCGACGATCTCGTCGATTTCGTCGTCGCCCGTATCCTCGATCACCTGGACATCGAACAGACGTTGACGCCGCGCTGGGGCCTCGAACATGAGTGACAACGCAATGATCGAGCGCCTGCCGCTGTTCCCGCTGTCCACCCCCGCGTTGCCGGGCGGGCGTCTGGCACTGCGCGTGTTCGAGGCGCGCTATCTCGACATGATCAGTGAGTGCATGCGCAACGACAGCGGTTTCGGCATCTGCCTCATCCGCCGCGGCGGCGAGGCCGGCGAACCGGCCCTCCCGTACGGCACCGGTACCGAAGTGCGCATCATCGACTGGGATCGCCAGCCCGACGGCCTGCTCGGTATCACCGTCGAGGGCGTCCACAAGATCCGCGTGCATGAACTCGCGGTGGAGCAGAATCAGCTGGTGGTCGGGCGCGCCGAACGCCTCCCGCCCGAGCCCGCCGAGCCGGTACCGGAGCGCTTCGCGCCGCTGGTGCAGATCCTCGGCCAGCTCCTGCGCCAGCTCGAAGGCATCATCCAGTACGACGATCCTCAGTGGGACGACGCCGCCTGGGTGGGCGGGCGCCTGACGGAGTTGCTGCCGCTCAACGACCGGGTGCGCCAGTATCTGATCGAACTCGACAACCCGACCGCGCGGCTGGAGGAGTTGCGGCAGGCGCTGAAGTAGGTGCCACGTCTGACGCACGTCCGATGGTTCTCGCCAAGGCGCGGAGGTCGCCAAGGGGCGCAAAGAGAAACCAGGACTGTAGGAGCGGGCTTGGCCGCGAACCGCCCGGCATGTGTACCGAGCATGTCTGCGGCCCGCGCGTCCCGGGGAGGGATGTGTATGTTGCCCCGAGGGTCCGATCGGACGACCGGTGGCGTGGACAGCGGTTCGCGGGCAAGCCCGCTCCTACAGGCGCCGTGTTTTCTTCGCGTCCCCTGGCGAGCCTGACGTCCCGGCGAGAACCAGACGGACGGGCGTCGGATCGGAAGGGGTTGAACTCGGGCGGCTTGCCCTTATCTAAGGGGCAGAGGCGCCCGGGGGCGCCATTTTTGTCATCGCATACCGGAGCCCGCAATGGCCGTCGTCGATCTCACGCAGGACAATTTCGAAGCCACCATCAACGACAACGACATCGTACTGCTCGATTTCTGGGCCGAATGGTGTGGCCCCTGCAAACAGTTCGGGCCGGTCTACGAGAAGGTCGCCGAGAACCACCCCGACATCGTGTTCGGCAAGGTCGACATCCAGCAGGAGGAATCGATCGCCCAGATGTTCGGCATCCGCTCGATCCCGACGCTCGCGATCTTCCGTGAACAGCAACTGATCATGCTCGAAGCCGGCGCCATGCCCGAGTCCACCCTCGAACAGGCCATCGACACCGTCCGCAATCTCGACATGGACGAAGTCCGCGCCGACCTGAAGAAGCGCGCCGAGGAAGCCAGGGAGCAGGAGCAGGCGAACGGGTAAGGCCCCGGCTACATAGGCCGGCTTTGCGCGGTCCGCGGCGTCGTCACTACCCCGGGATCTGTCACCGCGCAATGCCGGCATTCCCCGGCGGCGAATGCCGGTGTACATCTGAAGTTTCAGGGGCGCCGGGCAAAGCCGGCCCACACTGCCATCTTGGCCCTTGGCCCTTGGCCCTTGGCCCTCAGCCCAGCGTTTTCACGAACACCTTCGAGTTCCGCTGCCAGTTGTAGAGCGCCTGGCGTTCGTCCGGCAGCGTGTCGACATCGCCCGGTTCGTAGCCGCGTTCGCGGAACCAGTGCATGGTGCGCGTCGACAGCACGAACACCCGCTGCAGGCCCCGCTCGGCGGCGTGCTGCTCGATCCAGTCGAGGACCTGGCGGCCGCGCCCGCCGCCCCGGTAGTCGTCGTGCACGGCGACGCAGGCGACTTCGGCGCTGACGCCGTCGGGCTGCGGGTAGAGCGCGGCGCAGGCGATGATGGTGCCGTCGCGTTCGATGACGATGAAATGATCGATCTCGAGCTCCAGCTGCTCGCGTGAACGGCGCACGAGCGCGCCCTCGGCCTCGAGCGGTTCGATCAGGTCGAGGATGCCGCCGACGTCTTCCACGCGGGCCTGACGCAGGCCCTCGTAGGTCTCCGCGGTGACCAGCGTGCCGGTGCCATCGCGGGTATAGAGCTCGGCGAGCAGGGCGCCGTCGCCGCGCGCGACCAGGTGGACGCGCCGTACGCCGCGGCGCACCGCCGTCGCGGCGCTGGCCAGGTGACGGCCGACCTCGGCCGACAGCGCATCGTCGGCGAAGTAGCTGTCGGCCCCGGCCGGTGTCAGGCGCGAGACCACATCACCGTGTTCGTCGGTTACGCCGGCCTCCTCCATCAGGAACAGCAGCTTCTCCGCGCGCAGCGCCACCGCGACTTCGGTGGCGATGTCCTCGGCGTGCAGGTTGAAGATCTCGCCGGTGGCGGAGTAGCCCAGCGGCGAGAGCAGGACGATCTCGCCGCGATCGAGGGCGCCCGTGATCGCCTCGCCGTCGACCCGCCGGACGACGCCCGTGTGCTGATGATCCACGCCCTCATGCACGCCCCACGGGCGTGCCGTCACGTAGTTGCCGCCGGTGACGCGGATACCGGCCCCCGCCATGGGCGTGTTCGGCAGCCCGGTCGACAGGGTGGCCTCGATCTCGTAACGCACCCGGCCGGTCGCCTCGCACACGAGTGGCAGGTCGGCCTCGGCCGTGATGCGCAGACCGCCATGATAGTGCGGCTCGATACCCGCGGTCGCGAGACGGCGCTCGATCTGCGGGCGGGCACCGTGGACCAGCACCAGGCGCACGCCAAGCCGGGCCAGCAGCGCGATGTCGTGGATCAGGGCGGTAAAGTCGGTTTCCTCGACCGCCTCGCCGCCGAAGGCGAGCACGAAGGTACGTCCACGGTGGGCATGGATGTACGGGGAGGCGTTGCGGAACCACGCGAGGTGGCCGTTGGGGTCGGCGCTGTCGTTCATTGCTCGGGCTGGCCCTGGTGGTCGGCCGGCGCATTGTAACCGATCGCCGGGGCCGGCTCCGTTGCCGGGTCGGCGTGATCGAGCCGCGCTTCGATGAAGGTCCGGCAGCCGTCGAGCAGGTGCTCGCGTGGAGGCTGTGCAGCGGGAGACGCGAGCAGCCGCTCCAGCGTGGCCAGCCGCTCCGTCCCGGCCTCGCCGGACCAGCGCAGGGCGCAGAACTGGAGCGCCCGGTCCTTGAAAGCGGGCAGGGTGTTGTAGTCGGCGCCGGGCGGGCCATCGCGGCCGGGGAGCAGGCGCGATGCACCGAGCTGGCCCTGGAAGCGGTAGAACGGGTCGGTCTGCGGGAGGAAATGCAGTGCGTAATCGACTTCCCGCCCGCCAGTGACGACGTCGTGGCTGGCCGTCCACGGGGCATCGCCGTTGCCGCTCGCCAGCCAGCGCAGATTGTCCGGTTCGAGGAAGCGCACGACCCGGTGGCGCGTTGGCTCGGCACGCCAGGGATACAGTTCGTTTGACCGCCGCGCGGCTGCGATGCGCGGGCGGCCGTACTCGGGGGCATCCAGGTCGCGGCCGTACCAGTACGCCCGCACGGTGTTGTGCTGTTGGAGGATCAGGCCAAGCGGTATCTGCCCGGGACCGAGCACGAGGGTCGCCGCGGTGTAGTGATCGAGCTGATGCCAGTCGTCCGGATCGCCGACCGCGTGTGCGAGCAGGGACTGCCAGAACGGGATCTCGGCCGGCAGGCCGGACGTCCGGAACACGAAGTGCCAGGTGAGGAAAACCAGTTCGCCGATCGGTTCCAGTCGTGCCCGGTCGATACGTCCATACGCCACCGGACGCGGGTCCGGGTTTGCCGGCGGATCATGCGTAAAACGGGCCCGCGGATCGTTGGCATGCCGCGCCAGCAGGGCCCGATCGACGGCCTGCCATTGCCGCTCACCGACGGTCAGCGTCCCGTGAGTGACGTAATCGCGATAGAAATCGATCGGCCCCGGATGGTCCGCCGGGACCTTCAGTACCGGGCGATACCGCTGCAACAGCCTTCGCTCGGCCGGCCCCGGGCGCTGCGGGTCGGGCGGATTCGCCTCGAACCAGGTCTGGAAGCCCGGGCGCTGCGCGAAGGACTCGGCGTGCGCGCTGGCCGCTGACAACAGGCTCATGATGAGCAGGATCCATGCGCTCCGGAGGCAGTGTCCGGGCACAGGCATCCCGCCTCCGTCTATATGCTGGTGGGCCATACGGGTTTCACGCACCGCCTGCGGGGCATGCTGGCCACTTCCGCGGACCGCGGGTTCAGCCCGCTTGCCGGGTTCTGGTCGTGTCGGCATCCCCGCAGAAGCGGCCGATCAGCCCGCCGAGCAGTTCCACGCCCGCGTCGAGCTGTTCAAGCGCGACGAACTCGTCCGGCTGGTGGGCCTGGGCGATGCTCCCGGGCCCGAGGATCACCACGTCCATGCCGGCCCGCTGGTAGAACGCGGCCTCGGTCCCGAAGGCCACGGCGCGCGCGGTCTCGCCCGTCAGGTCCTCCGCCGCGCGCACGATCGGCGCGTCCGCTGCCGTCTCGGCCGGCGGTGTGCCGGTGAACAGGGTTTCGAAGTGGACGTCGAGCCCTGTGTCGGCGACGGCCGCGCGGATGCGGTCGCGGACGGCCTGACGCTGCTCATCGAGATCCATGTCCGGCAGGATGCGCAGATCGTAGGACAGCGCGCATTCGCCGCAGATCCGGTTCGGGTTGTCGCCGCCGTGTATGGCGCCGAGGTTGAGTGTCGGGCCGGGGACCCGGAACGCGTCGTTGCGATGCTTCGCGGCGAGTTCCGCGCGCAGTTCGTACAGCGCGCTCATGACCGTGTGCATGCCGTCGATCGCGCTGTTGCCGTAAGCCGGATCACTCGAGTGGCCGGCACACCCGACCAGGCGGACCCGGTCGAAGAAAATGCCTTTGTGCATGCGGACCGGTTTGAGCATCGTGGGCTCACCGATCACGGCCGCCTCGGCCTCCAGTACGCCGCCGGCCGCCAGCGCGCGGGCGCCGGACATGGTGGTCTCCTCGTCCGCGGTCACCACCAGGTGCAGCGGCCGCGCCGGTTGCGATGGCGCGAACCGGCGCGCCGCCTCCACCGACAGCGCGAGGAAGGATTTCATGTCGCAACTGCCCAGACCGTAAAGCCGACCATCGCGCTCGGTGGCGCGGAACGGGTCGATGGTCCAGCGATGCGCATCCCACGGCACCGTATCGGCATGGCCGCCCAGGACCAGCCCGCCCGGCCCTTCACCGAGGGTCGCGACGAGGTTGTATTTGTCCTTCTCGCCCCGGACCTCGAACAGCTCCGTGCGGAAACCGAGGCCCTCCGCCCACTCGGCGATCAGGTCGATGACCGGCCGGTTGCTGTGATCGAGGTTCGGGTCGGCCGAACTGCTGACGGTGTCGCAGGCGATCAGCCGCTCGATCATCGAGCGCAGCGACGGACAGTTGCCGTTCGCGGTCATTCGTCGGCGTCCGTGACCGCGCCGAGCGAGGCCGAGTTGACCAGCTTGGCGTACTTCGCCAGTACACCGCGCCGGTACTTCGGCCGCGGCGGCGTCCACTCCTTCAGGCGCGCCTTGAGTTCCTTCTGCGTGATGTGGAGCTTTATCTCGTTGGTCTCGGCATCGATCGTGATCGTGTCGCCGTTTTTTACCGCCGCGATGGGGCCGCCGACTGCCGCTTCCGGCGTGATGTGGCCGACCACGAAGCCGTGACTGCCGCCGGAGAAGCGCCCGTCGGTGATCAGGGCAACGTCGTTGCCGAGGCCGCGGCCCATGATGGCCGAGGTCGGCGAGAGCATCTCGCGCATGCCCGGGCCGCCGACCGGCCCCTCGTCGCGGATGACGACGACGTCGCCGGCTTTCACCTTGCCGTCGAGGATGCCGCGCAGCGCCTTCTCCTCGGAGCGATAGACCTTCGCCCGGCCGGAGAAACGCGTGCCCTCCTTGCCGGTGATTTTCGCGACCGCGCCGTCGGGTGCCAAGTTGCCGTACAGGATGCGCAGGTGGCTGTCCTTCTTGTGCGGATGGTCGAAGTCGGCGATCACTTCCTGGCCTTCCGGATACGGCTGCACGTCCGCGAGATTTTCCGCGAGCGTTTTTCCGGTCACGGTCAGGCAGTCGCCGTGCAGCAGGCCGCGGTCGAGAAGCATCTTCATCAGTGGCTGGATGCCGCCGATGCGGATCAGGTCGGTCATCATGAAACGGCCGCTCGGGCGCAGGTCGGCCAGCACCGGCACCTTCTTGCCGATCCGTGTGAACTCGTCGATCTTGAGGTTCACGCCCGCCGCGTGCGCCATCGCCAGCAGGTGCAGCACGGCGTTGGTGGAACCGCCGAGCGCGATCACGACGGTGATCGCGTTGCGGAACGCGTTCTTCGTCATGATGTCGCGCGGGCGGATATCGTTTTTGATGAGCTCAAGCACGGCCGCGCCGGCGCGCCGGCAGTCCGCTTTCTTGTCCTCGGAGATCGCCGCCTGCGCGGAGCTCTCGGGCAGGGACATGCCCAGCGCCTCGATCGCCGAGGCCATGGTGTTCGCGGTGTACATGCCGCCGCAGGAGCCGGCGCCCGGAATGGCGCACTTCTCGACCTCGAGGCGCTCGTCCGAGGTGATCTGGCCCTTGGCCTCCTGGCCGACCGACTCGAACACCGAGACGACGTCCACGTCCTTGTTCTTGTAACAGCCCGGCATGATGGTGCCGCCGTAGACGAAGATAGCCGGCCGGTTCATGCGCGCCAGGCCGATCATGCAGCCGGGCATGTTCTTGTCGCAGCCGCCGATGGCGACCAGGCCGTCGAAGCCCTCGCAGCCGGTGACGGTCTCGATCGAGTCGGCGATCACCTCGCGCGAGACGAGCGAGTACTTCATGCCCTCGGTGCCCATCGAGATGCCGTCGGACACGGAGATCGTGTTGAACAGTACGCCCTTCGCACCGGCCTCGTCGGCGCCTTCGACCGCGGCATCCGCCAGGCCGTCGATATGCATGTTGCACGGCGTCATCATGCCCCAGGTGGAGGCGATGCCGATCTGCGGTTTCTCGAAATCGTCCTCGCTGAACCCGACGGCGCGCAGCATGGCGCGGCTGGCGGCCCGCTCGGGGCCATCGACCACGATCGACGAAAAACGCCTCGGATCGGCGTTGCGGCGCGTTTTTTTCTGCTGAGCCATCGGTACTCCCGGGAACCTGGCGAAGGGGGAACGGAAAAACCCGTCAAGGGTAGTGGGGGGCTTTCGCGCGCGCAAGGATATCCCATCGGCCGCGCCGCCGGGGTGGTGGCAGGGGGATGAGGACCGGGGAACCATTTAGTATGATGATCCCGCACCCGATTGCCGGGGTCGGTGGGCACGGTCTATGCCCGTCGGACTGACTCGGGGGAGGTGTTGTTCTTGGACGCCGACCGGGACCGCGACAGCGACAGCCTGCTGGAGATTCAGGGCCTGACGAAGGACTTCGGCGGCCTGCGGGCGATCAATGGCTGCTCGCTCGGCGTACGCCAGGGCACCATCACCGGCCTCATCGGCCCGAATGGCGCCGGCAAGACGACGCTGTTCAACATCATCACCGGCTTTATCCGCCCCGATGTTGGCCGCGTTCATTTCCGCGGCCGGGACATCACCAACCTGCCGCCATATCGCATCTTCGAACGCGGGCTTGCCCGTACCTTCCAGATCCCGCGTGAACACCAGAGCATGAGCGTGCTCGAGAACCTGATGCTGGTGCCGTACGGCCAGTCCGGTGAGCACATCTGGAATGCCTGGCTGCGGCCGGGGACCGTGCGTGATCAGGAAGCCCGCAATCGGGACAAGGCCTACGAGGTGCTCGAATTCTGCGACCTGACGCATATGGCGCAGGAACCGGCCGGGCGCATGTCCGGTGGCCAGAAGAAACTGCTCGAGCTCGCCCGGACGCTGATGGCGGACCCGGCCTGTGTACTGCTCGATGAGCCGGCGGCCGGCATCAACCGGACGCTGATGCAGCGCCTGACGGACAATATCGAATACCTGCGCCGTGAGCGCGGGATCACTTTCCTGGTGATCGAGCACGACATGGACCTCGTGATGAGCCTCTGCGACCCGGTCATCGTCATGAGCGAGGGCCGCTATCTCATGGAGGGCGCGCCGGAGGAGGTGCGTAGCGACCAGCGCGTGCTCGAAGCGTACCTGGGTGGTCAATATGCCGCTGCTGAAGGCTGAAGGCGTCACCTGCGGTTACGGCGACGTCGAGGTGCTCACCGACGTCTCCGCGCACATCGAGCCGGGCGAGATCGTCTCGATCATCGGCCCGAATGGCGCGGGCAAGTCGACCCTGATGAAGTGCGTCTTCGGCCAGATCCATCCGTGGCGGGGCTCGGTCACCTTCCGGGACACCGACATCAGCCACATGGAGCCCTACGAGATCGTCCGGCTCCGCATGTGCTACGTGCCGCAGGTGGCGAACGTGTTCACGGAGCTCACGGTGGAGGACAACCTGGAGATGGGGGCCTACGTGCTCAGCGATGGCGGTCTCGCCGAGCGCAAGGAGCGGATTTTCGAACTGTTCCCGCGCCTGGCCGAACGCCGCCATCAGCCCGCCGGCAAGATGTCCGGTGGCGAGCGCCAGATGGTGGCGATGGGCAGCGCCCTGATGCTGGACCCCGAACTGCTGCTGCTCGATGAGCCCTCCGCGGGGCTCTCGCCGAAGATGGTCGACGTCATCTTCGATCGGATCGTGCGGATCAATGGCGAGGGCATCGCGATCCTGATGGTCGAGCAGAACGCGAAGGCGTCGCTGCGGATGGCCCACCGCGGCTACGTGATGGCGAATGGAGAGAACCGCATCGATGGCCCCGGTCAGGACCTGCTGAACGATCCCGAGATCGGACGACTCTACCTTGGAGGGTGAAGGCAATGCCGCAGTCCGACAAGGATACCGAGGCGGCCCTCGCGGACGAGGCCGCGCATGAGCATGTAAAGACCCGCTGGAGCGAGCTGCGTACCGGCGAGCGCATCCAGGCGGCATTGCGTACGCGCGCCGCCATGGTCGGCGCCATCGTGCTCGTACTCCTGCTGATCTGGATCGCGGCGGTGGTGCAGGACGTGAGTTACCAGCGCCTGGTGTCGCTCACGGCATGGGGGGTGATGCTCGGCGGCGTGATCGCGCTCGGCGCGATCGGGCTGACCCTGATCTACGGCGTGGTGCGCTTCCCGAATTTCTCGCACGGGGCGCTCGTCAGCCTCGGCGCCTATATCGCGCTGACCGTGGTCTGGATCTGGCCGGGTCAGTCGCCGAAACTCGGGCCTTTTTCATTCGGCTGGGATCTGGTCCTCGGCCTGCTGATCGCCATGCCCCTGGTCGGTCTGGTCGCGCTGGCGCTCGATCGTGCCGTGTATCGTCGTCTGCGGATGAAAAAGTCCTCGCTGGTGCTGTTCGCCATGGCCTCGCTGGCCATGGCGTTCTTCGTGCGCAGCATGATCTATCTGATCTGGGGTTCTGATTTCCATTTCTATTACCAGGGGCGCTCCCATCCCGCCCTCGAGTTGTGGTTCGGCATGCGGATCCAGCCGGATCAGATGTTCATTCTCGGATTCGCGCTCGTGCTCGTGGGCGGTCTCTACGTGCTGCTGGGGCGTACCAAACTGGGCAAGGCCATGCGCGCCACCGCGAACAATCCCGAACTCGCGCAGGTGCGCGGCATCAACACCGAGCGGGTGATCGCGTGGAGCTGGGTCATGAGCGGTGCGATGGCGGCCGCCGGCGGCGTGATGTACGGGCTCGCCTCGCAGCTGCGCCCCGAAATGGGGTTCTATCTTCTGCTGCCGATGTTCGCCGCGGTGATCATGGGCACGATCGGCAATCCGCGCGGCGCGCTCGTCGGCTCTCTGGTGATCGGCGTGACGATGCAGGTGTCGACGGCATTCATGAACCCGGCCTACGGGCCCGCGGTGGCGTTCCTGTTGATGATCATCACGCTGCTGCTGCGGCCACAGGGGCTGTTCGGGGGCTCGGGGAGCTGAATCATGGACCATGAAACGCTGCTCAAGGCCGGTTTCGTCGCTTTCCCGCTGGTCATCCTCGGCCTGTGGCTGATCCCGCTGCGGCCGGCTTTGCGTGTGGCGGCGGCGCTCGCGCTCGGCGCGGCGCTGGCGCTGCTGCTGTCCGTCAGTCTGACGCCGGGCAATCTGGCATATCTGACCTCCTTCGCGACCATGGCCGGGATCTACGCGATCCTGACCCTCGGCCTGAATATCCAGTGGGGCTATACGGGCCACCTCAATTTCGGCATCGCCGGCTTCTTCGCCGTCGGGGCGTTCACGACGGCCCTTTTCACCACGAGTGCACCGACCGGCACCATGGCGCAGTACACCCAGCAGGCGTTCGGGCTGGAAATGCCGTTTCTGGTCGGGATCGCGGCCGCCGCCGTCATCAGTGGTGTGGTGGCCCTCCTGATCGCTGTGCCCGTACTGCGTCTGCGCATGGATTTCCTGGCGATCGCCACGATCGGGATCGCGGAGATCATTCGCCGCATCTTCCAGAACGAGCGCTGGCTCGCCAACGGCCCGCAGCCCCTGCGCGGCATCCCCCAGCCCGGGCGGTGCCTGTTCGAGGACGGCTGCGGCTGGTCACCGGAATGGCTGATCTGGCTGCTCGGGCCGCTCGAGCAGCGTGACTACAATTTCTTTTATCTGATCATTGTCACACTGTTCGTCGTCGCGATTTACTGGCTGGCCGAGCGCGCCGTGCGTTCGCCCTGGGGCCGGATGCTGCGCGCCACCCGGGACGAGGAATCCTCGACCGCCATGAGCGGCAAGAACGTGCCGTGGGTGCGGATCCAGTCGTTCGTGTTCGGCGCGATCATCATGGGCATCGGCGGTGCCATCTATGCCCATTACGTCATCACGATCGACTACAGCCACTTCCGCCCGCTGTTTGCCACCTTCCTGGTCTGGGTGATGCTCATGCTCGGCGGCAGCGGCAACAACCGCGGCGCATTGCTGGGTGCGTTCGTCGTCTGGGGCGTATGGAGCGGCACGGCCTTCCTCGCCGGGGCGCTGGAACCGGTGCTCGCGGCCATCCACTCCGAGCTCCCGGAACGGGCCAACTACCTGCGCTGGCTGTTCGTCGCCCTGCTGCTCGCGGGCATCGTGCTGTTCCGCCCGCAGGGCATCCTGGCCGAAGAGACCGTCGTGTCCCGCTACGCATTCGGCTCCCGCCGCCGCGGCCGCATCCACGCGCGGAATCCGTCCCCGGACGAAACCGCCGACAGCCCACCCGGGCGGAGCGGACAGTAGCCCCGACCGGGGGCAAACCGCGAATGGTCGAGACGATCGGTGGATCATCCGCGGGGATTGGGGGAGCTGCGCTGATGCCGTGTAGCCAGCTTAGATTCCGAGAGCGGAACCACGAATGAACACGAATGCACACGAATGGTTTTCGGGGCGTGCACCGTTCCGGGGAGCTTCGCTGGAACCGTGATAGCGCCGGACTCTCTGAAAGCAGAAACCGCCTGCAGTCAGGGTTTTTTGTCGTCAGGCGGCGTCTGAGCGCCACATCGTTTCAGCGGAGCTCCGACGAGCTTTGCGAACCACAAACAACATTCGTGTTCATTCGTGTTCATTCGTGGTTCCGACTTTTCCCTTTTCGGGGTCCTCACGCCATCAGCGCCAGCTGCACAAACGTGCGCTCTCCCTGAAGCGCCATTCGTGGTTCAGGCGTTTCACTGCGTAACGGTGATTCTCGGGCAGGGTGGCCACAAAAAAGGACGGGGTCGCGGCGCGACCCCGTCCCGTGCAGTCAGCCTCGATCGAGGCCTTATTCGGCGGGTATGTCTTCCGGGCTGCGCAGATCGATCGTCTCGATCTCGCCCGCGTCGGTGAACTCCCAGATCTCCACGGGCGTCTTCACGTCACCCGCATCGTTGTAGTCCACCGCACCGGCGGCGCCCGAGTAGTCCACGTCGGTGCCGTCCTTGATCATCTGCATGCCCTTGGCCAGGCCATCGGCATTGCCGCCAATGACCTGGTCACCCGGCGGGTTCGACACGGGGCGCAGATGGTCGCGGATGACCGGGCCGGTGAGGTCGGTATCCCCGTTGGCGACGGCCCGTGCCACCGCGAGACCGATCGTGACGGCCGCGTCGTAGGCCGAGGCGGTGAACGGCGGCACGCGTGTGCGGCCGTATTCCTTCTCGTACGACGCCTCGAAGTTCTTGTAGGCCGGGATGGAAGGATCCGAGCCCGGTGCGGTGCCGAGCTTGCCCGCGAGGGTGTCGGCGCCGACGGCCTCGATCACCTTCGTGGACTTGTTGCCGTCGCAGAACAGCCAGCTCGTGTAGTCGAAGGTGTCACGCGACTCCTTGCAGAACGTCGCCGTGTGGCCCGGATAACTGGCACAGAACAGGATATCCGGGTCGTCCTTGAGCGCTGCCGCGAGCTGGGATTTGTATGTCGGCTGCACCTGTTCGGGGTGCGGGATCTGCGCATGGACGGTGCCGCCGCGCAGCTGGAAAGAGCGCGCGAACGCGTTCGACAGCCCCTGCCCGTACGGGTTGTTCACGTAGATGGTCGAGGCGGTCTTGAACTTGAAGTCGTCCATGATCTCGCCCGACGCGAGCTGTGCCACGACGACGCCCTGGAAGGTATCGGGTGACGTCGTGCGGAACAGCAGATCCTTGCCCTCGTCCTCGGGCAGTACCGAGATCAGCGGCGATGTCGAGCCGTTGGAGATCTGCAGCACGTTGTTCGGGATCGCCACGGAGGTCGCGGTCGCCGTGGTCACGCCGCTCGACCAGGCACCGACATAGGCCGGAACGCCGTCGGACTCGACCAGCTTGCGGGCCGACTCGATGGCCGGCGTCGGCTGCGTGTTCGTGTCTTCCGTGATGATCTCGGAGATCAACGGCCCGCCGAACACCTTCTCCGCCGCGGCGTTGATGTGTTTCACGCCGAGATGGGCGGCGTCGCGGTAGAACGGACCGAATTCGGCGGCCGAGCCCGTCATCGGCGCGATCTGGCCGAGCTTGATCGTGGGCGGTGCCGCCAGCACGCGGATGGAGGCCGTACCTCCGACCGCGAGCACGCCGCCGGTGATGGCGGTGGTCTGCAGGAAACGCCGGCGACTGATGGATGCCTGCCGGGTATCGGGATTCTTGCGTTGGTTGGTCATGATTCCGCCCCCCGGTTTGCAGTTGGTTGCGGAACCGGATGCACGCGGACTGCCGATTGCCGGGCCGCGGTGCACCCGGGTGGTTTCGACGAACTTCGCACTTCGACTATAGCAAAGGCTGCCTGTACGGCAACCGGCCGGACCGGCTACCCCTGTCCCCATGTTCATGGGCGCGCCGGTTCCGGCCCGGGCACCGTCTGCCCCGCCAGCACGCGCACGCCGCTGGCCCGGATCGGGGCGACGGATCGGGCGGGCATTGACCGGAGCAATATAGTTGCGCACAATCTAAACAGGTTGCGCGCAACCTTTGCTGGCAATGCCCGACGCTTCAGGTGCGGGCCGTGGGCATTGCCCGACCGCTGCCGTGTTTCATCGCGGCGCGTCATTTACCGGGGGATAACTCGATGACGAACACATTCGACGACTACAGCCTGTTGCTGATCGTGGTGTCGTATCTCGTATCAGCTCTGGGCGCTTTCACGGGGCTTATGATTTCGCGGCATATCCGGACCGAAGAGGGCGAGATCCGCTTCGGCTGGCTCACGCTCGCGGCGCTGGTGATGGGGGGATGCGCGATCTGGGCCATGCATTTCATCGGCATGCTCGCGTGGCGCCCCGAAGTAGCCTTGACCTATGACACCAACCTGACCGCGCTGTCACTGGTGTTGTCGATCGGTTTCACGATGGCGGGGTTGTATGTCGTGCACCGGTTCCACGGGACAACAGCATGGCTGGGGGCCGGTCTGGTCATGGGACTCGGCGTCGCCGCGATGCACTACACCGGCATGGCCGCCGTGCGGATCGCGGCCGAGATGAGCCACGATCAGGCGCTCGTGGCCGTGTCGATCGGCATCGCCGTCGCCGCCTCGATCGCCGCGCTGCGCATCGCGGTGCACTGGCGCGGCGCGCTGCGCCATGCGAGTTCACTGGTGATGGCCTTCGCCGTCTGCGGCATGCACTACACCGGCATGGCGGCGATGCGGCTCCAGCCCTCCGGTAGTGCACCGGATTATTTCAGCGGTGCGTTGACCCGACCGGTCATGAGTATCGCCGTGACGCTGGCGGTGGTCTGCGTGACGATGGTCGCGATCATCAGTCTGTTCGGTCGCCAGCTCGAGGAAGTGCCCGGGTCCGGCGTCTGATCGCGCCGGGACGGGTGCACTGAAACCGGGGCGACGGATGCGCCGAAACCGTAAATGGATCCGATGCAGCCCTGCCCGCCGCCGCTGAGCGCGGGCGTGCACCGTATCCTGATGGTCCCTCCCGCAGGCGGTTGCAAACCGCCGTTCCGCCCGGCACTGCCGGGCGTTTTTTTAGCGGACAGGGCGCGGGCGGCAGTCCAATGCCCCCTGGCCGGAAGTCCGGTATACTGACCATCGGCTCGAATCGATCCACACCCCGAGGGGAGGGGGGATCGATGAACAAGTCCGACATCGTCACGCACATCGCCGGCCAGCTGGGCTACAGCAAGGCCGAGACCCATCGACTGCTCGATGCGTGGATCGAAGCGATCTCGCATCACCTGGCGGTCGGCGACCGGGTCGTATTCCGTGGACTCGGCTCATTCGGGACGCGCGAAGTCCCGGGGCATCGCGGTCACCGGCCCGCGGACGGCCAGAGTATCGAGATCCCCCCTGCCCGCCAGGTCACTTTCCGCCCCGCCGAGGGGCTACGTGCAGCCATCCGTGAGCGGTCTGAATGAGCGGCCGGGTCTTTGACGGCCGCATCGCCGAGGGGATCGCGCCTGACGACCGCGCGCGACAGGAGCGTCTGAAGGCCACGGCACGCGCGCTCGTGACGGCGGTCCGCGATGGTCTCGTGCGCGATGGTGCCGTGCGCCTGCATGGTTTCGGGACCTTCCGTCTGCGCCCGGTCGCCGCGCGCCGCGGCCGCCATCCGCGCACCGGCGAGCCGATCGACATCCCGGCCGGCTGGCGCGTCATGTTTCGGCCGGCCAAGGCGCTGCGCGAACGGATCGAACCGGATCGGGCGCCGGCGCTCCCCATCGGAGAGCCCCACGCCTCGCGGGAAGCGATGCTTGCCGCCAGTGCCGCCGACGCGGCACGGAACATCCGGAGCGGAGCGGGCAGGATCCCGGCGCAAGGCATTGCAGCGCCGCCACCGATGGCGCCTGATCGGGTCGCCGCGGCGGCAATGCCGGAACGGAAGTTCACCGCCCAGGGCCCGGTCCCCCAGGTGCCGGCCGATCTGGAATGGGATTCTCGCGTCACCCGGTCCCCGGCGGCGCTCATGCGCGCCCCGACAGCGAATGAGCCGCCGGCGGCGGAAGAGGTTCGCACTACGGAGTCTGCCCCGACGGAGCCGCCGTCCGCCCCGGTAACCGCGCGCCGTCGGATCGGTTACCGCTACGCGCTTGTGCTTCTGCTGGTGTTACTGGTCGCTGGTCTCGCCTGGCTGTTGCGACCTTTTGATTCGCCCGTTCCCCGCGTGGCCGAAGAGCCCGAGCCAGTCGCTTCCGGGCAGATGGCCGGTAACACGGGAAGCGCGACGCCGGATCCGGCCGCCATGTCCGGCGGCGCCGGTTCCCGGGAACCGGAGTCCGCAGCGACCGCCACGGAGCAGACCGATGGCCCGGGCGCGGTCGAAGGGGACGCCGGGGCGGCGAAGGAGATGGCGGAGGCGGACCCGACGGCAAGCGCTGACGGGGATGCGCCGGCAGCGTCCGGCGATACGGGCGCGACCGATGGGGACGGAGCGACTGTCGGCGGAACCGTGGCCGAGGCGAAGCCGGCCGTTGATCCGGGCGGCAGCGACGCCGCCACCGCCGCGACACCGGAGATGGCGAAAGCGACCTCGACGGCAACCACCGATCGGGATGACCCGGAATCCCCCGGTGATGCCGGTGCGGTCGATGAAGGCGGCGCCGTAGCCCGGGAAACCGTGGCGGCGGGTACGGGGCCGACCAGCGGCCAGGCGGGTGCTGACGCCGAAGTCAGGGCTACCTCGTCCGAGGCAGCTGAAGAGACCGCGGCGCCCCCCTCTGACCCCGCGAAAGCCGCTGGCGGGATGGCCAGGGATGGGGATCCGGGCGGCGAAGCCGCTCGGGATGCCGGTGCCACGCCCGACGCGGGTGATAGCCCCGCGGCCGGCACCGAAGCCGCGCAAACCGCGACGGTGGCCGGGGATGGGGCAACCGGCCCAGCAGCGGAAGCGCCCAGCCAGGGTCAGGCCGTGTCCGGAACGCGTGCCGCTGACGAAGGCGCCGCCGAAAGCGGGCCGTATTTCCAGGGGCGTGATTACACCGTGCGCAGCGGTGATACTTTGTGGGACCTGGCCGACCGTCAGTACGTGAATCCGTACTACTGGCCGCACATCTGGAACCACAACACCGATATCGAAAACCCCGACCGGCTCGAGGTACGCCAGGGGCTCTGGCTGCCGACGCTCGAAGGCGAACCACGATCGCTGACCGAGGCCGATCGCCGCAGCATCGCCGAGGGCTACCTGCTCCTGTACCGGTTCTTCCGCGAGCAGGGGGACGCGAACCCGCAGTACGCCCTCGTCGGCGTGCGTTATTTCGATGCATCGGTCCTGCCCGAGCGGCTGCGCGGTACTGCCGCGGGGTATCCGGGTGATACCCTGGCGGCAGTCTTTCAGGCTCGGCTCGAAGCCGAATTCCCGCTCGACTGAATACCGCCGGGCAGTCAGGCCGGCGGTGCAATCCGTCGCGGCCGGCTATGCGAACCCGCTCGCATGGAACGACGACCTATAACTGAATCGGGAGGACCGTCGATGCGCCGCCGTCACTGGATTATCGCCGCCGCTCTGCCCCTGGTGCTGAGCGCCTGCGACCGCTCCGGAACGAATGCCGAGCAGGCACCATCGCGCTCGCTCGAGGAAATCCGCGAAGTGGGTACGCTGAGCGTCATTACGCGCAATGCCCCGACGACGTGGTACATCGACCGCGACGGCGAGCCCACCGGGCCTGAGCACGATCTGGTGGAATCGTTCGCCGAGTCGATCGGCGTGACGGTGGAATACAAACGCCGGGACACGGTCGCCGCGGCGCTGGATGCGGTCGAGAACGGCGAGGGGGACCTGGCGGCCGCCGGGCTCACGCGGACGGAGGCCCGCCGCGACCGGTTCCGCTTCGGACCGGCCTATCAGCCGGTGACGCAGCAGGTGGTCTGCCGGCGCGATAACGTCCAGCCGGAGTCCGTGGAGGATCTGATCGGCCTCGACATCGAGGTCATCGCCGACAGCAGCTATGTAGAGCGGCTGGAGGCACTCAAGGCCGACGGACACCCGGATCTGGCATGGCGGACCAACGCCGAGGTGGACACCGAGCGATTGCTGCGCAAAGTCTGGGAACGCGAGATCGACTGCACGGTCGCCGACTCCACGATCGTCGATATCAACCGGCGCTATTTCCCGGAACTGATCGCCCCGTTCAATCTGTCCAGCGAACAGCAGCTCGGCTGGGTCATGCCCCAGGCACGGGACGATCTCGCCAGTGCCGTCGAGGACTGGCTTGCCGAATTCCGCGACAGCGGGCAACTGGAGGATCTGCGCGAGCGCTACTATGGCTTCTTCGCGCTGTTCGACTACGTCGACACCTCGGTCTACATCCGGCGGATCCGGGAGCGTTTCCCGCAATACGATGCCTTCTTTCGGGAGGCGGCCGAGCAATACGATTTGCCCTACATGCTGCTCGCGGCCCAGGGCTATCAGGAATCCCACTGGAACGCGGCCGCACGGAGCCCGACCGGGGTGCGCGGGATCATGATGCTGACGCAGAACACGGCGCGCGCGATGGGCGTGGAGAATCGCCTTGACGCCCGCCAGAGCATCTTCGGTGGCGCCAAATACCTCGCCCGCATGAAGCAGCGGTTCGTGCCGGAGGTGACCGAACCCGACCGGACCTGGCTCGCGTTGGCCGCCTACAACGTCGGGCGCGCGCACATGCACGATGCACAGACGCTGGCGCGCAAGCAGGGCCTCGACCCGCACCGTTGGGGGGATATCAAGAAGGTGCTCCCGCTGCTGGCCGATCCCGCGTACTACAATGATCTGAAATACGGGTATGCGCGTGGCACGGAGCCCGTGCGCTATGTGCGGCGGATCCGCGAGTATCAGCACATCCTGGCCAATCAGGTCGATTGAAACGGGGGCGGGTGCGGTCTAGCATCCGCGTTCCCTGAACCGCCGGCAGACCGCGCCATGAACGCCGCCCAGCGCTTTGTCGAACTGCCGTATCGGCCGGATCCGGCCGCGGCCTTCGAATGCATCGTGGACGAGCCCTGGCCAGTGCTGCTGGACAGCGGGGCGCATGGCGGTGCGCGCGCGCGCTTCGACATCCTTGCGGCGGACCCGTCGGTGACCCTCGAAACCCGGGGCGGTGAGACCCGGCTGGTGCGGCGTGACGGCAGCATCATGGACTCGCCCGCCGATCCGTTCGCACTCGTGCGCGCCGAACTCGGCGCCGTGGAGTACCGCCCACCGGACGGCCTCCCGTTCGCCGGCGGTGCCATCGGCTGGTTCGCCTATGACCTCGCGCGCCGGCTCGAGCAATTGCCGGCACGGGCCATCGATGCCGAGCAGATTCCGGAGATGGCGGTCGGTATCTACGACTGGGCCTTCGTCACCGACCATGTCGAGCAGCGGAGCTGGATGGTCGCCGCCGGCCGCGATACCCGCACGGCGGAGCGCTGGTCCGAGCTCGAGAGCGCGTTCCGGGCGCCCGGGGTGCCCGTGGATCGCGGACGCCTGCGGGTTCAGGGAGCGGCGCGGGCGAATCTCGACGAGGCGGCCTACCGGGAGGCATTCGCGCGCGTGCAGCGCTACCTGCGGGCCGGCGACTGCTACCAGGTCAACCTCGCACAGCGTTTCGAAGTCGCCGCGAGCGGCCCCTCCTGGCCCGCGTTCCGCCAGCTCCGGCATGCGGCGCGGGCACCGTTCGCTGCGTACATGAGCACCCCGGCGGCGGACATCCTCTCGGTCTCGCCCGAGCGCTTCCTCCAGGTCGGCGCCGATGGCCGCGTCGAGACGCGCCCCATCAAGGGCACACGCCCGCGTGACTCCGACCCCGCCCGTGACCGCGAACTGGGCGAGTCGCTGGTCGCCAGTGCCAAGGACCGGGCCGAGAACGTCATGATCGTCGATCTGCTGCGCAACGACCTCGGGCGGGTCTGCGCGACCGGCAGCGTGCGCGTGCCACGCCTGTTTGAACTCGAGAGCTTCCCCGGCGTGCACCATCTGGTCAGTACCGTGACCGGCCGGTTGGCTCCGGAACGCCACGCACTCGATCTGCTGCGGGCGTCGTTCCCCGGCGGGTCGATCACCGGCGCCCCCAAGATCCGGGCGATGGAGATCATCGAGGAACTCGAACCGCACCGGCGCGGCGTCTACTGCGGCGCGATCGGGTATATCGGCTTCGATGGCGCGATGGATACGAACATCGCCATCCGCACGCTGGTGTACTCGGACGGGCGCGTGCGCTGCTGGGCCGGTGGCGGCCTCGTGATCGATTCGGAGGCGGCGGCCGAATACCAGGAGACCTTCGACAAGGCGGCCGGTATGCTGCGGCTGCTGCGCGAGGCCGCCGATTGATACAAGTTCGTTACATTTTCCGCCGCTGCGGTACAATCGCCGCGGCAACCGGGGGAGAATCATGGAACGACGCGAAGTGCCGCGGCGTCACCTCATGTTCCTGCTGCGCGTGTTCGATGCGGAAACCGGCGCCCAGCTGGGCTGCATCACCGATATCTCCAGCGCGGGGCTGATGGTCACCGGTGAGCGCCCGCTCAGCGTTGACCGCACCTACCGATTGCAGATGCGGATGCCGCCGGGCGTCGACGGTGGCCGCGAGTTCGAGTTCCCCGCGACGGTCGCCTGGGTGGCCGATGACGTGCATCCGGATTTCTGTGATATCGGGTTCCGTGACCTCGAACTCACCGCGGAGCAGCGAACCGCGCTGACCGATCTGATCGAAGCGTTCGAGCTGCGCGACTGAGCGGCTGACCGCCCGGATGGAATCCATCCGGAGTGAAACCAGGCGACATACCATCGCAACGGGCTTCGGGCCCTGGCGCTGGACCGGAACAGCGCAGCCTGTGGACCCGCCTGGTCTAGGATTACGATCTTCGCATCGACGGGGAGCCCGTTCCGGTGACCTGAAACCCTGGGGCCGCGCGCCGGCCTGACGACTACTCGCCGAGCAGTGCCCGCAGATTCGCCATCTGCTCGCGCCCGGCGGCCCGGCGGGACTCGGGGTCGCTCGGAGCCTGCGTACCTTCCCACACCAGATCATCGTTCGGCAGTTCTTCAAGGAACCGGCTCGGCTCACAATCGATATCCTCGCCCCAGCGCCGGCGCTTCTCGGCATAGGTGAGGGTGAGCGAACGCTGGGCCCGGGTCACGCCGACGTAGGCCAGTCGACGTTCCTCGTCGAGCCGGTCCTCGGCCAGGCTGGCACGGTGTGGCAGGACTTCCTCCTCCATGCCGGTGATGAACACGTGCGGGAACTCCAGCCCCTTGGCGGCGTGCAGCGTCATCAGGCTGACGGCGTCGCCGCCCTCGTCATCGCTCTGGCGGTCGAGCATGTCCATCAGCGTGAGGCGCGCGACCAGCGCGGGCAGGTCGCGTTCCTGGCCATCCTCGTCGGTCGCCATGCGCCCGATCCAGGCGAGCAGCTCCTCGACGTTGCCCGCGCGCTTCTCCGCCGTCTTGAGGTCGCTGGAGATCTCGTCGAGCCAGTCGCGGTAGCCGATCTCGTCGATCGTCTGGCGCAGCACCGCCAGCGGATCGCCGCGCTGGGCGTTGTCGCCCATGTAGACGATCCACTCGCCGAACTGCTGCAGGCGCCGCAGCGGCGTACCCGATACATGCTCGCCGAGGCCCATCTCGAAGCTCGCGTTGAGCATCGACGTGCCCCGGTTGCGGGCATAGTGGCCGAGCTTCTCCAGCGTGGCGGCACCGATCTGTCGGCGCGGGGTATTCACCACGCGCAGGAAGGCGGTGTCGTCATCCGGGTTCGCCATCAGGCGCGCGTAGGCGAGGATGTCCTTGACCTCCGCGCGATCGAAGAATGACGCCGAGCCGCTGACCTGGTAGGGGATATTGCGCTCGCGCAGCGCCTTCTCGAACGGGCGCGCCTGGAAGTTACCCCGGTAGAGGATCGCGAAATCGCTCCACTTGAGGCCGTGGCGCAGGCGTCGGGAGAGGATGTCCGCGGCCACCCGATCGCACTCGTCCTCGCCGGAGGGGCAGGCGATCACGCGGATCGGGTCGCCGAGACCGAGATCGCTCCACAGCCGCTTCTCGAACACGTGCGGGTTGTAGCCGATGAGATGGTTCGCCGCGCGCAGGATGCGGGCGCTGGAGCGGTAGTTCTGCTCCAGTTTGACGATCTTCAGCCCGCGGAAGTCGTTCTCCAGCCGCGCCAGATTCTCCGGCCGCGCGCCGCGCCAGGCGTAGACGGACTGGTCGTCGTCGCCCACCGCCGTCAGGCCGCCGCCGACGCCGACGAGCTGTTTCACCAGCTCGTACTGCGCGTTGTTCGTGTCCTGGTACTCGTCCACCAGCAGATGGCGCACGCGGTTGTCCCAGCGTTCACGGATCTCCGGGTGTTCGTTGAGCATGCGCACCGGCTGCACGATCAGGTCATCGAAATCGACCGCGTTATAGGCGTGCAACAGCTTCTCGTACTGCCCGTACACCCGCGCCGCGCGGGCCTCCTGCTCGTCCTCGGCGATCGCCAGCGCGCGGTCGCTGCTGACGAAGTCGTTCTTCCAGCGGCTGATGATTCCGCGCAGCTCGTCTTCCTCGTTCAGGTTGCCCGAGGTCTCGCCGCGCACGAGTTCCTTGATCGCCGTCAGGCTGTCGGTCGAGTCCATGATCGTGAACCCGCGTCGATAGCCCATCGCGTTGCCGTCCGTGCGCAGCAGGTACAGGCCGAGCGTATGGAAGGTGGACACCGACAGGCCGCGCGACTCTTCCTTCTTGAGCGTCTGCGACGCGCGCTCCTTCATCTCGCGGGCGGCCTTGTTGGTGAACGTGACCGCGAACACGCCCTTCGCCGGCAGGCCCGCCTCGCGCACCAGCCACGCGATCTTGTGCGTGATCACGCGCGTCTTGCCGCTGCCGGCGCCCGCGAGCACCAGCATTGGCGTACCCATATGGCGCACCGCGGCGCGCTGCTGTGGATTCAGATCGGCCATGCATTCCCGAGCGGGAGGCGAGGAGGAGACGCCATTCTACGCGCGCCCTGGTAACCGGTCACGGCTTGACGCGCGGCCATTGTCACAATCACGCAACGCCCGCGAGAGTCACGACCGTAGGCGCGTTTTCAGCGTAGCCGAACGCACGTATCTTCGGCTGGGCGTCCCTCAACCGCCGAACAGCGACCGCCCGTTGATCCTGATCGCGCCGCGGTCGTAGCTGGCGCTGGCTTCGAGCTGGCCATTGTCGAGGGTGAGAAGGCCCTGTGCGGCCAGGGTGCGCAGCGTGTTGGTGGCGTCGCGCTTTGCCCGGGCGGGGTCCGTGTCGCCACGCATCTCGATGCTGCGTGCCACCGCGTCGATCACCATGGGTTCTGGCGCGACGGCGCTGATCTCGCCCTGCGCGAGGCCGATGAGGTCGTCCATGCCGATCGCTTGGCGGCCCTCGCCGGGCTCCGCGAGGCCCGCCTGGGCGGAGATCTCGAGGCGGCCGTCGGCCGTGTGCGCCTCGAACGTGTCGAGTCGGATTTGCGGTTCATGGGCGGCGATCTCGCCCCAGGGCGCGGCCCGCAGGCGGGCCATGATGTCATCGGTATCGATGGGCTGATCGCCGTCGGTGAAGGTCTGCTGCACGTGCTGCAGGAATGACGGGGCAATCCCCTCGCCGCTCAGATTCAGGCGCAGTCTCGACAATTGATACTCCGGGCTTTCGAGGGCCGCCGCTGATACCTTGAGGGCGAAGCCGAGCAGGTCATCGCGCAGGCCCGCCTCGTCGGAGAAGCGCAGGTCGGAGAGCACGAAACCGCCGCCGTTCGGGGTATCGAGTTCGATCCGTTCGACCCCGCCGGAGGCGCCACCGCTCCAGACGTGCTCGAATGCCGTTTCCTCGTAGCGGCCGCTCGCCTCGACCGCGTTGATCCGCAGACCGGTGAATTCGCCGTCGCCGGGCTGCAGGTGCAGGCCGGGCATGTCGACCTGGTAGGCGAGGTCGCGATCGCCGCGGCCGACCGTCACGGTGGCATCGAGGCCGCCCCAGCTGACCTGGCCGCCGTCGATCTCGCGCATGCCGTCGGTGGCCGGGGAGTGCATGTGGATCGTCCGGGTCCCGAACCAGTCGATGCGCGTGTTGACCCGCAGCGGTTTGCGGTCGTCGCCATACAGCGCGCGCACGGTTTCCCGGACCCGGCCTTCCGGGATGCGCGGTTCGGTGACGATGCGGGCGAGATCGGTGCCGACCGTCGGGGCATGCTGGATGCGGTGATCGAGGACGATGGTCAGGCGCTCGTCCGTGTCCGGGTCGCCGACCGTGAGTTCACTGGTGGCGGTGGCGCCGAGATAGCCCTGGTCGAATGACGTCATCTCCCAACCGTGGACGAAGGGCGAGGCGGCGGTGGCCCGGTCGCGGACATGCGCGAATTCCTGCTGCGTGATCGTGCCGATGATGGGGGGTGCCGCGGCGGCGCCGATGGCGACCGTGCCTGCCGCGATGCCGATCAGGATGCCTTTGCGCATGGAAGTTCCCAGTTTGGTTCGATAACGGTGTGGGCAACGGGCCCGGATGGCCGGATGCGGCCCGCGTGCGACGCCGAGGCGACATGGTACAGGTGTCGCGCTCGCCCCGGGACATCCTGGTCGACCCGGCTCGACTTGAGCGAAGTGATTCGTTGTCAGGTGCGGGGGATCGGTTCACTATTCCCTTCAATGAATATCCGGAATCCGGCCATGCACGTCGATCCCGCTACCGGGCTGCTCGATGCGGCCCGTCAATGCCCCTCGCCGAACCGCGATGTCCGGCCCGATTCGCGGGACCTGACGCTGGCGGTCATCCATGGCATCAGCCTGCCGCCGGGGGAATTCGGGGGCGACGCGATCGATCGCCTGTTCACCAATACGCTGGATCCCGATGCGCATCCGTATTTCCGGGAGATCGCCGACCTTCGGGTCTCCGCGCATATGCTGATCCGCCGCGATGGCGAGTTGGTGCAGTATGTGCCGTTCCACGAGCGCGCCTGGCATGCCGGGCGCTCCTGCTGGGGCACGCGGGAGGCCTGCAATGATTTTGCGATCGGGATTGAACTGGAGGGCACGGATCACCTGGCGTACGAGGCAGTGCAATACGAGCGTCTGGCGGGAGTTGTGACCGCGCTCGCCACCGCTTATCCTCGATTCGATCCACGGTGTCTCGCGGGACACTGCGACGTGGCGCCGGGGCGCAAGACGGATCCCGGCCCGGCCTTCGACTGGCGTCGTCTTGATCGGCTGCTGGGAGCCGAAGGGCGCATTGCGGGGAGTTCTGCGGGATGACGCTGATTACCGTCCTCATAGGTCTGTTTATCGACCGGATCACGGAGATGCACCGGGAAAGCCGGGCGTCCCGGTGGTTCGGCCCGGTAGCGGAGACCATTGCCACGCGCCTGCCGGCGGATCGGTCCGGCGTGCTCGCCGCGCTTGTGGTCGTCGTACCGCCGGCGGTGCTGATGCTCGCGGTGCAATGGGCCGTGGGCGGCTGGCTCTATGGCCTCGTCGGTATCGCGCTTGGCGTGGCGGTGCTGCTGTTGACGCTGGGGCCGCTCGATGTCTCGGACGTGCTGGAGGACTATATCGAGGCCCGGCGCGCGGACGATACCGAGCGCAGTAACTGGTTCTACGAGCGTTTCACCGGCGACCACGTGCCGGATACCGTGCAGGAGGAGGGGCGCTGCATGGTCGAGGCGGTGCTGGTGCGTGCGCACGACCACGTTTTCGCCACGGTGTTCTGGTTCTGCCTGCTGGGGCCGGCCGGTGCGGTGCTCTACCGGATGGCCGCCGAGGCGGCGCTGCAGCCGGCGCCGGGCATCGTGGCCCGGCCCGCGCTCCATCGTGCGTTGCGCCACGTGCTTGGCGTTCTGGGCTGGATCCCCGCGCACCTGATGGCGTTCGGTTACGCGATGACGGGCAGTTTCGAGCACGCGCTCGGGCGCATGCGTGCGACCACGGCGGCGGCCTCCGATCTGCTGACGGCCAACCAGTGGTTGCTGATCAACACCGGCACCGGCGCGCTGCGTGGGGACGATGAACTCGAGCGGAATGCGCCCGGCAGCGATGGCGAGCGGCGTTCCCAGCACCCGGCGGCAGCTGCCGACGGGGCGCGCCGGCTGGCCTTGCGCACCGGCGTGCTGTGGCTCGCCGCGCTCGCCCTGCTGACCCTCGCCGGGTGGTTCAGCTGAGGGACACTCCGGCCACGGCGCTTACAGCGATCGGGCGATCGCCTTGCGCACGGTGAAGAACCGGTAGCCGTTGATCTCGAATTCCACGCGTTTGCTCTTGGCATCCCCGTAGTAGCGCACGATCTCGACCTCCAGGCCTTCCCGCAGCTGGATGCACTTGCCGTGATTGATCCAGCGGTCGTAGCGCTGGGTACTGCCGTTGTCCTGGAATTCGAGCATAGCCTCGAGCCAGAAGGGCTTGCCGCAGGCGGGGAATTCGCCGGTGGTCTTGTCCGCGAGGGCGGATCCGACGGGGGCCGTGAGCAGGGCCGTGGCGATGGCCGCGGCGGCGGTGCTGGTCTTCATTTTGCCTCCTGGCCTATGCGGCCCTGGATCGGAAAGACAGGTGCGGGGGCCCGCGCCTCATGCCCGAATGCGACCCATTATGGCAAAGCCGTTGTCTCAGGGCGAAATATGGCCGGGAGCACATTGACAGGCTACAAAACGGTACAGTAAAAGGCCGGGCCTCGCCCCTACGGGCCCCCGCGATTGCATCGCCCAGGAGATTGCCGTGGTAGCCGCACCCGATTCGCGTGACCAACAGGCCGCCGCACCCGAGGACGCGCCCCTGCGCAAGGATGTCCGTCAGTTGGGCAACCTCGTTGGCGAGATCATCCACGAACAGTTGGGTGCCGCGTTCTTCGAGAACGTCGAGGCGGTCCGCCGCGCTGCCATCCGTCGCCGCCGCGGCGAAGCCGACGCGGCGGACGATCTGCGCCAGCGCCTGCACACCCTGTCGGCGGCGGACGCCGGTGAGCTGGTGCGGGCCTTCGCGACCCTCTTCCAGGTCGTCAACCTGGCCGAAGAGGTCCATCGTATCCGGCGCCTGCGGGAGCGCCAGGTCCGGGGCGAGTCACCGGAGATCGAGGGGCTGCAGCAGGCCTTCGAGGATCTGCGCGCCGCCGGCTTCGACCGCGAAGGGCTGCAGAAACTGCTCGATGACGTGCTGATTGAGCCGGTCTTCACGGCGCACCCGACCGAGGCGACGCGCCGGACGATCCTGGAGAAACAGCAGCGCATCATCCGGGCCCTGACCGATCGCCTCGATCCGTCGATGACGCCGGCGGAAGATCGGGTGGCGCTCAATGTCGTGCGCTCCGAAGTCACCTCGGCCTTCCAGACCGAGGAACACCCCAGCCTGCGCCCGAGCGTCGCGGACGAGCTCGAGCATGTGCTGTTCTACCTCACGGATATCATCTACCGCATCGTGCCGCCCTTCTTCGAAGAGGTGGAGAACGCGCTGGAGCATGTGTTCGGCGACGACGCCGAGCAGATCGAACTGCCGACCCTGCTGCGGTTCGCCTCCTGGGTCGGCGGCGACATGGACGGTAACCCCAACGTCGATGCCGAGACCCTGCGCAACGCCCTGCATCAGCAGCGCACCAGCATCCTCGCGCGCTACCGCAGCGAGTTCACGCAGCTGGCCCGGCGCCTGTCGCAGTCGACCTCGCGGATCGGGGTGGATGCCGCCGTCACCGACCGGGTCGCGGATTACATGGAGCGCTTCCCCGCGGCGGCGAAACGGATCCCGCCGCGCCATCGCAACATGCCCTACCGCGAACTCTGTCACCTGATGTCGGCGCGCCTGCAGGCCACCGTCAATGACGAGGACAACGGCTATGCCACGCCGGACGAGTTCATTGGCGATGTCCGCGCGATGGCCGACAGCCTGCGCAACAACCGCGGCGAGCATGCCGGCATGTTCAGCGTGCAGCGCCTCCTGCGTCGCGCCGAGACCTTTGGGTTCCATCTGGCGACGGTCGATGTCCGCCAGGACGCGCGCGTGCACCGCGCGGTCATGGGCCGCTGTCTCGGCGACGAGCAGTGGGCGGAACGCGACGCCGCTGAGCGCACGGCCGTGCTCGAGCGTGCGCTGGCCGAGGGCCGCGATCCGGAGCCGGTGACCGACGAACAGAGCACGAAGACGTTCGACGTCTTCCGTGCCATGGCCGAACTGCGCGAACGCTACGGCCCGCGGGCGATCGGCTGTTACATCATCAGCATGACCCAGGGGCGGGATGATCTGCTGACGCTGCTGCTGCTCGCGCGCTGGGCCGGATTGACCACGCGGGATGGCCGTGTCGATCTCGATGTCGCCCCGCTGTTCGAGACGGTCGGCGATCTCGAGGCCGGGCCGGAGATCATGGAGCAGATGCTCGCCGACCCGAATTACCGCGACCATCTGGCCGCGCGTGGTGACCGCCAGGTCGTCATGGTCGGTTACTCCGATTCCAGCAAGGACGGCGGCCTGGTCGCCTCGCGCTGGGCGCTGCAGTGCGCGCAGACCGATCTCGTCGATGTGGCCGACCGGTTTGGTGTTGACCTGACGTTTTTCCACGGCCGCGGCGGGACCACCAGCCGCGGCGGCGGACGCATCCACCGGGCGATCCGCTCGGCGCCGCGCGGTTCCGTGCGCGGGCGCCTGCGTGTGACTGAGCAGGGCGAGGTCATCCACACCAAGTACGGCGTGCGCTCGACCGCCATGCGGACCCTGGAGACCAGCCTCGCGCCGGTGCTCCAGGCGACCGGGGCACCGCGCCCGCTCGATTCGCGCGAGGAGGAGTGGACGCGCATGATGACCGAGATCGCCCGCGCCAGTCGCGCGGCCTACCGCGGTCTGGTCTACGAGGACGAGCGCTTCCTCGAGTACTTCCGCCACGCCACGCCCATCGACGTGATCGAGCGCATGGCGATCGGCTCGCGGCCATCGGCGCGCAAGGCCGATCAGCGCATCGAGAACCTCCGGGCCATCCCTTGGGTGTTCGCCTGGACCCAGAGCCGCCAGGTCCTGCCGGGCTGGTTCGGCCTCGGCTCCGGCCTGCAGGCCGCAATCGACCGTTGGGGCGAGGATGCGGTCGCGGAGATGCTCTCGGACTGGCCGTTCCTGGCGAACGTGGTCAACGACACCGAGATGGTGCTGGCCAAGGTCGATCTGGGCATCGGCGCCTGGTATGCGGAACTCGCGCCGGAGAACAGCCGGGCGGTGTTCGACGAGATCCAGTCCGAGTACAACCGGAGCGTCGACCTCATCCTGCGCCTGAAGGGCAACAGCCATCTACTCGACGACGAGCCGGCGCTGAAGCGCTCGATCGGCCTGCGCAATCCGTACATGGACCCGATGAGCCTGGTCCAGGTCGACCTGCTCGCGCGCTGGCGCGCCGCCGGACGCGAGGACGACGCACTCTTCCGTTCCCTGCTGTCGACGGTCAACGGCATTGCCCACGGGCTGCAGCAGTCAGGGTGATGCGAGCACGGTAAGGGCGCCGGCATTTGCCGCTGCGGCACGCTATGATCGGGGTATGATGCCGTCGTTTCGTACCCGACCGTCCGCAATCGCCGTGCTGACGGCTTTGCTGGTCGGCGCCGGTTGCGCGTCGCCGGGGACTCCCGGTTCGCGCACGGACACGCCGATCGCGCCCGGTTCGGTCCTCGTGCTCGAGGAAGGGATGCTGCTGCCCACCGATGACGCACGGGTCCATTTCCAGGCCGGGCGGGTCACGCGTTATCACGATCGCAATCGCTTCGCTCCCTGGTGCAGCCTGGGTCTGCGCGAAGATGGGGACGAGCCTCTGCAGCAGGCGATCAAGCCTGGGCGCTTCCGGGTGGAAGCAGCCCGCTCGGGTGCACGTGCCGGAACCTCACCGCTGCGTGGCCTGCGGGTGGCGGGGACAGTCCCGACACTCGCGGGGATGCACCCGGGTGGCGGCGGGCTCGGTCATCTCACCTGGTATCTTGAACTGCGTTTGCATTCCGAAGAACAGCCCCAGGTCGATGACCTGACCTGTGCGATCGACCGGCCGCCGGACTGGCGCGGTCGCCTGGGTCTGGAATCGGTGCGCCAGGCGCTGAGCGGTCTCGGGCGGATCGTCCCCGCCGGGGATTGACCGGCGGCCGCATCAGGCGGGATCTTCCGTTCGCAGCGTCATCCGCACCCGCAGTCCCGGCTCATTGTCCTCTAGCAGCAGATCGCCGCTGTGCAGCTTGGCGACAGCCGCCACGAGGCTGAGCCCGAGGCCACTGCCCGGTGAGCGGCGGTGCGTCTCCAGGCGCACGAAGCGTTCCAGCACGTTTTCGCGCTCCTCCGCCGGCACGCCCGGCCCGCTGTCGGCCACCACGAGTTCCGGTCCCGCTTCGGTATCCCGGGCTGCGAGTTCGATGCGACCGCCCGAGGGGGCATATTTCACGGCGTTGTCGACCAGGTTGGTCAGCGCCTGGAACAGCAGGTCACGGTCCCCCAGAGTCCGGATGTGATCGCCAGGCTCGACCGCGAGCTCCTGCTCATGCGCGGCCGCGACGGGTTCGTAGAGTTCGCCGACATCGCTGATCAGATCGCTCAGGTCGATGCGGCCGAAGCGCCGGCGGCTACCGGACTCGACCTCGGCGATCCGCAGCAGCGCGTGGAAGGTGGTCAGCAGGCTGTCCGCATCAGCGATCGCCTGATCCAGCAGGGTGCCATCGGGGTCGTCGCCCGCCTGCAGGCGCTCCAGGCGCCAGCGTAGCCGCGTGAGCGGCGTGCGCAGGTCATGCGCAATGTTGTCCGAGACCTGTCGCACGCCGTCCATCAGATCCTGGATCTGGTCCAGCATGCGGTTCAGGTTCAGGCTGAGCCGATCGAAGGCGTCGTCCGCGCCGCGGATCGGCACCCGCTGCTGGAGCTCGCCGGCCATCACTTCGTGCGCGGTTTGGTTGATCCGCTGCAGCCGCCGCGCGAGCATCCGGCTGGTGATGAAGCCGCCGCCGATCGCCAGCGCCACGGCGATGCCGAGTCCCCACGCGGAGGCGCCCGCGATCAGGCGCTGGAAAGAGCGCTGCGCGACGACATTGCGGCCCACCAGCAGGTGCAGTCCATTGCCGAGCGTGAAGGCGCGCGCGCGGACCGGGTAGGCGGCGCTGGTGCCGGAATCGAGCTGGAATTCGAGCCAGCCGGAGGCATCCGGCGCAATCGGGTCCGGCCAGCGGCTGATGTTCCCGGCGATCGGGTTCATTTCGTTGTCGGTCAACAGGTACACCGACTGGCCGCCGATGTTGGCTGCCGACTTGTTGCTGATCTCGCGCGCCAGCGCGCCGGTGCCGCCGTTGCGGTAGCGGTTGGCGAGTTCCGCCACTTCCGTGGCGATCGCCGCGTCCGTTTGCCGCGACAGGTAGCCGGCGGTCGCGTAGTGCACGAATCCCAGCAGACCGACGACCGATACCGTAAACAGCAGCGTATACAGTGCCGCCAGCCGGAAGGTGGCGCTCTTGAGTAGCGGTCTGATCTGCATGCTCATCATGATCCAGGCGCCACGATCCGCGCGCTGTGGCGGCGCATTCCCTGTCTACTGGCGGGTGAAACGGTTCGGAACGGGTGAGCCTGCGTGGTGCCGCAGGGCCTCGGTACCGCAGCCAGGGCGCGTCGGCTAATCAGGGGCCCGCAGGGTGTAACCCGCGCCGCGCACGGTCTGCAGCATTTCGTGCTCGTATCCGCGGTCGATCTTCTGGCGCAGACGGCTGATATGGACGTCGATCACGTTCGTCTGTGGATCGAAGTGGTAGTCCCAGACGTGTTCCAGCAGCATGGTCCGGGTGACGACCTGACCGGCGTGACGCATCAGGTACTCCAGCAACGAGAATTCGCGTGGCTTGAGTTCGATCGTGTCCTGGCCACGATGCACGGTCCGGCCCAGCAGGTCCATCTCGAGCTCGCCCACGACCAGGCGGGTCTGGCTGCCGGCCGGGGACGGGCGGCGCAGCAGGGCCTCGAGCCGGGCGATCAGTTCGGAGAAGGAAAACGGTTTGACGAGATAGTCGTCGCTGCCTTCGCGCAGGCCGGCGACGCGATCGTCAACCTGCCCGAGCGCCGACAGGATGAGTACGGGGGTCGAGATATTGGCCTGGCGGACCGAGCGGATGATCGACAGGCCATCGACATTGGGCAGCATGCGATCGACGATCATCGCGTCGAACTCTTCGTAGAGCGCGAGAAACAGGCCGTCCTTGCCATCGCTGGCCTGTTCGACCGTGTAGCCGTGTTCGCGCAGCCCCTTGGAGAGGTACGCTGCGACCTCCGCCTCGTCTTCAATTACCAGAATGCGCATCGGTTTCCGCCTGCAAAAGGTATCGCGACAGTGTACTGCAACACCGCGGTGGCCGGCGCAACAGCGGCCACCGGCGCGGGACAAAAAAGGCCGTCCGGAGCTCGGACGGCCAGGCCCGTGTATGCCACCGCGGGATTCCTCAATCCTTCGTCGGCAGCGTCAGCGACACGAAAAGCGTGTTATCGCCGCGGCGGATCTGCACCGCGACGGGCTGGTCGCGGGGCAGCGACTTGACCGTCTCCTTGAGCTGCTCGACGCTGGTCAGTTCCTCGCGTCCCAGCCGCAGCAGGATGTCGCCCGGCCGGATGCCGGCCTCGGCGATCGGACCGGCGCCGACGCGCTGCACCAGCAGACCGCGGCCGCGCAGGCCGAGTTCCTGGCGCTCCTCCTGGGTCAGTTCGCGCACGGCGACATTGAGTGACGATTCTTCCGCACCGTCGCCGTCGTTACCGGACGGTTCAGCGTCCTCGTCGTACTCCGACAGTTCGCCGAGTTCGACCTCGATGGTCTTACGCTCGCCGTCACGCAGGACGACCACCTCGACCGTTTCGCCCGCGGGGGTCCGCCCGACCATCGGCGGCAGGTCGGCCGCCTCCGCGACCTCCTGACCGTCGAACTCGAGGATCACGTCGCCGGCCTTCAGACCGGCCCGGGCGGCGGGGCTATCCGGAACGGTCTCGGAGACCAGCGCCCCGATCGGCTTGTCGAGGCTGAACGACTCGGCGAGGCCGCGATCGATGGGCTGGATATTCACGCCGAGATAGCCACGCTCGACCCGACCGTGCTCCTTCAACTGCTCGACGACGTCCATCGCCGTGTTGATCGGCACGGCGAAAGAAAGGCCCATGTAACCACCTGAACGGCTGAAGATCTGCGAGTTGATGCCGATCACCTCGCCCTCGCCGTTGAACAGCGGACCGCCCGAGTTGCCGGGGTTGACCGCCACATCGGTCTGGATAAAGGGCGTATAGGTGTCATTGGGCAGATTGCGGTTGAGCGCGCTGACGATCCCCTGCGTGGCCGTGTGCTCGAGGCCGAAGGGCGAACCGATCGCCAGCACCCATTGCCCGACATTGAGTTCCTCGGAGTCCCCGAGCTCGACCGTATCCAGTCCTTCGGCGTCGATCTTGAGCAGGGCCACGTCGCTGGGCTTGTCCACGCCCACGACCTCCGCCTCGTATTCCTGGCGGTCGTCCATTTTTACGATGATCTGGTCGGCCTCGTTGACCACGTGCGCGTTGGTAAGCACATAGCCGTCTTCGGAGATGACGAAGCCGGAACCGAGCGAACTGCGTTCGCGCTGCTGTTCCGGCCCGCCGCGCTCAAAGCGCTCGAAGAACTCGCGGAAAGGGCTGTCCGGAGGCAGACGTTCCATCAGGCCTTCGGGCAGATTGCCCGACCCCCGCTCGACGGTCTGGGTGGTCGCAATGTGCACGACCGCGCTGCGGTTGGTCTCCACGATCTGCGTGAAATCGGGCACCCGGTCTGCGGCGCTCGCGGGTGCCGTGGCGCCGAGGAGAAGGGCCACACCAAGTATGGCCGGAGTGAGCATCGGAATTTGCGTCCGCATCCTCGAAAATCTCCCGTGTTGTCAGTCAAAAAGGGCGTTTCGCATACAGGCCATTGTCCAGCGTGGCGCTTTCCGCGGCCTGTCCGCGGTATTACCGGTTGTTCATCATGCGCCCTGCATCGCAGCGGCAGAGTATTCAGCGCTCGCGCTCGATCAGCTGTTTGATATTGGTGACCGCGTTTTCGCTGCCCTCATGGACAGCCTTGCGGATCAGGCGCTCGAATGGCCGCATGTACATCTCCAGCCGCTGCAGCTCGAAGGTGAAGTCGAGGCGGCAGCGCGCGGGCCCCAGCGGCTCGAACACGTACTCGATGACGAAGGCCGGCCGGTCGACGCCCTCGAAGCGGACACGCCGATACGGTTCCATTTTCGTGACGCGGAACACGGTTTCGCTGCGCCGGCCGCGGTCCATGCGGACCTGTCGCGCCCGCATGCCCGCTTGTACCGCGTTGCCGTCGAGTGGTTCAAGCTCGCGCACCTCGGGCGACCAGCGCGGATAGTTGTCGAAGAACTCGACGGCGACGAACTCGAAGACGGTCGTGAGCGGCCGTTCAATCTCCCTGCTGACCTGCGCCTGCACCATATCGGTTCCGTTACCCGTGTCGCGCGCGGGTAGCGGCACGCGTGAACGCCGGACACGTTGGCAGGGTGAGCGAGAGGGCGGCCACGGGCGGCCGCGGGTGGGCGAGCAGAGGTTCCATGATCGACTTCCGGGAACGGATGATCCGGTCGTCATCGTACGGCCTGCGCGGGTGTGCAAGCCAATCCGTGTGATGAATGCACGCACCCGCCGATGGCGCCGCGGGGCCCCGCGGCGCCATCCCGCCAGCGATTCAGCCGGAGTTGTCGCGCTTCTCCTGCATCATGCTCTGCAGTTTCGAGCGCAGTTCCTTGTCGTTGTTCAGCTTCTTGCCGATCCGACGGTACTCGGCGATCTCGAGGCCCTCGTCGCGGATCGCGCTGACCATTGCCTGTTGCCCTTCCTTGCGCAGCTGCTGCTGCTTCGACTTGTCTTCCGCCTGCTGCATCTTCTGGCCGTATTCGGCGCGAACGGTCTGCAGCTGGCCATAGGCGGCCGCGAACTTCTCGAGATCCGCCTCCGTCACGGGCTCGTTCGAGGCGGCGGCATCGGACTGGCCACTGGCGTTTCCGGACTGGGCGGAGCCCTCGCTGTCGGCCGCGCTGACCATGGTCGCGGGCGCGAACGCCAGCAGGAGCGCGAGTGCGATGGCGCTGTTGAGCCGAGTCACGTTGTTCATACGATTTCCCCTGTGGTTTTCTTCGGTCTGTGCAGTAGTCAGGCGACCCTTGTGACGGTCGCAAGATCGTCCACCCTGAAGGCCATCACCTTTACGGGTCCTGTGCGGCGTATTACAGGATGTTCATCCGATCCCGCACGGTGTCACTGCCACGCGGGTACAAAAAAAGAGCCGCAGCGAGTGCGGCTCCAGGGGGGGAGGGACCTACCTGATTGCTATCGACCGTACGGGGGGATGGTCCGTCGTTCGATGGCGGGGATTATGCCCGCGCCCGAGTGAACCGGTCCTGTCCGTAGCGTTACGTGCAGTTCATGGATGGCCATCCATTCCCGGTCAAAAAAAGAGCCGCAGGTTATGCGGCTCGAATGGGGGAGGGGATTGCCTGATTGCCATCGACCGCACGGTACGTCCGTCGTTCGATGGGAGGCATTCTGCAGGCCACGGGTGAAGTGGTCCTGTAGAAGGTGTTACGCGGTGTTCACGAGCAGATGTCGGAGCGGTACGCCGGCGTTACGACGACCACGGCGGGTCCGCGAGCCTTGGCAGCAGTGGTTCCAGAATCCGCCACGTCGCGCCCCAGATCCGGATCGGCCCCACACGCAGACACGGCCATTCGCCGCGGTCGGGGAGTCCGGGGGCGGTGATACGTTCGTGGCGCCGCGCTTCGGGGCGCAGCAGATCGGCCACCGGCAGTTCGATGATGTCTTCCACCTCGCCGGGTTCCGGCCGCCAGTACGCGGGGCGTTCGATGCGGGCGAGAAACGGATGGATACGGAAGCCGGTCGTGAATGTGTGGACCGGCGGCAGGGATTCCAGCAGCGTGATGCCCTCGGCCGCAGTCCCCGTTTCCTCGACCGTCTCGCGGATGGCTGTCGCCGCCAGCGTGGCGTCACCCGGTTCCCGCTTGCCGCCCGGCAGCGCAATCTGACCGGCGTGAGCGCCACGGTCGACGCGCCGGATCAGCAAGAGTCGCAGTGCCCCGTCCGGGCCGGCGAACAGCGGTACGAGCACGGCGGATTCGACGGTGCGGGGCATCGGGCGAGCGGGTGGTTCGGTCAGGTCGTGGACCCAAGCATAGCAGTCCGGGTTCCGGGGCTCAGTGCTCCGGGTCGCCCGGCTGTTCGAGGCGTGCGCCGCGCAGGCGGCTGAGCGCGGCCACCACCTCGGCGGTCCGGGGCAGCGCGAGGTCGCCATCCGGATGCCTCGATATGCGTTCCCAGCCCGCGAGGAGTCGGTCGGCGATCCACGCAGGCGGGTCATCGACGCGGTGGGATTCGTCCCCCAGCTGTGCCAGCAGCAGGCCGATCGTGCGTACCTGCGAGGGGTCGACGATCTGTTCGACGGCGCGCAGATCGATATCGCCGCGGCCGAAGACCAGCGTATCGCGTCCGCGTGCCTGCATTTTCCGCTTGCCGTTGCGCGTTTCCGCGCTCACGGAGCCCGGATCCAGTCGGCGGGTCGCCGGCCGGGCCAGCGGACCGGCATGCTCCTCGCGCCGGCCGGTCACGTGTTCGGCGGCGATCGCGTGGGCGCGCGTCGTGACATCGTACGGCCGGTACGCGTTCATCTCGATCACGGTGTCGGCGCAGTCGAAATAATCCCCCGAGCCGCCCATGACCAGCAGGGTCGATACGCCCAGCTCGTCGCGCAGCTGGCGGATCCGATCGACAAACGGGGTGATCGGTTCGTGGTCCTTGGCCACGAGCGCCTGCATGCGCTCATCGCGGATCATGAAATTGGTCGCGGAGGTGTCCTCGTCGACCAGCAGCGTGTTGGCGCCGGCCTCGAGCGCCTCCTGCAGTGCCGCCGCCTGGCTCGTGGATCCGGAGGCGAGCTCCGTGCTGAACGCCGTGGTCGACTTGCCGTAGGGCAGATTTTTGATGAACGGCGACAGGTCGGCGCCGGCGACCGGGCGGCCATCCTCGGCCCGGATCTTGACCGCGGCCGGGTCGGCCACGACGCGCTCGCGGCCGTCGCCGGGGATATGGTCGTACACGCCGAGTTCGAGCGCCGTGAGCAGGGTGGACTTGCCATGGAAGCCGCCACCCACGATCAGTGTAATCCCGCGGGGGATGCCCATGCCGGTGACCGGGCCGGCGTTCGGCACCCGCAGCGTGACTTGCCGTTCGGCTGGTGCCGCAAAGGCGATCCCGTCCTTCAGGGGGCGATCGTCGATCCCGCTTCGGCGCGGAAGCATCGCGCCCTCGCCGACGAAAGCGACCAGCCCGTTGTCGGCCAGCTGGTCGCGCAGCGCGCACTGGTCCTCGACGGTCGCGCAATGCCCTTCCAGCCGGTCGCCGTCGAGGCATTCGTATTCGGCCGCGGCGCGCACGCAGTCAGGGAGGTATCGGCAGAGCAGATCGCGGGCGCGTTTGCCGCGGATACGCCGGCCGTTGGCCGGCAACTGCACGCGGAAACGCAGCTCGACGCCGTGCTCGGTGAACAGGCAGGCGGTGCGCTCGAGCACGCTCTGGGCGCCGGCGTCGATCCCGATCTCCTCGATCGACGCCGCCGCTGCCCGGAAACTCCGGGCGATGAAGTCGCGCGCGGCGCGTTCGCGGGCCTTGCCGTCCCGAGCGCTGGCCGGAATGGCGGCGCGGGCCCAGGGCACGAACGCCCGCACCCGTGACGGGGCGGCGAACGGGTCCGCCTGAACATGATCGACGGACAGCGTGAAGCGCGGGAACTCGTGCACGCCCGCGATATCGTGGTACGCCTTGTAACCACGGCCATCGATCCGCTCGAGTGTCTGCTGCAGCTGTTTCGGGTCCATTGCCGACCGCCAACGCTCCGGGTTACGTAATGCTAGCGCACGCCGCAAGTACCCGGAGCGCATGCACGACCCCGAAGATCGGATTGATGCAGGTAGAGAGTCCCCCGAACGCGGGCAACGATCGGAATCCACCCGCATCGGTCGCTGTAACCGGATCCCTCGGGGCACCGGGTCGATTCTTGATTAGCCTACAGCCCACAGGCCCGTTACAGTGCGGATACAGCTTGTCACCGGATCACGCCACAGCGGTGAGGGGAGTCCACCATGGAAACGGAGTATTGGGTCCTTTCGATTATCGCCATCGTGCTCGCCCTGGTGGCGGGCTTTATCGGCGGTCGCATGTCGGCGCCCCGGCAGCGCCGGGTGGAGGCGATGGAGCAGGAGCGGGATGCCGCCCGCGAGGAGGCCGAAGCCGTCCGCGCGGAGGTGAACCGCCATTTCGAGGAGAGTGCGCGCATGTTCGGCAAGCTCGCCTCGGATTACCGCACGTTCTTCCAGCAGTTCGCGCAGACCGCGCAGAATCTCGGGCTTTCCGAGGGGCGTGCCCGTGAGCTTCTGGAAGAGGCCGATCCGAATCTCATCGCCCGTCAGGCGGGGGGGTCCGGTAACCCGGCGGCGGACGCTGCGCAAGCGGATACCGCTACGGCCGGCCCGCGCGCGCAGGGGGGCGGCGAAACCGAAGCGCCTCCGACGGAATCGACGACGACCGCGGGAACGGATGAAGCACCGTCGCCCGCGGATACGGACGAGCCATCCGGCGATGCCGGGGGGCAGGCCGCGAGCGGGCCCCCGGGCACGGGGGAAGGCGACGAGGCCCCCACGGATTCCGACGCGGAACGCGACCGACGCGGGTAACCGGTGCCGGGTGATGCCCACCCGGGCCGGCTCAGTCGACCCGGGTCAGGTCAGCACCAGCTCCGACAGCATCCAGCCGCCGACCACGCCGATGTTCAGTGCCCAGATGAATGTCAGGAAGCGCGCCGCATCGCCCCACATGGGGTTGCCGACGTTGCGCGCGCACATCCACACGGATGTAAGAATCCACGTGGTGTAAGGCACCATCACGACGGCGGAGGCGAAGAACAGCGTCCACGTGACGCCGATGTTCTGCAGGGCGGTGTAGAACACGCCGAACAGGATCCAGCTGCCGACAACGCCCCAGAGCCAGAAGACGGACCACAGGCGCCCTTCGCCCCTGAGGTTCCGTTTGACGACGTTATCCATCATCGTCGACCTCCTTTCACGGCGACCGCGCCGTGGGTTCCCAGTATGACCCACTGGCCGCAGGCGCACCACGGTGGCGCGCGACCGCCGGGACTACTAACCTGTGCGGTCTGCCTTTACTGACGCGGAGCGATTGCGCCATGTCCGACGACTTTCGCCATGCGAGCGATGCCGACGTCACCAGTATCATCGGGGTACGCGACCGCACCCGCGGCGACTGTCACGTCGGCGGCGGCCTGCGCGTGGACGGGGTGGTGCGGGGCAATGTGATCGCGTCGGGTGACGACGCGGCCCTGATCGTAAGCCCGAACGCACGGGTCGAGGGGGATATCCACGTGGCCCGGGCGCGCGTTCAGGGCCATGTAACGGGAACGGTCACCGTCGACGGGCATGTCGATGTGCGCGCCGGTGCGGTGATCGAGGGCGATGTCCGCTATGGATCGATGGCGATCGAAACCGGGGCCTCGATTACCGGGACCCTGACCGCCCTGCGCATCGAGGAGGATGTCTGAAGACCGTAGCGCAGACCTGGCCGACGTCAGGTGTTGCGCTCCAGCCGCAGTTGCCCCTCTTCATCCAGCCGCAGTGAGCCGATCACCCGCCCCTCGTCGTCACCGACGTCGAGCGGGCCGTGTTTGCCGAGGCGTTGTTGGATTGCGGCGTAGATGCTGTCAACGTCGGTATGCAATCGAGCCGCCGGGCGCCCCTCCTGGTAGGCCACGAGATCGCTTGCCTGCTGCCAGTCGAGGATGGGGGTGCCGCCCAGGTTCGTGGTCATGCGCTTGGTATCCGGCTCGGATCGTTGACGGTATCCTGGCAGCGCGGCGGGTTCGTTGCCACCAGGGGGCACGCGGGGCTGGGCCGGGTCCTGACGATGGCGGTATGCTGTCCCGGTATCCAGATCCCACAGGGGGAGAGCATGCCGCGTACGCGATCCACCCTTGCCTTCTGTCTCCTTGGGCTTGTGCTCATGCCATGGCAGGCGGCCGCCGAGGTGCACACCGAGACCGTCGCCGATGGGCTCGAGCATCCCTGGGCCATGGCCTTCCTGCCCGATGGCCATGTCCTCGTCACGGAACGCTCCGGCGACCTGCTGCGCATCGACCCGGAAAACGGCGAACGCGCGGCGATCGAAGGTGTGCCGGCCGTCGATGCCCGCAACCAGGGCGGTCTGCTCGACATCCAGCTGCATCCGGATTTCGCCGCCAACCGTCAGGTCTACCTCACCTGGTCCGGTGCATGCGGTGCGGGCAACGCGACCCATCTCGGACGCGGGCGCCTCGCCGGGGATCGCCTACGGGACTTCGAGACGCTGTTCGTCGCCACGCCCTGCGTCGACAGCACCAAGCATTTCGGTTCGCGTATCGTTTTCGACGGCGACGGGCACCTGTTCATGACCGTCGGCGAGCGTGGCGAACGCGATCGGTCCCAGGATATCGGCGATCACAACGGCTCGGTCCTGCGCCTGTTACCGGATGGCGGAATCCCGGCGGATAATCCCTTCGTCGACCGCGACGACGCCGAGGCGGCGATCTACAGCTACGGCCACCGCAATCCCCAGGGGGCGGTACTCCATCCCGACACGGGGGCGCTTTGGATCCACGAACATGGCCCGCGCGGCGGCGACGAGATCAATCTGCCGGAACCGGGCGCCAATTTCGGTTGGCCGAAAACCACCTACGGCAAGGAATACTGGGGCCCGGAGATCGGCCCGGACCAACTCGAGGGCACCGTCCAGCCGATCCATTACTGGGTGCCATCGATCGCACCGTCGGGTATGGACTTCTACACGGGCGATCGCTTCCCCGAGTGGCGGGGCGATCTGTTCATCGGCGCGCTGGCGCTCACGCACCTGGCGCGGCTCGAGATGGACGGCACCGAGGTCGTGCGCGAGACGCAGCTTCTCGATGATCGCGGCTGGCGCATCCGCGACGTGCGCACCGGGCCGGACGGGTACCTGTACGTACTGACCGATGCCGCCAACGGGCGCGTGGTGCGCGTCGCGCCGGGCGAGTAATCAGGGGCGCAACCGGCAACCGCCAGGAGTCGCTATGCAATTGTTTGTTTCCCCGACCTCACCCTACGCCCGCAAGGCCCGGATCGTACTCCGGGAGCGCGGGCTGACCGGGCACGTGGAAGAGCATTACCTTAATCCGCACCAGGACCCGGCCGAACTGCTTGCTTCGAACCCGCTCGGCAAGATCCCTACACTCGTGCGCGACGAGGGCGCACCGCTGTACGACAGCCGCGTCGTCTGCGAGTGGCTCGATGCGTTGGCGGGCGAAGACGGACTGATTCCGGCCGCCGGCCCGGAGCGCTGGTCGGTCCGCCACGCCGAGGCGCACGCCGATGGGATTCTCGATCTCACCGTCGCCACGGTCATGGAACGCGCCCGCCCGGAGGGCGAGCAATCGCCGGGCTCGATGGCGCGCTGGCGCGAGAAGATCGAGCGGGCCGTGGCGGCGATGGATTGGGTCCGAGAGGCCTTGCCGGATCGGTTCACTCTGGGCCACGCCGCGCTCGCGGTCGCGCTCGGGTATCTGGATCTGCGCCTGCCGGATTACGACTGGCGCGCTGCGCATCCGTCGTTGGCCGAGTGGCATGCGCAGGTTGCTGAACGGGCTTCCATGCGCGAGACGGCGCCGCCGGCCCAGTGAGTCGATCCGCGTGTCCCGTGATGGATGTGATGCACGCTGCACGTAGGCCGGCTTGCGACCGGAGGGAGCCAGCCGGCAGACGCCGTTCAGGTCCTGAGCAAGGCCTTGCCGGCTGTTGCCTGATGGCAAAAGCCGGCCTACGGGCTGCAGCCGGACTGTTTTGCTACAGACTCGACTTACCCACAGGGGAAGTGAACCAGTGAACGAAATGGAACCAGCCGACGTCGATCAGCCGGTCGATATCCTGCGCCGGATTTTCGGCTTCGATGCATTCCGCGGCGAGCAGCGCGCCGTCGTCGACACTGTCGTTGCCGGTCATAATGCCCTCGTCCTGATGCCCACCGGTGGCGGCAAATCGCTCTGCTACCAGGTGCCGGCCCTGCTGCGCGAAGGCACCGCGGTGGTCGTGTCGCCGCTGATCGCGCTGATGCGGGATCAGGTCGAGGCGCTGCGCCACAACGGCGTGCGGGCCGCCTGCCTCAACTCGACCCTGGACGAGGCCGAGCGGCGCGAGACCGAACGCGCCCTCGCCGCCGGTGAACTCGACCTGATCTATGTCGCGCCGGAACGGTTGCTGAACGGCTCCACGCTGGCCCGCCTCGAGAACATCCCGATCGCGCTGTTCGCGATCGATGAGGCCCACTGCGTCTCGCAGTGGGGGCACGACTTCCGCCCGGAGTACATGCAGCTCGGCGTGCTGCGTGAACGCTTCCCGGGCGTCCCGCGGATCGCGCTGACCGCCACCGCGGACGACCGCACCCGCCGCGAAATCGCGCACCAGCTGTTTCCCGATGGCACCGAGACCTTCATCGCCAGCTTCGACCGGCCCAACATCCGTTATCGGGTCGGCCTCAAGGATCGCCCGCGCGAGCAGCTGCTGAATTTCATCCGCGCCGAGCACCGCGAGGATTCGGGCATCGTCTACTGCATGACCCGCAAACGGGTCGATGAGGTCGCCGCGTGGCTGAGCGAACGGGATCTGGTGGCGCTGCCCTATCACGCCGGGCTCGACCAGGGGACGCGCCAGGCGCACCAGCAGCGGTTCGTGCGCGAGGAGGGCGTGATCATCGTCGCGACCGTCGCCTTCGGCATGGGCATCGATAAGCCCGATGTCCGTTTCGTGGCCCATCTGGACCTGCCCAAGAGCATGGAGGCGTACTACCAGGAGACCGGCCGCGGGGGGCGCGACGGACTGCCCGCCGACGCCTGGCTGGTCTACGGCCTGCAGGACGTGCTCCAGGTGCGACAACTCCTCGCCGGATCCACCGCCGGCGAGGCCCAGCAGCGGGCAGAGCGCGAGCGTCTCGAGGCCTTGCTGGCGTACTGCGAGCGCATCGGCTGCCGCCGCCAGGCCCTGCTCGAATATTTCGGCGAGACGCACCCCGGGCAATGCGGCAACTGCGACAACTGCCGCCAGCCGCCCGAGACCTGGGACGCCACCGAGCCGGCCCGCATGGCCCTCTCCGCCGTCTACCGGACCGGTCAGCGCTTCGGCGCCAACCATATCGTCGATGTGCTGCTGGGACAGGCGAACGAGCGCATGCGCCGCTTCGGTCACGATCGCCTGAACACCTTCGGCATCGGCCGCGACCACCCGCGCGCCACCTGGCACTCGGTGCTGCGCCAGCTGCTGGCCCGCGGGCACCTGCAGCCCGATCCGGAGGGCCATGGCGGTCTGCGGCTCACCGATGGCTGCCGCCCGCTGCTGCGGGGGGAGGAGGCGCTGCATCTGCGCCGCGATCTGCTGGAGACACCCCGGCGCAAGAGCCGCACGGGCGCCAGCGCACCGGCCCATTCGGCCGACTGGGAGGCCCTGCGGCGCTGCCGCCAGGAACTCGCCGAGGCCGAGGGCGTGCCGCCCTACGTGATCTTCCACGACGCCACGCTCACGGCGCTGCTGGACCTGCGCCCGCGCAATCGCGAGGAGATGAAACAGGTGCCCGGGATCGGGCAGCACAAGCTCGAGCGCTACGGCCAGCGCTTCCTCGACGTGCTGGCGGAATTGGGCGGCGGTGGCGCGCCCGCGGACACGCGCCGCGAGACCCGACGGCTGCTGCGCGCGGGGCAGGATCCTGCGGCGATCGCCGAGGCGCGCGGGCTCGCGCCGACGACGGTCTACGAGCACCTGGCGCAGGGCGTCGAGAACGGCGAGATCGCGCTCGACGAGGTGCTCGCTCTGGACGCGGGCACCCGCGGCACCATCGAGGATGCACTGCTCGACAACGGCGAGCCCGTCAGTCGCCTGCGACCCGTATTCGATGCCCTCGACGGTGAATGGTCGTTCGAGACCCTCAAGCTCGTCCGCGCCGACCTGCGACGCCGCGCCGGCAGCGCCGAGGCCGTGCCGGGCTGAGCCGGAGCAGTCACCCTCGGACAGTCCGGCACAAAGCGCAGGCCGGCTTGCGACCGAAGGGAGCCAGCCGGCGGCAGTCCTTGCGGCCATGTACAAGGGCAAGCCGGCTGTTGCCTGACGGCAAAAGCCGGCCTACGGGGTGGCACTTCTCGTGGATTCTGGGGCGTGTCAGAAGGGGGGAACCGGCCGCCGCACCGCGTAGGGCTCCGTGATCCTTATCCGTTCGGGACATCTCTTGCCGGCTCATCGCGAGCAAGCTCGCTCCTACAGTTGCACCTGAACCACGGTGGCAGGATTCATGTAGGAGCGAGCTTGCTCGCGATCGTATCCGCGCGTGCCAACTTACTTAGTCCCCTGGCTGCCTGTACACGAGTTCATGCGCGACCTGGAGCCGGTCGTTGCGCAGCGCCATGACGATCTTCCCCCGCTCGGTCCGCCACTCGCTGTAATAGACCAGATGCCCGGCGGCGACCGCGTCGCCGTAGCGATCCGGTTCGTCGGCCAGCATTCGGTTGCGCCACATCATGCGATCGTACCGGGGCATGCCGTGGCGCTCGATGAGGTCGGATTTGAGCCGCTCGTAGTCGTCGATATAGCGGTTGTCGTCTTCATGCGCCGCGCGGTTGAACCAGTGCGTGGCCTCCAGTCCGTCCGCACCGAACCGGTAGCTCAGCGTCAGCGGGATTCCGGCGCGCTCGACGTGATACACGAGCCGGTCGGCCGGGGCGACGACCGGTTCGTCCGGCTCGGCCGCCAGCACCTCGGCGCGCGGCGTCCCCCATGCGAATGCGCGCGTCTCCGGCGGTGGCGGCGGGGTCGTGGTGCAGGCGGCAAGCAACAGCAGCAGGGCGATGATCGCGATCGGGCGCATGGTGGATTCCTTCAGCGGGTCGGAGCGGGTGTCGGACCCCGATCGATACACCGGATGGCGCGGGTACGCAAATCGTTCATCCGGCGCGCCGAGCGCTGGCGTAGTCCGGGTGCCCGCGCTACCGTATCGCAGTCCGCCGGCCCGGCGTGCAATCCCGTCGGTGCGTGCAGGGACGCGCGTCGACCATCGGCCATGGAAGATTAATATGCTGATCATACCGTTCGACCGCCCCATCGACTGGCGCCGCCCACCGGTCGTCACGTTCGCGCTCGTGGCCGTCAACGTGCTGGTATTCCTCGGGTTCCAGCTCGATGACGGGCGCGAACTGCAGCGGGTGAAGACGTATTACTACGAATCCGGTCTCGCGGAGATCGAGCTGCCGCGGTATCGCGCCTGGCTCAAGGCACAGGGTGACGACCCGTTCGTGGAACACTTCGGTGACCGCATCGACGATCCCGCTTCCCCCTGGTTCGGACGGATCGTCAGCGACGAGGCATTCACCCGGCGGCTCGAGGCTGGCAAGGTCATCGGGCCGGATCATCCCGAGTACGAGCGCTGGCAGCGCGGGCGCGAGGGGCTCGCGCAGCGCCTCGATCAGACGACCGTCTGGGGCCATGGGCTGCGCCCGGCGGAGTCCGCGCCGACCACCTTCCTGACTCACATGTTCCTGCACGGTGGCTGGTTTCACCTGATCGGCAACATGCTCTTTCTGATTACGCTCGGGCTGCTCGTCGAGGTCGCGCTGGGCAGTCTCGTGCTGACCGGCCTCTATGTGCTCTCGGGTTTCGGGGCGGCGGGGCTGTTCATCGCCCTGCAGCCGCAGGGTCTGATGCCCCTGGTCGGCGCCTCCGGCGCCGTCGCGGGGCTGGTGGGTCTGTGCGGCGTGCTGTACGGCCTGCGCCGGATCCGGTTTTTCTACTTCATCGGTTTCTACTTCGACTACGTCAAGGCACCGGCCCTCGTCCTGCTCGGGCTCTGGCTCGGCAAGGAGGTATACCAGTACATCCGGTTCTCGGAGTTGAGCAACGTGGCGTTTACCGCACATATCGGCGGGATCCTGACCGGAGCGCTTGCGGGTGCCGCCGTGCGTTTCGGGACCAACGCGGTCGATGAAGAGGCGATGGACGAGCGTGAGCGCACCGAGGCGTTCGAGCGCGAACTGGGTGCAGCCCATGAGCGGCTGGCAGCGATGGAGCCGGACCGCGCGCGGCCGCTGTTCGAGCGCATGGTACGTAACTGGCCCGACAACGTCCGGGTGCTGGACGGCCTGTTCCGCGCCAGCCGCTTCGCGCCCGCCAGCGACGCGTATCACGATGCCGTCCATCGGATTCTGCGGCTGGAACCGACCGATGACGAGACCGCGGAACTCATGGTCACGGCCTTCCGCGATTACCGTCGGCGCGCGCGGCCGAAACCGAAGATCGGTGGCGCCGTGTTGGAGCGGATGATCGATCTGTTGCTGCGCCGCGGAAGCGCCGAGGAGGTGGCCCCGCTCGTCCAGGCCGCCCTCAAGCACCCGCAGCGGTTCAACGGGATCGAGGAGAGCGCGATCCGGCTCGCGCGCAAGTATCAGCGTGAAGGTGAGCGCGCGCGGGCACGATCGCTATACCACTATGTGCTGCAGCACTTCGCGGACACGGCGGCCGCGCGCCAGGCGGAGCGAGCCCTGACGGAAGTCCGCTAGGGAGACTCTGATTTACACCGGCCAGCGCGTTGGGGAATGATGTAGGTCGGGCTTCCAGCCCGACCTACAGGATTCCCACTAATCAGAGGCCCCTACCCCTACTACCCGGTAAGCGCGTCCCGCAGCGCCTGCGCGCGGCCCGCTGCCGGATGATCGGGGAACCGCTTGATCAGGAAATCGGCAACCTGGCGCGCCTTGTCGGGCTGTTGCAGGAAATCCGAGAAGATCCGTGCGACCTCCAGGTACAGCGGCGGAATAAACGGGCTCTCGGGGAAATCCTTGTGGAAGCCGTTGGCCATGCGCACGGCCCGGCGGTATTCCCCGCGCTGCACGAGCATGTTCATCAGCGGTTCGTAATCCGTTTCCCGTGCCGGGCGCAGGCCGGGGTCGATATCGGTGATATCGATGAAGACCTCGGTCGCCTCGCGCAGCCGGTTGGCGTCGATCAATTCGCTCAGCAGGGTGCCGGCATTGTCGACCTGTGCATCCTCGTCGTCGGTGAGTTTGAGCACCTGGTGGCGTTGCTGGCGCAGTTCGATCGCGTGGTCGGGGTGCTCGCGGATCAGGCTGCGCAGGCGCTGGGCGGCGGATTCGTAATTCCCGCCCTCGATATCTTCATCGACCGGATCGAGCAGTTCGCCCCAGCCGTCATCGGCGTCCGCGAGTGTATCCGGCGCGTAGCCGACGCGGTCGTGATACTGGAAGATCAGATACCCCATCAAATTCATCATGGTGAAGAAGAAGAGGTTCTGGAAGAAGGTGCTCAGGAACGCCTGGGCCGCCAGCGGGAGGTCCTGGCCGAACAGGGACATGACCGTGCCCGCCCCGCCATTGAGCAGCAGGAGCAGCCCGAGCACGGCGAAATACGGCCAGCCGATGCGAAAGGCGATGCCGAACAGGGTTGCCGGATTGAGGGCGGCGAAGACCGAGCGTTCCAGCGCCAGCGTCATGACGATCGCCGGGAACAGGGCGGCCACGCATATGCCGTAAACGATAAAGCCCACGAAGGTCAGCGCGGGGGGCAGGATGATCGCCATGAGCCATGCGGCCAGACCGAGCAGTATGAATACGGCGATCTGCTTGAACGGCAGTTCGTAACCATCCAGCAGCGTTTCCTGATTGAGCCGCGGGGGCAGTGTATGGCCGTTCGCGGTCCGCTCCAGGATATCGTAGCCGTACTTGATCGAGAACACCGCCGCGACCACCGATACGATCAGCCCGACCACGAAGCCGAAGCCGCCGGCTTGCATCAGATCGAGCACGGTGGCGTTGGCGACTGCGAGCACCAGCAGGACGTACAGGCCCGGCGGCGTCAGCGGATAGAGAAAGAACCGCGGCATCCGGTTCCAGAACGGGGTGATCGTGACCGGTTGGCGTCGCGTCCGTAGCGACATTGATGATCTCCGTGTGGCTGTCCGTATATGCGAGTATGCCGGGCGCGCCGAATATTGTCAGGTTCGCGGCGGCGTGTGGTCCACGACGAGGCTGTTCGAGAACCCCGGACAGCCTCCTAGAGTAACCACGGAAGGAACATCCTGGTCCTCGTCATATAGTCGCGGTACGCATCGCGGAAATGGTCGAGGCACTCGCGCTCCTCGACGCGCGCGGTCAGTACCATGAACACGGTGGCGATCGCGGCGAGCAGTGCCGCCGGCAAGGATGGCGCCTTCAGATACAGCCCCCAGGCGAGCAGGATCACGGAGGCGTAGAGGGGGTGCCGGATGCGGCTGTAGAGCCCCTCGGTGACCAGATTCCGCGTGCGTTCGAAGCCCAGCAGGGTCGGATCCCGCCGCGTGGGGTCGCGCTGGCCCCGGCGCCGCAGGAGGCGAATGCCGTCGAGCAGGAAGTACAGCGCGACGAGCAGCAGGGCCCATGAAACGAGCTGCTGCCGTGAAAACCGGTCGACGAACCACCAGGGGGCGTTGAGCGTGAACAGGACGATGGTGGCTTCCAGCGCGAAAAAACGGTAGAAACCATGGCAGTCCGGCTTCCGCAGGGAGCGCCGCGATATCCAGAGCAGCACCAGACTGCCGGCGATCAGGGAGGTCCATTGCACTGCGCTCACGCCCCGACTCCGGCAGCCTGTTCTGGTGGTGCGATTGTATCGGACGACCCGGGGTGCCCGCGCCCGTCGATCGCGGTGCCTGCGGGCGGACGCGAACTTCGCCCCGAATCCATCAACCGACCGGGAATGCCCGAATCGCCATGATCCGATGCACCGTGAGCTGTCGGCACCTCGTCGTGATCGCCATCGCGCTGGCCACGCTCGTCACGACGCCTGGCGCCATTGCGCAGGCGTCGTCCGGCAACGGGGGCGATGCCGTCGAGACGGTGCGCGATCGCCCGCTGCCGGACCGGTGGCAGGCGCGTTTGATCGAGGAGCCGATTTTCGAATCGCGCATGTACGTCGTCGAGGCCGGCCCGGCGGATGGCACGCCGGTGCTGCTCGTGCATGGTCTTGGCCAAAGCGGATACCAGGACTGGTGGGAAACGATCGAGGCCCTCGAGTCGGATTACCGCGTCATAGCCCTCGACCTCCCGGGGTTTGCGCGCTCCACGGAGGGCGCGGGCGAACTCTCCCCCGAACGCTATGCGCGCGTGCTCGACTGGCTCGCGCGGCGGCTCGCGCTGGAAGAGATTCAGCTCGTCGGCCATTCAATGGGGGCCGCGATCGCGCTGTATTACGCCGGAACGTATCCGGATCGGGTCGATAACGTCGTCCTTGTCGATGCCGCGGGCATCCTGCAGCGCATGGCGTTCCTGCGGGCGGTGGCTTCGGCGCAGGTCCAGAATTACGGACTGCCGGGGTTCGTTGCCGATCGGCTACGCGGGCTGTTCCAGTGGGGCACGGGCGTGGTGGAGCGCCTGCTGCTCTCCTCGGAGGTCGATGTCGTCGATCTCCTGCGCCGCAGTGACAGCGCATGGGACGCGCTGCTCTCCGACCGGCCCAACGTCAACGCGGCGATCGCACTGCTGGAGACGGATTTTTCGCGGGTATTGTCCCGGTTCGATCGGCCCGCGACCGTGATCTGGGGGGAACACGACAGCGTCGCGCCGATCCGTACCGGTCACATGCTGCATGGGGTGTTGCCGGACAACCGCCTGCGCGTGATCGAAGGGGCGGGACACGTCCCGATGCGCTCCGATACCGGCGTTTTCCTCGACCATCTGCGCGAGGCGCTGGGCGCGCCGCCTGTAGGCGGCGTTGCCGCCCATGCCGACGCCGCCGAGGGGCGGCCCGATTTCACCTGCCGGGGCCGCAGGGGCGAGACCCTGTCGGGCGATTTTGGCCATATCGTTCTGGAAGACTGCCCGGGTATGCGCCTGGTCGATGTCCGTGCGCGACGACTGACGATTACCGCTTCCAGAGACACGCGGCTGCGCCACGTGACTGTCGGCGAGGGCGCCACCGACGGTCGTGCGGGCATCGAGATCACCGCGTCCGACGTGATCGCGACCGATCTGCACGCACGGGGCGCTCCGGCGGTGCGGATCGACGGAGGGCGGGTCGATATCGCCGGGGGTGTGCTGACCGCCGCCGATGCCGCATTCGAGGTCGAGCGGCAGTCGACGGTGGTGTTCTCCGTCAGCCGGGTGCATAGCGGCGTCCACAGCGGTTTCCTGCACGGCGCGGTCAAGGCGTCCGACGCCGTTCTCGACGCGACGCCGACACTGCGGCCGCCGCGTCCGGAGGGCCAGCGCGTGATGCTGCCGCCGGCCGAATCGGTCCGGACGGCTGCCGCTCCGCCCGCCTGAACGGCGTGCCCACAACGAGCCCTCGCAAGGTCTGCGGCGTAAGGGCGATTGCGGCGCGGGCGGTCTGCCCCGGGGTTTATCGGATGGACCCCTCCCGGTCGCCCGTTTCCCGGCCGGGGCCGTGGGCATCATCCGCCGACCGTGAACGTGCGGCCCGCTCGCGCCGCAGTGCGCGCTCCATGGCGCGCGGTGCGCCCACGGCCAGCGCCAGCGCCCCCAGTGAGCATGCGGCCATCGTGAGGACGACCGGCATCAGCGTGCCGTCACTGACCGCGGTGGATAGTGCGCTGACCGCCCCCGCGACGGTGAACTGCGTGGCGCCGAGCAGCGCGGCGGCGGTGCCGCCGAGCGTGGGGAAGAACTCGAGCGCATTGGCCATGTTGTTCGGTGCGATCGCCCCCATGCAGGCCACGGTCACACCGAGACTGATGGCGACGGCCCACAGCGGCGCACCCGTGGCGGCGAACAGCAAGAGTGTCAGCACCGCCGCGGTCTGCACGGCGACCGCCGCGCGCAGGAGCACGGTGGAATGCCACGAACGCAGCAGGCGCCGATTGGTCAGGTTCACGCAGGCCATACCGGCGATATTGAGCGCGAACAGCAGCGAGAACGTGGCATTCGAGACGCCGAACCAGTCCTGGAGGATGAAGGACGCATGGGTGATGAAAACGAGCATGACGCTGAAGGCGAGCGTCTGCAGCGCGATGAATCGCATCGCCGCCACGCTTTTCAGTACATGCATGTAATTCGTCACCAGCGTGCGCAGCGGCGTACGTGTCCGGGCCGCGGGCGGCAGGTGGCGGAACAGTGCCAGTTGCAGCACCAGGCCGAGTAGCGCCGCGTACACGGCGAGCAGGACGAAGATCCAGGGCCAGTCGCCCGCCGCCAGAATCAGCGAGCCGATCGAAGGCGCCGCCGCCGGCGCCACGAACATGATCAATCCGATCAGGCCGAACAGCCGTGCGGCCTCCGTGCCGCGGGCGCGGTCACGCACGATCGCCGGCACGGAAACGGCGCACCATGCCCCGCCCAGCCCCTGCAGCATGCGCCAGGCCATCATCGCGCCCAGCGTCTTGGCGTGGGCGACCATCAGGCTGCCAAGGGCGAAAATGGTCAGTCCCGCGAGCAGAATCCGTCGACGGCCATAGCGGTCGGACAGCGGTCCGCCGACCAGCTGCGCGGCGCCGAGCAGTGCCACGTAGGCGCTCAGCGTCAGCCCCACGGCGGCGTGCTGGACGCCGAGATCGGCCGCGATGCGCGGGAATGCCGGCAGGTAGGTGTCGAGCGCCAATGGGCCGAGCGCCACGGTCATGCCGAGCAGCAGGGCGATCCGCAGATGCGACACGAAAGCTCCTCCGGGTATTCCCGTTCACCGCGCGCAATGGGGCTGAGGGTGCGGGCAGGATCGGGTACAGTGCTTGCTTAGCGCGTGATTGTCACATCGGAGAGGGTAAGCCATCGCCGGCAAGGCGGTGGCGCATACTGCAATGTCCGACGCCCGTCGCCCCCACGAAGAAGCGGTCATGGCCGCAGGCAACGTTTCCGTCGAGCCGCTCGACTGGGCCAGTATGGAACTGCCCGACGCGTGGCCCGACGAGGCGACCCTGCGCCGTCCCGGGACGGTCCTGGCGATCATCCGTCACATCCTTGGGAAACGCGAGAAGGTCCGTCTGCCGGCGGGCACGCCCGGGGCCGAGCGGATCCCGCGCTATGTCCTGCAGGAGTTCCATGGCCTGCCGAACGGGAATTACTCCAACCGCTTCACGCGCGGGTATATCAAGGGCTTCGAGCGCTCGATGCTGGGGGAGCTCGACCGCGCGCGCTCGGCCATGGCCGAGCGGCTGCGCGATTGCCGTGCGGTCCTGGATCTCGGCTGCGGCGGCGGCAAGACCGGCGCCGCCGCCCAGGCCTGCGGGGTGCCGGAGGTGTGGGGGGTGGATCCGTCCCCGTATCTGTTGAAACACGCGGCCAACGCCTGGCCGGGCATGCGTTTTCTGCAGGGCACGCTGGAAGACATCCCGTTGCCGGATGAACGGGTCGACGGGGTCATGGTCAATTTCGTCTTCCATGAGATCCCGCCGCCGTATCTGCGCCGTGGACTGGCCGAGATCGCGCGGGTGCTGCGCCCGGGTGGCGTCCTCGTGCTCGCCGAGCCGTCGCCGCAGCAGGCGTACCGGAGCGCGCGTTCACTCTTTCGTCAGTACGGATGGCGAGGCCTCTATTTTCGGGCGCTGGTCCGGATGATGCACGAGCCCTTCATCGACGCCTGGCATCGTTTCGACGTCCCCGAAGAGGCCCGGGCGCACGGTTTCGTCACCGAGGACGTGGTCGAGGGCATGCCGATCAAGCGCTGGGTCCTGCGCCGGGCGGGTTGAGCCGGCCTGCTATATACCGTGGCCGTTTCGCCGCTTCTGGACTCGTGTTGCGCTGTCGTTGGTTCTCGCCAAGGCGCGGAGGGCGCCCGAAAAAACGATCCGGCCCCTGACGGACCGGCCTACTCCATGTCACGCCGGAACGGACTCATGAACTCCCACGCGAGCGTCGCTCCCTCGGCGTCGCGGCAGACGTTGCCGAAGATGCGCCGGGCGAGGAAGGTGTCGGGCAGGTCGTAGCGCAGGCTGGGCAGGGTGTGGCCGCCACCCTCCATGGCGAGTAGCCGGACGGGGGCGCCGCCCGATTCCGGTCTCCAGGTGACCTCGCGGAGGCGGCAATCGTCATCCGGGGCGCGGTCCGGCAGATAGCGCGTGCGCCGCGGCGCGTCCGCGGCGTGATTCGCGTTCAGCCACCATGCCACGGTGTCCTCGGTAGACCGGATCCGCCCGCCGCGCATGGGGATTTCGCCGCCATCCCATTGCATAAGACGGTCCCGCGTTCCGTTGGTGATCATCAGCGGGGTGGGGGCCTCGGGCGGGCGGAGGTCCGCGTCGTCGGCCGGCAGATTGGCAATGAACGCGGCGCCCGCCGCGAAGCGTCGGGGTTCATGGATCAGCAGCCTGTACGTCAGCAGTCCACCGTTGGAGGCGCCTGAGACGTAGACTCGCGCGGGATCGACCGGATAGCGGCGTTCGATCCGGTCCAGCAGGTCCGTGATGAAGCGCAGATCGTCCGTCCCTGGCGCGTCCTCGGCGACGCCGGTGGCCGTGGCGTCGACCCAGAACTGGTTGTCACCGCGCGTGTCCCCGTTTTCCGGGTTGGTCCCGTTCGGCACCACGAGCACCAATCCCTCGCGGTCGGCGACATCGAGCCACGCGCGCGGCCCGCCCGCGCGCTCGCCGAACATGTCGCGCATACTGCGCGAGCCGCCATGGAGCAGGATGACGGCGGGCGCGCCGCGTTCGAGGCCGGGGGGGAAATACAGGCGGTACCAGCGCGTGGTTTCGCCCGACCGCAGGGATCGCTCGTACCAGCCGCCGTCGCTCCAGGGGGCGGCGCCGTTGCCGGTGGCGGCATCGGGCCGAGGTCCGGTGCGATCAAAGGCGCAGCCGGCGAGGAATGCGACCAACGCAATCAGGATCGTACCGGCCTTCCCGGGCCATTGGGCCATGCGACACACTCCCGTGCGGTGGGGTCACCGCCGGCGAGTGTAGCCGGAATCGTGCGCGGGGTCCCTGGCTGATCGGTCCCGAGCTGACGGCTGCAATCAGGCGGCCGCCGTCGCCTTGCCGGTGTCCCGTCGGCCACGCCCGAATTCGCGGGCGACGACCTTGCCGATGTCGACATTGGCCTCGCGCTGGCCGAGGGCGCGGCGGATCTGCCGGGCGTTTACCTGGGCGTCCTCCCGGTCGGTCGCGGCGAGATTCAGCAGCAGCCGTTTGCGGTAGGGCTCCCCGTCCGGGGTGCGCAGGAGCAGCACGGTGGGCCAGGCGCCGGCGCCGGGACGGCTGCCGACGACGATACCGATTGCATCGTTGTCCAGCTGCACGAGACTGCCGACCGGCCAGGTACCGACACAGCGGATGAAGGCCTCGACGAGTTCGCTGCCGAAAGTCTCTTCCGCGTTTCGGTACAGCTCCTGGAGTGCCTGGTCGGGGCGAAAGGCCCCGCGGTAGGGCCGGTCCGTCGTCATCGCATCGAAGCTGTCCGCCAGCCCGGCGATGAGTGCCTGTCGCGGCAATGAATCACCGCCAGCCCGTTCTGGATAGCCGCGGCCATCGATGCGCTCGTGGTGCTGGCGCACGATGGCGAGCGCCTCGGCGGGCACCCCGGCCTCGGCCAGATGCTCACAGCCTATCTCCACGTGCTGGCGCATGGTGGCGCGCTCTGACGAGGACAGTGGCCGCGTCTTGGTCAGGATCTCGCGCGGCACCTTGATCATGCCCACATCCATCAGCAGCGTACCGAGGCCCAGGCACTGCAGGGCCTTGCCGTCCATGCCGAGGCTGGCACCAAAGGCGAGCGCGATGGCGCAGGAATTGGCGGCGTGGTCCGCGAGGTACGAATCGTGGCGCTGCAGCCGACTCAGCCACAGCGACGGGCTCGAATCCTCGCGAATCAGGCGCGTCATCTGGTCGACGGCCCGTGTCGCTCGGGTAATGTTGATCGGGCGACTCTGGTGGAGCCGCAGCAGCGATTCGCGCACTGCCTCGGAGGCCGCATCGCGGATATTCGAGGCTGCGTGGACGAGCCGGCTGAAGCGTGCGCGGTCGGGGTGGACGACCGGCTCGAAGAGCGTGCCCGTACACTGGCGCAGGGCCTCCGGGAGTTGCCGTTGGCTGAGGGCTTCGTGTGTCCGTGATCCGATCTGATCGGTGTGCAGGGGCTGGCGCTTGCCCGCGGCCATGACGGCCTCGGCGGCCGCCGGCTCGGACTGTCCCAGATCGACATATACGCTGCGGCAATAGGCCCGCAGTGTTTCGATCTCTTGGTCGGAGGCGATCCGAAACCCCTGGAAAATGAACGGGGTTTCGACCCAGGGACGGTCGAGGGCATGAACATGCAGCCCCGGGCGGAGAAGATCCACGGGCACCGCTACGGATTGTTCGTTGATATTCATGACCGGAACCTCCTGACGTCAGTCACGGACGTAAAGAGCCGGACGCATCGCCTGCGTCGCACTCCCGGCTGGACTTTCGGGCGATTGTCGAATATTGCCATGGCATAACTTGCCATGACGAGGAACGGGTCACATTTCAGACGAATATTGCGCCATTTATGACGCTTGAGCGCGTTATAAGTCGCTGATCAACGCCGTATCAGGCGTTTTCCCGTCATAAAGCGCGCATCATGGGTGCGCTGTTGCGTATTCGGCCGTTGTGCGCCGAGGGCGCTATTCGGCGGAGCGGTGGGTTGCCTGCAGCCGTTTCATGGCACGGTTGAGCAGCGTGTGGACGGCGTTGACACCGCGATCGTGAATGATGCGGCTGGCCTCTTCTTCCTGTTCGGGCAACTCCGCACCGAGCAGGATCACCTGGAGATCGCGTTCGCGACGCAACCGGTCGAAAAAGTGTTCGGTGACCGGTCCCCGCTGCTCGCCGTGGGAAAACAGGAGTTGCACGGCTTCGCCGAGCGCCTCTTCGTAGGTGTCCATTGCGCGTCTCCTCCGCGGCGCGGGGCGGTGATTTGCAGTCGCACGCGTCGCGTGCAATGCCGCGCCTGACCTTATTGTAGGCGATCCGGGGTGGTGTCAGTCTATGCGGACCGTGCGCGAGAACAGGCGGACCGGCTGGTCTTCGGCGGCGTGATACACCTCCACGCGCCAGCGCCCCGGGCGGTCGAGCTCCACTGTCCGCCAGGTGCGGAAGCGCACGGCACCCTCGAGCTGGCGTGTCCAGGTGTCGCGGGTTTTCGCGTCATGGTCGACCCGCAGCATGATGCGGGGCGTCGCGCCCCTCGGCACCAGGAATTTCATCCAGGCGTAGATGCGCATGCCGGTACTCAGGTCGCTTTCACTGAGCGGTTCGCGGCACTCGTAGCGATTCGCGCCGTCGTCATGGATGTCGCGGCAAAGGCGGAAATCCATCAGCACGGGTTGCTCGGCACCGCTGTAGTAGTAATCGATTACCCGCCGGGTGTCGTGGCTCGACGGTACGCTGCCCGCATGCGCCACGGGGATCGCGGCCGCAGCGCAGGCCACGACCAGCGCGATTGCCCTGAAGCGCCGTGTTTCGCACATGGATACGGTCCTCCGGTCCTGGTGTGATCCGGGCGGAGTTCCGCGCATCAGCACTACCGTTTGGGGCGGTCGTCGCCGATGCCGGACTGGCTCCGACCGGAGTCCAGTATTAGCCCGGATCGCGCCGGGCGGCAAGGGTGGCTGTTCATGCAGTCGGCCCTGTAGGGACGACCCTGCTCGGGCGCAGCTGGCGGAGGGCAGTGTGTCGGCGCGATCCTCAGTCGCAGACCCGGCGGGCGGCGGCGGTCGCCGTGACCACGGTGGCCGCGTCCGGCGGCGGGGCATCGGCGAGCCACGCGCGGATGTCGGCGATCGTGCGCCCGCGCTGGCGGTCGCGGGTGAGGTAGTGGTAGCCATTCGGGTACAGGCGCAGGCCCACGCCGGGCGGCGTGTCCGCGAGGCGGCGGAACATCTCACAGCCGGCCGTGCGCGGAATGATGTCGTCGCGCTCGCCGTAGAGGATCAGCGCCGGGGGCGGCACGTCGGCGATGCGCTCGATGCCGGCATCCATCAGGTCGACCACGCCGTGGACCATGTCGATGCGGACGGAACGCAGGATGTGGGGGTCGCGCGCCTGCAGCCGTGCGATCGTCGGGTCGTCGGTGACGCGGATATCGACGACGGCGCGGCCCCAGCTCTGGCGGGGGCGGGCGGCGGGCGCGATCCAGTGGCTGACCCGCAGCGCTATCCGCTGGATCCAGGGCAAGGTGTCCCAACCGTGTATCGCTGGCGCCACGAGGATCGTGCTGGCGGGCCGGATCGCTTCGTCGCCGGTGACCGCGAGGTTTGCGATGGCGCCGCCCATGCTGTGACCGAGCAGGTGGACGGGGGTGTCCGGATAACGCTGGTGCAGCAGACCGAAGGCGCTGCGCGCGTCGTCGACCAGCGCGGACTCACCCGCCCAGAAGCCGCGAGTGGCCGTCTCGCCGAATCCGCGCTGGTCATACGCATACACGTGGTAACCGGCCGCGGCCAGATGCGGAGCGAGTGCGAAAAAGACCCCGCGGTGTTCGCTGAACCCGTGCAGCGCCAGCACGATGCCACGCGGTTCCCCTTCGCCGGACCAGCGGGTCAGGGGCAGCCTGCGGCCGTCCTCGGCGATCCAGGCCGTATCGGTCAGCCGCGGCCCATTGGCGGCGCCGGCGGGAGGGGGCCTGTCGCGGGTCGCGCAGGCGGTCAGCGCAAGACTGGCGAGGAGAGCGGCCCAGACCCGGATCGCGATCCACCGGGCGGAGGACCGGCCGCCGGTGTCTTCGGTCACCACATCAGATCGTCGGGCACGCGATAGTCCGCATACGGATCTTCGTCCGTGTTGCCGCCGCGCTCGTCCCCGACGTTAAGCACCAGGACCGCCGCCGGGTCGATCCCACGCACCCGTCGCGCCACTTTCGCCGGCACCAGCTCGCAGCGCTGACCGTCGCTCACGACCGCCAGTTCCCCGCGTGCGATCCGGCCCTGCTGTGTGCCGGTGACGGCGATCTCGCGTACACGAGCGCCCTGCGTGAAGCGATAGGGCACGGCCGCGTACGCGCGATCGATACGGTTGGCCCGGATCATCTGGCGCAGCCGGTCCGCTTTCTCCTCGGCGCTTGGCTCGCGCTGCGGTGCGGACGGCGGTTTCGTTTCCGTCTTTGCCCTCTCCGCGGTCTTCGGCGCCACGGCACTACGGTTCGCCTGGTCACCGGCGGGTTGCCCGGACTGACGGGATTTCCGCCCGCTGCCCTTTTTCTTCCCGCCGGCACGCTTCCCGCCGGTACGCTTGCCGCCGGCGCGGCGCTGGCCGCTCTGTCGGGATCGGTTCAGGCTTTCCTCGTCGGCGAGGCCCGCCTGGACCAACTGTTCCTGCAGCGAACTGGACATATCGGGTGGTCATCGTGATCAAGAAACCGAGTGCACAGAATACCGTCCGGGGACGCGCGCGCCTACCGTTGGCGCCCGGTCGGCGGGTCGCGGGACCGGCGGCATGCGGGGCGATGCGGGAAATGCATGTGGCGCCTTGTGAATCCCCGTTGCCCGGTCTATAACAAGCCACTGGATACCGCCATCGTTGGTCAGTTGGCGGTCCCTGCGCAATACGAATGGGTGGGGACTTGATGGACGCGATGGCGAGTCAGGGCGGGTTCCGCAACGGGATCGATCTGGAGCGGGTGGCCGGACTCATTGACCGGATTCGGGCGAATCCGGAGTTGGCGCGATTCCGGTTTCGCGCGCACAACCGTTGGGTCGGTGGGAGCGAAAATCGCTCGACGGTGTTCGATTTCGACGGTGTCGGCGACACGCGGATCACGCGTTATCAACCGTTCGAATTCACGAATGCCGAGCCGCCGGCGCTGCTCGGGAATGATGAGAGCGCGAGCGCGCTGGAGTTCCTGCTTCATGCCCTGGCCGGCTCGATCACCACGACCTTCGTCGTGCGGGCGGCCGCGCTTGGCATCGCCATCGAGTCCCTGTTTACGGAGGTCGAGGGCGAAGTCGACGTCCGCGGCATGCTCGGTATCGAGGATGCGCCGCCCTCCGGATATGAGCACATCCGTGTGGTCATCGAGGTCACCGCGAACTGCACTGATGCGGTCGTGGCGGAGATGATCGAATTCGCTCGCATGCATGCACCGGTGTGCGGCGCGTTGATGCGGCCGGTACCGGTTCACATAGAACGCGCAGGCGCCCCTGAGTCCCCGTAACGCCCGGGCTCCCGGCGCCTGTGCCCGGCCGTCATTGCATAGCGGCGGGACTTCGCCCCGCGTTTCCCGGCCGCTCAGCGCGTACGCGATTCCAGCGCCTCCAGGCGAGCGTGCATCTGTTGCATCAGCCGCAGCATCTCCTGACGTTCGTCGTGCGCGCGGGCCTCGATCTCGGCACGTTGCTGCATGTCATCGGCATGCACGCTCTCCTGCATCGTGGTCACGATAATGCCGATAAAGAGATTCAGAACCGTCAGCGTCGTGATCAGGATGAACGCGATGAAGTAGATCCAGGCCAACGGATACTGCTCCAGGATCGGTCGGGCCACGCTCATCGACCAGCTCTCGAGCGTCATGATCTGGAACAGCGTATAGAACGAATTGCCCAGTGAGCCGAAGAAGCGCGGGAAGTCTTCGCCGAACAGTTGCGTGCCCATGACCGCGAAGATGTAGAACACCATCAGCAGCAGGAACACGACCCAGCCGATACTCGGCAGGGCCCGCAGCAGCGATTCGATCAGTTTTCGTAGACGCGGCACCTTCCCGAGCAGCCGCAGGACCCGGAGGATGCGCAGCGCGCGGAGGATCGCAAACGGCCCCGAGGCCGGTACGAGCGCAATCGCCACGATCAGGAAGTCGAACACGTTCCAGGCGCTGCGGAAGAAGCGCAGATCGAACGCGATCAGCTTGAGGGCGATCTCCACGACGAAAATCGCCAGGACCGCCTGTTCGACGGCGCGGATCGCGGGCCCCTGAGCGGCCATGATCGTTTCCGAGGTCTCCAGCCCCAGGGTCGCCGCGTTGAGTATGATCAGGGCGACGATCCCGTTCTGGACGTGTCGATTTTCTACCCATGCGCCGAGGCGCTGGCGCAGCGAGAGGGCGGTCACTTCCTGCATAAGCGGCTTCACCTGAAAAACCTGGCGCGCAGCAGTATACGCGCAACCCCGCCTGCAACGCCGCGCCCAGGTAGCATAAAATACAGCCTCTTCCCGCATCGCCACCGGCAGGCGGACAATTTCAGTGCCCTGTACCAGGCGCCGGGGTCTGGGGCCGGTTCACATGGGAGCAGGAGTATGCCCGAGTATCGCTATTACACCTGTGACGTCTTCACCCGTGAACGCTTCGGCGGCAATCCGCTGGCGGTGGTCCCGGATGCGCGGGGCCTCGATACCGGGGCGATGCAGGCCCTCGCGCGCGAATTCAATTATTCCGAGACGACGTTCGTATTGCCCTCCGCTGGCGATTGCACCCACTCGGTGCGCATCTTTACCCCGTCAGTCGAGGTGCCGTTCGCTGGCCATCCGAACGTGGGCACCGCGTTCATGCTGGCGGAACTGGGCGCGGTCGAATGGGACGCGGATGCCGCGCTGGTTCGCTTCGAGGAGAAGGCGGGGACCGTTCCGGTTCGGCTTGAGCGCGATCAACGCGGCGGCGTGTTCTGTGAACTCACCGCGCCGGAGTCGCTCTCGCTGGGCCCGGAAGTGCCGATCGAGGAGGTCGCATCGGCGGTCGGACTGGACGCTGGAGACGTCGTGACGACGGTCCACCCGCCGCGGGTCGCCTCGGTCGGGTTGCCGTTCGTGGTGGCCGAGATCGCGAGCCGCGCGGCCCTGGCCCGCGCGGCGCCGGACATCCGCGCCATGCAGGCCCTCCGGGCGCGCGGGGTCACGCCGGATGTCCACCTATACACCCGCGAAGCCGGCGAATTCGATCTGCATACTCGGATGTTCGCGCCGCTGGACGGCGTGCCGGAGGATCCGGCTACCGGGAGCGCCAACAGCGCGTTGATCGGCCTGCTGGGGCAGGTCGATCCCGCGCCATCCGGCCAGTGGCGCTGGCGGATCGCGCAAGGGGTGGATATGGGCCGCCCGAGCGAACTGTTCGGCTCGGTCGAGAAAGCGGCGGGCGAGGTCTCGGCCGTGCGTGTCGGCGGGTACAGTGTGCCGGTCTTTACTGGCACGTTTTCCTGGTAATGGGCGGCCGAGGGCTCGCGGGAGGCGACGTTTGTGCGAACCATCTTCAGTGATGATCAACTGCTGCACCATGGCCGCGGAGAGCTGAACGAAGGGCGCATCGACCCGGCGTTCGAGAAGCCGGCGCGGGCGGAGATCATACTCCGGCGCATCCACGAGGTCGGACTGGGGGTGGTACTCGAACCGGACCCGTTCGAGCGCGGGCCCATCGAGCGCGTCCATGCGCCGGACTATGTCGACTTCCTCGAGGGCGCATGGGACGACTGGGTCGCCGAGCACGGCGACGAGGTCGATGCGCTGCCATTGATCTGGCCAGTGCGAACCCTGCGGCAGAAGTGCCCGCGCCAGATCGATGGCCGCATGTCCTGGTACGCCATGGACGCGGGCACGCCGATCACGAACGGGACTTGGCCGGCGATCACCGCTAGTGCCAGTGTCGCCCTGACCGGTGCGCGGCTGATCGACGAAGGTGAGCGCGCCGTGTTCTCACTGTGTCGCCCACCGGGCCATCATGCCGCCACCGATCTGCTCGGCGGTTATTGTTATCTCAACAACGCCGCCATCGCCGCGCAGTCCCTGATCGACCGTGGCGCCAGCCGGGTGGTGGTGCTCGATATCGATTACCACCACGGCAACGGCACCCAGGCGATCTTCTACGAACGCCCGGACGTATTGTTCCTGTCCATTCACGCCGATCCCGCCGATGAATTTCCGTATTTTCTCGGCTACGCTGACGAGATCGGCGTTGGGCCCGGTGAGGGCGCCAACGGCAACTGGCCGCTGCCGCTCGGCACCGGCCGCGACGACTGGATGGAGGCCCTGGATCAGGCATGCGCCCGGGGCGAACGGTTCGGCGCGGATGCCCTGGTCGTCTCGCTCGGGGTCGACACTTTCCACGGCGATCCGATCTCGCAGTTCACGCTCGATACCGCCGACTTCCCGGCGATCGGCGCCCGCATCGCCCGCCTGGGGCTGCCGACGCTGTTCGTGATGGAGGGCGGTTATGCGGTCGAGGAGATCGGTATTAATGCGGTCGGTGTGCTGACCGGCTTCGACGGCGCCTGAAGAGCGTTTGGGTCGCCGATACGTCCGTGGTGTGTCGTGAGGGATCACCTGTTATGGCAAAACCGGCGCTGCACGTACTCGACCAGCCGTTCTCGATTCACCGTCTAGCACCGGACGCGGAGATACCGCCGGCAGTCCTGACGTGCACCTTTCACTGGATCGCCCGGACGGATGAAGAAACGTCGATCGTCTGCCCGTCTTCGGTGACGGTGGCCGGAGCCCGAACGGAATCCGGTTGGTCCTGCATCAAGGTGATCGGTCCGATCGATTTCGCGGTCACCGGGCTGCTTGCGGAACTCTCGCGGATCCTCGCTGGAGCGGGGATCAGTCTTTTCGCGCTGTCGACTTTCGATACGGATTATCTGCTCGTGCCATCGAGCCGTTTAGCTGAAGCGGTGACCGTTCTGGGCCGGGCCGGTTACGCGATCTGAAGGTTGCGGTAGGTTTCGGCCGCTGCCGGTTCCGCGTTGTGAATCGGGCCGTCCGTGGCCCGGTGTCCTGAGTCATACCGCGACCGCGCGGCGCCGCCATGTAATGCCCAGCAACGCGGCGAGGAATACTAGTGTTGGCACGCCCAATAAGCCACCACCACCGCCGCCGCCACCAGTGCTACCGCCGCCATCACGGGAGACCCGACGTTCAAGTGCGGCGACCTCTCCTTCCAGTTCATCGAGCCGGTCGTTGATGCCGCTTACCGATCCAAGCACGCCTTCTTCGAGTTGCCGTTTTATCAGTGCATCGGTTTCCTGCATGGCCGCCGCGACGTTGGCGAGTCGGCGTTGCACGAACTCGCTGCCCAGGGAAACCACTCCCTCGACCAGTTCACTGTCACGCCCGATCGCGACCGCGTCACGACTGCCGTTCGCCGAGGTCGATGGACCGATACGCAGCACGTGTTTGCCCAGAATGTCGTTACCGCCGTCGTCCGGCGAAGGGTCGAGCGACCGGAGCGTAAAACCGAAATACGTCTGGGGATTCTTGGCGCCGCTGTAATCGTTCGCGAGCAGAGACCAGGAATTCCCGAGCCCGTCCTCCCCAACGCCCGCCGTGCTGTCGAGGAACCGCATACGTAAGACATCTGCCTCCAGTCGAGTTTCCCCGTCGTTGGCGGGCGTGCTGCAGTTGCTGCCGTCGGACTCCGCGACGAAGTCGATACACAGAGATTGCGCGCGCAGATCCCCATGGATCACCGGCCCGACCGCCGTAGCCGTGCCGGCAAAGGCGCTCAGGCTTGACAGCACTCCGATGAGTACCCAAGGGGGCGGACGGTTACGCAGTTTATTGTCATGCGTTTTCATGTCACTGCATCTCCCGCGCGAGTCGATCGATCCGCTCGGCGAGGTCGTCGATCCGAGTATTGATCTCTTGCAGTTCCGTCTCCAACGCCTCGGCATCCGTGCCCACCGAGGCGAGCACGTCCGCCTGGAACTCATCGAACTGGCGTTTGTTGACCGCGTCCGTGTCAGCCTCGGCGTCCGCCACCCAAGTCACCCGGCGCTCGCTTCCGTCCGCACCCACGGAGACCACGTACGCGTTGTCACCCAGTGCGGCACCCGCTCCCAGGGCGACCCGCCCATCCGTGGTCATCCTCAACACCTCTGCGCCGGAGACCTCGTCGCGAATGAAGAACTCGCTGAAGCCGCCGGTGCCATTGTCGTCGGTGATACCGATGGACCAGTCGGTGTCGGTCCCGTCGTTCGAACGATCGATCATGGACAGCACTGGTTCGCTGTCGTGGATCCGGAGGCCGTCGAACGGGAAGGAGTCGCTCGTGCACTTGGTACCTACACAGGCTGCTCCCTTGACGATCAGGTCGCCGGCGACCTCTTCGGCGATCGCCGACGTGGCAGGCAACGCACCGAGCAGGGCTACAAGTAAATACGGAGCCGCCCAATACGCGGTCGCACGTTTGCGTAAAACATCGGTTGTTGCTTCAAGGCTTTCCATGATTCCCGATCCAGTCGTTCCGTGCCCCTTGACGAAAGTGTCGGGGCAACCCCGGTCGTGTTCATATCACGCACTCCAGGAAGATAGACGGGAATTCGGGCATGTGAAGGAAAATTTTTCGAGCAGGACTGAAAATGCCGTTGGCAGGCAGGGCGTGCGGATTTGGCGCGAAACGAGCGTGCACGACGTGCTTTCGACGAAAACAAGCCTCAATTGTTCAGGTGGATGCGCGGTTCGCCTTCGGCGAAAATGCGCCTGGGCGGTCTTGTTCAGCGCTTCGGTCAGGGACGAAAACTATTCTCCCTTTGCGTTCTGGGGCGAGGTTATGCAGGGGGTGCACTGCGGCCCGTGTGACTCCTGCTGGCAGGTGGTTCGGAGAACCACGAACGCACCGTGCAATAAAAAAGCCGCCGCGGCGGACCGCGACGGCTTCGGTGGGAGCGTATGTCCCGCAGTGTTACCAGCCGGTCGCCTCGGCCACGCCCTTGCCGATGTCGGCCGGGCTTTTCACCGTGACGACACCCGCCTTTTCCAGCGCGGCGTATTTCTCGGCCGCCGTGCCCTTGCCGCCCGCGATGATCGCGCCGGCATGGCCCATGCGTTTGCCCTTGGGCGCCGAGACCCCGGCGATATAGGCAACGACCGGTTTGGTTACATGCTGCTGGATGAACTCCGCCGCCTCTTCCTCGGCGGTGCCGCCGATCTCGCCGACCATGACGATCGCCTCGGTCTTCGGGTCGGCCTCGAACAGTTCCAGGGCGTCGATGAAGTTGGTGCCCGGGATCGGATCGCCGCCGATGCCGATGCAGGTGCTCTGCCCATACCCCGGATCGGTGGTCTGCTTGACGCACTCGTAGGTGAGCGTGCCCGAGCGCGAGACGATGCCGACCTTGCCGGGCTTGTGGATCTCGCCGGGCATGATGCCGATCTTGCATTCGCCGGGCGTGATGATGCCGGGGCAGTTCGGGCCGATCAGGCGTGAATCGGTCTGGTCGATGTAGGCCTTGGCCTGGAGCATGTCCAGGGTCGGGATGCCCTCGGTGATGCACACGATCAGTTTCACGCCGGCCTCCGCCGCTTCCACGATCGAGTCCTTGCAGAAGGGCGCGGGGACGTAGATCACGCTGGCATCGGCACCAGTGGCCTCGACGCCTTCCGCGACCGTGTTGAACACCGGCAGATCGAGGTGCGTGGTGCCACCCTTGCCGGGCGTGATGCCGCCGACCATCTGCGTGCCGTAGGCGATCGACTGTTCACTGTGGAAGGTGCCCTGTTTGCCGGTAAAACCCTGGCAGAGGACCTTCGTGTTGCTGTTGACGAGCACTGACATGATTATTTGCCCTCCGCGGCGGCGATGACGCGCTTCGCGGCGTCGGTGAGGCTGTCGGCGGCGATGACGTTGAACGAGGACTGGTTCAGCAGTTCCGCGCCCTTGTCGGCCTGGTTGCCCTCCAGGCGGACGACCACCGGGAGTTCGAGACCGACTTCTTCCACCGCGGTGATGATGCCTTCGGCGATCAGGTCGCAGCGGACGATGCCGCCGAAGATGTTCACCAGGATGGCCTTTACGTTCTCGTCGGAGACGATGATCTTGAATGCCTCGGCGACGCGCTCGGCGGTAGCGCCGCCGCCGACGTCGAGGAAGTTGGCCGGGTCGCCGCCATGGAGTTTGACAAGATCCATGGTCGCCATCGCGAGACCGGCGCCATTGACCATGCAGCCGATGTTGCCGTCCAGTGCGATGTAGTTGAGGTCCCATTCCTTGGCGCGGTTCTCGCGCTCGTCTTCCTGGGTCTGATCGCGCAGCTCGCCGATATCGCTGTGGCGATAGACCGCGTTGTCATCGACGTTGATCTTGCCGTCGAGGCAGATCAGGTCGCCCTTGCCGGTAATGACCAGCGGGTTGACTTCGATCAGGCTCAGATCCTTGTCGATGAAAAGTTTGCCGAGCGCGGTCAGCAGCTTCGCGAACTGCTTGATCTGGTCGGCGTTCAGTCCGAGCGCGAATGCGAGCTGGCGGCACTGGTAGGGCATGACGCCGAGCATCGGATGGACGATCGCCTGGTGGATCTTCTCCGGTGTCTCGCTGGCTACCTTTTCGATCTCGACACCGCCTTCCGTCGAGGCCATGAACACGACGCGCTGCGTGCCGCGGTCGACTACGGCCCCGAGGTAGAGCTCGGTCGCGATGTCACTGGTCTCCTCGATGAGCACGCGCCGTACCGGTTGGCCGCGTTCGTCCGTCTGGTAGGTGACCAGGTTCCTGCCGAGCATCCGGCCGGCGGCCTCGGTTGCGGCGTCGGCGTCGTCGACCAGTTCGACACCCCCGGCTTTGCCGCGGCCGCCCGCGTGGACCTGTGCCTTGACGACCCATTTCTTGCCGGCGAGTTCGCGCACGGCGTTGGCGGCTTCCGATTTGTCATGGATGACAATGCCATTGGGCACCGGGATGTTGTACTGGCGGAACAACTGTTTCGCCTGGTATTCATGCAGATTCATTGCGGGTACTCCCTGCGGGTTATTCGGTTATCGGCGGATCGGCTTCCGCTGGCCCACTGCTTTAGTCCGGTTCACGCAGAGCCGCAGAGCGCGCGGAGACAAGCGCGGTATTCGGTTCAGGTGCCCGTAGGAGCGAGCTTGCTCGCGATCGTGGCCGTTGGCGGTCTCGGCTGCGTCAGCGACAAGGCGATGACGCATCGCTTCAGAGCTCTGTCCCACGGACCGCCTGTTCGTGCGATGTCCCCGGGGCCATACAATCGCGAGCAAGCTCGCTCCTACAGGACGGCTCCAGGCCGTTAAGCCTGCTCCTGTTACCTCTTTGCGTGCTCCGCGCCTCTGCGTGAGGCAGCCTTTGACTTATTTCTTCCTCTTGCGCGGCGGCGGGATGTGGATCGGGCGGCCGTCGGTGGCCAGCGCGGCCTCGTGCAGCGCTTCCGACAGTGTCGGGTGTGCGAACACGGTGCGCATGATGTCCTCGGCCGAGCCTTCGAACTCCATTGCCATGACCGCCTGACCGATCAGCTCGGATGTCTGCGGACCGACCATATGGACGCCCAGCACGCGGTCGGTCTCGGCATCGGCGATCACCTTCACGAGCCCGTCCGTCTCATGCATCGCCTTCGCTCGGCCGCTCGCGACGAACGGGAAAGTGCCCACACGGTATTCGTGCCCCGCGTGTTTGAGATCCTGTTCGGTATGGCCAACCCATGCGATTTCCGGGTGGGTATAGATGACCCACGGGATCGCGTCATAGTTCACCTCGCCCTGCTGGCCGGCGAGTCGTTCAGCGACCACGATCCCTTCCTCGGACCCTTTGTGCGCCAGCATCGGGCCGCGTACGGCATCGCCGATCGCGTAGACGCCCGGCATGCTGGTCTCGAGGTTTTCATCGACGTGGATGGAACCGCGTTCGTCCATCGTCAGTTCCACATCCTCGGAGGCGATGCCATCGGTGTTCGGCGTGCGTCCGACCGCGACGATCAGTGCATCCACGGTGAGCTGCTGCTTGCCGTCGCTGTCCTGGTACTCGATCTCGACGGTCTTGTCCTTCTTGACCTCCGTGCCCGTCACCCGGGTGCCGAGGCGGATATTGAGGCCCTGTTTGTCGAACGTCTTGCGTGCCGATTTCGCGACTTCCTCATCCACCGCCGGCAGGAATGTGTCCAGTGCCTCGAGCACGGTTACCTCGGCACCGAGGCGGCGCCATACGCTGCCCATCTCCAGACCGATGACGCCGGCCCCGATGACGCCCAGGCGTTGCGGCGGTTTCTCCCAGTCGAGGGCACCGGTGGAGGTGACAACGATGTCCTCATGAAGCGGCGCGGCCCCGATCTCGACCGGGGAGGAGCCGGGGGCAAGCACGACGTGCTTCGCATCGACCGTGTAGGCATCGCCCTTCTGCGGCGTGACCTCGACCCGGTTCTCGGTATGCAGCTGGCCGAAACCCTGCAGCCACTCCACCTTGTTCGCCTTGAACAGGCCCTCGATGCCCTGGGTCAGTTCGGCGACGGTCTTGTCCTTGTTCGCGATCATCGCCGGCACATCCATCTCGGCATCCTTCACGCGGACACCGTACTGGTCGGCGTGGTCGCGGATGGTGGCGAAATGGTGCGAACTCTCGAGCAGCTCTTTCGACGGGATGCAGCCGACATTCAGGCAGGTGCCGCCAAGGGCGGGCTTGCCTTTCTTGTTGATCCAGTTGTCGACGCACGCGGTCGAAAACCCGAGCTGCGCACACCGGATCGCACACACATACCCGGCCGGCCCCGCGCCCACTACCACTACGTCATACGACTTGGCCATTACCTTGCTCCATTGTCGTGTCGGGCAGAGAAGAACCACGAATGAACACGAATGGACACGAATGTTTGTTCGTGGCTCGTGGCTTCGCGGGCGTTCGTGTCCGGCCGATACGACGTTGTTCTTTTCAATGAAGGGCCAGCGGCTGAATTCGAGCTGGCGACTCCATCCTCGACTTCGCCTGTTGTCAGCTGCTGTCGTCCTGCATGCGAGTTCCGTTCACGAGTGAGAGGAAGCCGCAGGCTTCCGGCTCCAACCCATTCGTTTTCATTGCTCGGCGCGTCCATGCGCCTCGCCGCTTTGCGGCTGGCGCTACGATTCGCTCCGGACGAATCTTTCGTGTTCATTCGTGGTTCTTTCCGTTCCCCGGAAACCCGCGAATCCGTCACACGTCCAGGATCAGCCGTGCCGGGTCCTCCAGCAGTTCCTTGATCGCGACCAGGAACTGGACCGAGTCCTTGCCGTCGACGATGCGGTGATCGTAGGAGAGTGCCAGGTACATCATCGGGCGGATGACGACCTCGCCGTTCTCCGCGACCGGGCGCTCCTGGATCTTGTGCATGCCGAGGATCGCGCTCTGTGGCATGTTGATGATCGGGGTCGACACCAGCGAGCCGAACACGCCGCCGTTGGTGATCGTGAAGGTACCGCCGGTCATCTCCTCGATGCCGATCTTGCCGGCCTGCGCACGGCCGCCGAAGTCACGGATCTGCTTCTCGATATCGGCCATCGACATGGTTTCGGCATCGCGCAGGATCGGCACGACCAGTCCGCGGTCGCTGGACACGGCGATGCCGACGTCACAGTAACCGTGATAGACGACATCGCTGCCGTCGATCGAGGCGTTGATGTCGGGGAAGCGCTTGAGCGCCTCGGTGGCGGCAGTGACGAAGAAACTCATGAAGCCGAGCTTGGTGTCATGCGCCTTCTCGAACTGGTCCTTGTACTTCGCCCGCAGGTCCATGACCGGCTTCATGTTGACCTCGTTGAAGGTGGTCAGCATGGCGGTCTGCTGGGTTGCCTGCACCAGGCGCTCCGCGATCCGGGCGCGCAGGCGCGTCATCGGTACGCGCTTCTCGGGGCGCTCGCCCTGGCTGTAGCTGACGCCGGCCTGTTGGGCCGTTTCACCGGCCGAGGGTGCCTGCGCGGGCTGCGCGCTCGGCGCCGGCTGCTCCGCCGGTGTCTCCTTCGCCGGCTCCGCTTGTTTCGTCGGCTCCGCCTGTTTCGTCGCGCCACCGGATTCGATATGCCGCTGTACGTCTTCCTTGAGGATGCGGCCCTCTTTGCCGGTGCCCTCGATCGCGGCGGGGTCGAGCCCATGCTCCGCGATCAGTTTGCGTGCGGCCGGGCCGGCCTTGGCATCCGCCGAGCCGCCCGCGACCTCCGCCGCGCTGTCTTCGTCTTCAGCGCCTTCGTCGGCCACGGCCTTCGTCCCGCCGGCGTCCGAACCGGTGTCGCCGCCGCCGGAGGCACCTTCGCTGACGCGGCCGAGGACGGTATCCGCGGTTACGGTGGCGCCTTCGTCGTGGAGGATCTCTTCGAGAACGCCATCGGCCGGTGCCGGTACCTCCAGCACGACCTTGTCGGTTTCGAGTTCGACCAGGACCTCGTCACGTTTGACGCTGTCCCCTTTCTTTTTGGTCCAGCTCGCGACGGTCGCGTCGGAGACGGATTCGGGCAGTTGCGGGACGGTGATGTCGGTGCTCATGAGCGGGTTCCTTCACTCCGGGCGCATTCGGGCACGGCCTTAGCAGCCGCGCACGGGCGGGCGGTCGCGGTCATGACGGACTGGGCCGTCACTCCTTGATGTCCAGGGCGTCGACGACCAGCGCGTGTTGCTGTTTTGCGTGCCGGCTGTGGTAGCCGACGGCCGGCGACGGTGACGCGGCACGGCCAGCGTAGCGCAGGTCGTTGTCCTCGCCGAGTACACGTTCGAGTCGATGCTTGAGGTGGTACCACGCCCCCTGGTTGCGCGGTTCCTCCTGGCACCAGACGTACTCCGATGCATTCGGGAAGCCTGCGATCACCTCGCCGAGTTCCGTGTACGGAAACGGATAGAGCTGTTCGACCCGCACGATAGCGATGTCGTCGATCTCCTCTTCCTGCCGGCGCGTGTAGAGGTCGTAATACACCTTGCCGGTGCAGATCACGACACGGCGAACCTTCTTCGGGTCCAGCTCGGCGGTGTCGCTGATCACGGTATGGAAATGCCCGTCGGCGAGGTCGTCGATCGAGGAAGTCGCGAGCTTGTGCCGCAGCAGGCTCTTGGGCGTCATCACCACCAGCGGCTTGCGATACGGGCGCAGCATCTGGCGGCGGATCATATGAAAGGCTTGGGCGGGCGTCGTCGGCACGCAGACCTGCATGTTGTAGTCGCCCGGCTGCTGTTCGGCGCAGAGCTGCAGGAAGCGTTCGAGGCGGGCCGAGGAGTGCTCCGGCCCCTGACCCTCCTGACCGTGCGGGAGGAACAGGGTCAGCCCGCAGAGGCGGCCCCATTTGGCCTCGCCGGAACTGATGAACTGGTCGATGACCACCTGGGCGCCGTTGACGAAGTCGCCGAACTGGGCCTCCCAGATCACCATCGTGCGCGGATCGGCGGTGGAGTAGCCGTACTCGAACGCGAGCACCGCTTCCTCGGACAGCAGTGAATCGATGATCAGGAAGTTGGCCTGGTCATCGCCCAGCTTGCGCAACGGCACATAACTGCTCCCGTCGGCCTGATTATGCAGCACGGCGTGTCGATGGAAGAACGTGCCGCGCCCGGAATCCTGGCCCGACAGGCGCACGCCATACCCCTCGGTGACGAGGCTGGCGTAGGCCATGATCTCCGCGAAACCCCAGTCGATCGGCAGTGCACCGGCCGCCATCTTGCCCCGGTCCGCCTGGATCTTGGCGACGCGTTTGTGCAGTTCGAAGCCTTCCGGGAGTTCTTCCTGCCGGCTCCACAGTTCCCGCAGGCGCTCGGCGGCCACGGTCGTGTCGCAGGGGTCGTTCCACTGGTTGCCGATGAACGGGCTCCAGTCGACGGTCAGTTCGTTGACGAAGTCCTCATCGGTGATGATCTTCGGTGTCACGGTATCGCCCGCGTCCATGTGGTCCCGATACTCCTGGACCATTTGGTCGGGCTGCTCGCCGTCGACCTCTCCGGCCTCGCTCAGGCGCTTTGCGTAGAGTTCGCGGGTCGTCGGCAGCGCCTTGATCTTGCGATACATCATCGGCTGCGTCGCGGACGGCTCATCGGCCTCGTTGTGGCCGTGGCGCCGGTAGCAGACCATGTCGATGACGACGTCCTTGTGGAACTGGTTGCGGTAGTCGAGCGCGATCTGGGTGACCAGCAGGACCGCCTCCGGATCGTCGCCGTTCACGTGGAAGATGGGGGCGTTGATCATCTTCGCGACGTCGGTGCAGTATAGCGACGAGCGCGTGTCCAGCTTGTTCGAGGTCGTGAATCCGATCTGGTTATTGATCACGACGTGCACGGTACCGCGGGTGGAATAGCCGCGCGACTGGGAGAGATTCAGGGTCTCCTGCATCACGCCCTGACCGGCCATGGCCGCGTCGCCGTGCACGAGGATCGGGAGCACGACCTTGCCGCCGCGGTCGTCGTGACGGTCCTGGCGCGAACGGGCGGACCCTTCGATGACCGGATTCACGATCTCCAGGTGCGACGGATTGAACCCGAGCGCCAGATGCACCGGCCCCTGGTTGGTCATGTAGTCGGACGAGAAGCCCTGGTGGTACTTCACGTCGCCGGCGGCGAGCGTGTCGTCCTCGTGGCCCTCGAATTCCTGGAACAGGTCGGCCGGTTTCTTGCCGAAGATGTTCACGAGCACGTTCAGGCGACCTCGATGGGCCATGCCGAGGACGACCTCTTTCGCGCCCTGGTCACCGGCGCGCTCGACCAGCTCGTTCAACATCGGAATCAGCGACTCCCCGCCCTCGAGCGAGAAGCGCTTCTGGCCGACGTACTTCGAGTGCATGTAGCGCTCGATACCCTCGGCGGCGGTCAGGCGCTCCAGTAGCCAGCGCCGGCGCTCGGCCGACAGGTTCGGTTCGGCCTGCGGGGTTTCCATGCGGTTCTGCAGCCAGCGCTTCTCGGCCGTGTCCGCGATGTGCATGTATTCGGCGCCGATCGACCCGCAGTAGGTCTTCTGCAGCGCGTCGAGGATCTCGCGCAGGGTCGCGTCGCCAAGGCCGTGCAGCGAACCGGTATGGAACACCGTGTCGAGGTCGGCCTCGGACAGATCGTGCGCGTCCAGTCGCAGTTCATCGATCTCCGGGGCTTCCCAGCGGTCGAGCGGGTCAACCTTCGCGTGCCGGTGGCCGCGGAAGCGGTACGCATTGATGAGCTGCAGGACGCGGATCTGTTTGCGTTCGTGGTCGGCCTGGCGTGCGTCCGCCGAGCCGGTGCGCGCCGGGCCCTTGCCGGATTCGAAGCGGTAGAACTGCGCCCGAACCTCCGAGGGCGGCATGTCCGGCTGCGTGACGCCGTCGACCTGCGGCAGACCGTCGAAGTACCGCCGCCATTCATCGGGTACGGACGCGGGATCGCGGAGCCAGGCTTCGTAGAGGGCCTCAAGGTACGGGCCGTTGCCGCCGTCGAGCAGCGATGTGCTCCACAGGGCCTGCATCGGGGACTGTTCGGTCATGGCCGGGGGCTGCCGATTGGTTGACGGAATCGTGCGCGGTGCCGCGGCCCGCTCACCCGCATGCCGCTCTTCGCGTGTGCAAAGCCGATCGCACTGCGGAGTCTTTGGGCAGGAATGATCAAACCCTGATCGTGGCTAACCGGTTATAGGCGAATGCCGCACGTCGCATTTTCGATTGACAGCGACGCCCGCGCCGGGGCCTCGGCCCCGTAGGCGTTATTGAATCGTGTCGGGCGCCCGAATGCAAGGCGGGAAACGCTTGTGCGTCGACGCCGGTGGATGGAACTTCGGCGCCAGACGATAAGCGTAGCAAATCATGCTGGCAGGTACGTTTTTCGACGCCCCGCCAGCGTCGTCGGTGTCCTCAGCCCGCCGGGGAAGGATTTGCGAGTTCCTTTTCCATCCGCTGGAGAACGGCGTCGGTGAAGCCGCTCGTCCCGAGCCGCCCGCCGAGGTCGGCAGTGGTCTCGCCCGCCTCGATCGCGCCGAGCACCGCGAGCCGGAGGGCGTGCCCCAGGTCGTAGCGGTCGATGTGATCGAGCAGCATCCCGAATGAGAGGAAGATCGCGCTCGGATTGCACTTGTCCTGACCGGCGATGTCGGGTGCCGTGCCGCCCGCCGGATCGAACATGGCGATATCGACGTTGTGGTCGGCATCGAAGGAGAAATTGCCGGAGGCCCCCGTACCGAGGCTGCCGACCAGGCCAGACGCCATGTCGGAGAGGAAGTCGCCGTACTCGTTGAGCACCAGCACGACCTCGAAATCCTGGGGTTTCAGGATGATCTTCGCGAGCATCGCGTCGAACAGTTCGACGTGATGCGGCACGTCGGTGTACCCCGCGCGGCGTACGTCCGCCACCACCGATTCGAACAGGCCGTCGGTGACCCGCTGGATCGTGTGCTTCGAGGACGACGTCATCGACAGGCCTTTCTTGCGGGCTAGATCGAATGCGAACTTCGCCGCCTGCGCACAGGGTTCACGCTCGACCATGCGCAGGGAGACGGCCGCGTTATGGCCGATCAGCCGCCCGGGGTCGTCATAGGTCCCACCGGTCGCGATCCGCACGATATGCAGATTCACGTTCTCCTTGAAATTCGAGGAGATGCCCTTGATCGAGATGGCGGGGCGGTAGATCACCGAGAACCCGACCCGGCGGCGGATCAGCGCGTTCGGGCTGCTGGACCGCGTGACGGTCGGGTACTTCAGCGCCAGTTTGTTGCGGCGCATCGATCCTTCGGCCTCGTCGATGGCCGCGTCGCCGTCGCGCTCGCGCCGTTCCAGCGACCAGTCCACGCCCTCGAAATCGAGGTCGATGGGGAGCGCATCGGCGATACGGTGGACGGCCGTGGCGAGCTCTGGACCGATGCCGTCGCCGTGGAGTTCGGTGATCGTGGTCGTCATGAGCGTGTGTCCGCGTTGTCCGCCTGGCGCTCGGTCTGGTAACGCGCCTTCCACTCGGAGTAGGGCATGCCGTAGACGATTTCGCGCGCCGTCTCGTAGTCCATCTCCACGCCGCGTTCCTCGGCCGCCGCGCGATACCATTTGGACAGGCAGTTGCGGCAGAAGCCGGCGAGCTCCATCAGATCGAGGTTCTGCACATCGGTGCGCTCACGCAGGTGCGCGACCAGCGTGCGAAAGGCCTGGGCCTCGATCTCGGTTCGGGTCTGTTCATCCATCGCGACCTCCTGCAGGCTGGCGCGTTATCCGATTTCCACATTGTACTGCCGCGACGCGGGCCAGGGCCAAATGGGGCCGCCCGGGTACGGGGCCATGACAGGGGTGCGACCGCATGTCTCCATGGTTGGCGCTCGCCGCGATCGCCGCCGCGCTCGGATGGTGGTGGCTGTCAATGCGCGCGCGTGAGGCGGCCGTTGGCGCTGCCCGCAGCGCCTGTCGGCGTTTCTCGGTGCAGTTGCTGGACGAGACCGTTGCCCTGCGTCGGCTGCGCCTGGCCCGTGGCCGCGACGGCCGGATGCATCTGTGGCGGCTGTATCGCTTCGAGTTCAGCCAGACCGGTGGCGAACGCTACCGCGGCCACGTGGCCCTGCTCGGCGGCCGTCTCATGGACGCCCACCTCGAAGCCGTAAGCGAAGACGACCCGCCGGCCCGCAATCGACTCCAGTGAGTGTTTCTGCCTTTCCTGGAGGCACGTCCGGTTTTTCCCGCGAAGGCGCGGAGCTCGCCAAGGGCGCGGAGATGGCTTTTTCTTTATCTTTCCTTTTTCTCTGCGTTCCTGGCGAACTCCGCGCCTCTGCGAGAGAACGTTTTTTTTTAAGCTGCCCTGGATAAACGGGTCTTGCCGCCGGGCATGGTGCCCGGTAGCGTGCCGGCTGCCTCACTGACGGGAGTGGAAAAACGATGTCCGATTGTCCCTGCGGTTCAGGCCGCGATTTCGACAGTTGCTGCGGGCCGTACCTCGCCGGCGAGGCGCAGCCGCCGACCGCCGAGGCCCTGATGCGGGCGCGCTACACGGCCCATACGCGCGCCGATATCGATTACATCCAGGCGACCCACGACGCGGCCACGCGCGAGGACATCGACCGCGAGGCGACCGATCGCTGGGCGAGGCGCTCCGAGTGGCTGGGCCTGGAGATCCGCGCGGTCGAGGCCGGCGGTGAGGAGGACAACGTCGGCGCCGTCGAGTTCGTCGCCCACTTCCGCGAGCGTGAAGAGCGACGGCGGCATCATGAACTCGCGCGCTTCAAGCGTGACGAGCAGGGCAACTGGGTCTACGTCGACGGCGAGGCGCCGGAACAGGAGACCATCCGGCATGACGGCCCGCGCGTGGGACGCAATGATCCCTGCCCCTGCGGGAGTGGTCGCAAGTACAAGAAGTGCTGCGGCGCGCCCGCCTGACAGGGGCAGCCCGCAATGCTCGGTTGGACCGATTGGTCCAGGTTTGACGAGGATCAATATCCGGGCGCGAGCGACGCGTCATGATGCATACGGTGTTTCCGATTCCGAGGAGAAAACCGCATGTTCAAGTCTATCCTGGTGCCGGTTGACGGCTCCGAAAGCTCCGACAAGGCAGTCGCGCTCGGCGCGGATATCGCGTCGAAATATGATGCCCGGCTGCACCTGATCAACGTGCTGCTCTACGGCCATGTGCCGGACTCGATCCGCAACCTGTCCGACAAGCCGGGCGGCGAGCAACCGGCCATGGCGGTCGGCGCGGGCTACGTGGAGGCGTCCCTGCCGCATGAAGTGCTGGAAGATATCGCCGATAAACTGCTTGAGCGTGCGAAGAAAACCGCTGAAGAGCACGGCGCATCGAATGTCTCCACCAGCTGGCGGGGTGGTTCGGCGTCCAACGGCATCCTGGAGCAGGCGAAAGAGGTCGAGGCCGACGCCATCGTGATGGGATCGCGGGGGCTGAGCGACCTGAAAGGGCTCGTGGTCGGCAGCGTCTCGCACAAGGTCCAGCACCTGTTCGAGGGCACTGTCATCAGCGTCAAATGACGCCGCTGGCGGGTCGTGCTCAGGCCTCGCGCGCCCCGCCGGCGTAGATGTCAAAACGCGTCGAGCGGCCATCGATCGAGCCGCTCGGCGCGGGCCCCGGCAGTGGTCTGGCGCCGCGCGGGCGTTTGACGGCGACCCGTCGGCGCGCCGCGGCAATGGCGGCGGGCAGCAATCTGTCACTGTCGCCGTCCGCACCGACCAACGCCCGGAATACCTGCATTTCCTTGCGCACCGCCGCGGATTTTCGCCGCGGCGGGTGCATCGGATCGACGATCACGGTATCGGCGGTCCGCTCGCCCAGTACGGCGACCGCTTCGGCCTCGATGAGTTCGATGCGGGCGGCGATCTCCGCCGCGGTCTCATCGTCCCTTGCCCGTTTCAGCCCATCCGCCAGCAGGGCGGCGACCGCGGGATGGCGCTCGACCAGCGTCACCCGGCAACCAAGGGCGGCCAGCAGCCATGCGTCGCGGCCGAGCCCACCCGTGGCGTCGATCACGTCCGGCGTCTGGCCGTGCCGCGCGCCGGCCGCCCGCAGCAATCCCTCATCCGCCCGGGCCGCCTCGCGTCCGCGGCGGGCCGTCGCCCCGGTGACGAACTCCGCATAGACGGGACCCGGGGCGCCGGGGCCGGTGAGTTGCACCTGCAGGCGTTCGTCCGTCAGGACCAGTGCCAGCGAGCCGGGCTCATCGGGTAGTTCCCCCACAAGGGGCACGCCGAGGCCCTGCGCGAGCGCGTCGGCCTCGGTCCGCCGGCCGCCCGCGGCGCAGACGATCATCGCCCGATGCGGGTAGAGTGCGTCCGTTGACCTCCGTTTCTCCGATGGACTGCCCATGACCGATCTCCCGGATTCGCCGCGCCGTCTGCGGCTGCGGGTGACGCTGAAACTGATGATGGCATTGGCCGCCATGGCCGTGGTGGTGATCGGCGTCCGCTATCTGGCGGGGAGCGGCAACAGCGGGGCGCCCGACCGGTTGCGCATCGACGTATCCGATATGGCGCCCGATACGACCCGTACCGTGGGCTGGCGGAACCGCCCGGTGATCGTGCTGCGGCGCGGCCCGGAGACCGTGGAGCGCCTCGGCGCCCGGCTCGGCGATGACCCGAGTCCGGGCTGGTTCGTCGCCTTTGCCAATGGCACCGCACGCGGCTGCAGCGTGGTCTGGGAGTCGGCGGCCCGGCGCTTCCGCGAAAGCTGCGGTCAGGCCACCTGGGATGCCTCTGGAGTGCCACAAGCCGGCACGGATGCGGCCCCGCTGAATGTCCCGCCCCACCGTTTCATCGGCGACGGGCAACTGCTGCTGGGTGCGGACGCTTCGGGTCAGGGGGCTTTCAATTAAACCGGCCAGCCCGTTGGGTAACGATGTAGGTCGGGCTTCCAGCGCGCCAGATCAGGGGCGTACGAGCGTCGGGTTGGAAATCCGACCTACAGGATTCCCGACGATCAGGGGCCCTTAGTCTGAATCGCCCTCTGGCTCGAGCTTCGCAAGGCGTTGCTCCAGCCGCTCGCAGCGCTGTGCCAGGCGATCATGGGCCGCGGCCTGTCCCTGCACGGTGGCGTCGAGCTGTTCGAGATCGTGCTGCAGGCGCATCAGGCGCTCCTCGATCGCATCGAGGCGTTCGTCGGCGTTCATGAGCCCTCCGGGCCGGCGACCACGTTACCCGGTCTGCCGGCCAGGTAGTCGGCGATGTGATCCGCCACCTGTTCGACCAGGCGCTGGCGGGCGGCCTGCGAGCCCCAGGCGGAGTGCGGCGTGACGATCAGGTTGGGGATGTCGTCGGCAAGCAGCGGGTTGCCGTCGCGCGGCGGCTCCTGCGTCAGCACATCCATGCCGGCACCGCCGATGGCCCCGGCGCGTAGCGCGTCGGCCAGTGCGGCCTCATCGACGATGCCACCGCGGGCTGTGTTCACCAGCAGTGCATCCGGCTTCATGCGCTCGAGTTCCGCGCGGCCGATGAGCCCCCGCGTCGCCTCGGTGAGCGGGCAGTGGAGGGTGAGCACGTCGGCCCGCTCGAGCAGATCGCCGACCGCAACCCGGTCCACCGGAATCTCGGTCGCCCCGGGCCGGGCGGCGACCTGCACATCCATGTCGAAGGCCCGGGCGATGGCGGCCACCCCCTGCCCGAGCGTCCCGTAGCCAATGACACCCAGGGTTTTGCCGGCCAGCTCGGTGATGGGGAAGTCGAGGAGGCAGAAAAACGGCGAGCGCGACCATTCACCGGCGCGCACTGCCGCCTGGTATTCCGGCAACCGGGTCGCCAGCGCGAGTATCAGTGCGAAGGTGTGCTGAACCACCGAAGGGGTGCCGTAGCCGGTCGCGTTGCAGACCGTCACGCCGTGCCCGCGGGCCGCGTCGAGATCGACGTTGTTGACCCCGGTGGCCGCCACGCATACCAGTTGCAGGCGGCTGGCGCCGGCGAAGGCCTCGGCGTCGAGCACGACCTTGTTCGTGATGACGACATCCGCATCGCGGATCCGGGTGGCGGTGTCCTTGGGGGCGGTATGGCCATGCCAGTCCCAGCTGTCCAGCTGCCCGCGCAGGCGCGCCAGATCAAGGCCGGGTCCGAGGGAGTCCGCGTCGAGGATTACACCGTGCATACGTTTACGCTACCTGATAGCGCCGCCGCAGGTCGCGCAGGACGACGAACAGCAGCGGCCAGAAGATCAGCGCCGTCAGCGGCGCCGCGAAATACAGCCATGGGGCCTCGGGCGCGCGGCCCGCGAGCCCGCTGGTCCAGATAACCAGTGCCTGCTTGAACAGGAGCAGGAGAGTCACGATCAGGGCCTGCTGCGCGATGGGTGCGACCCGCAGGCGCTGGTGGTACTGCAGCGCGAAGGCTACGACGATCACGGCCCCGAGCGCGTTCTGCCCCAGCAGCGCGCCCTGTGAGACATCCAGCAGGATGCCCGCGATCCAGGCGAACGTCAGGCCGAAGCGCTGGGGCAGTGCCATCGCCCAGTAGAGCGCCACCAGCGTGACCCAGTCCGGCCGGGCGGGCGCCACGGACTCCGGCAGTGGCACCATCATCAGCATCAGGGCCACGGCCAGCGTGAGCGGGATCAGCCACCAGCGCGGATTCATCCCTCACCCCGCGTCGATGCGTCGGTGTCGTCCGTATCCTGCGCGGGCGCCGGCTCCTCGGCCGCGAGATCGCCGTTCCCCGTAACCGCTCCGTCGCCGGCATCGTCCGGCCATACGAGCAATACCTCGCGCGAGCGGTCGAGCTGCGCCCGTGGTGCGGCGACCACGCGCGCGAAGGGTTGCCCCGGTCGGCGCTCGACCTCGACCACGCTGGCGACGGGGTAGTTGGGCGGGAAGCGCCCCCCGAGGCCGGAACTCACCACCAGGTCACCGACGCGGACATCGGCGTTATTGGGGATGTAGCGCAATTCCAGCCGGTCCGGCTCGCCTGTGCCCTCGGCGATCGTGCGCAGGCCGTTGCGATTGATCTGTACGGGCAGCGCGTGGTTCGGATCGGAGATCAACAGGGCGGTTGCCGTGAAGGGCCCGGTGTTGATGATCTGCCCCATCACGCCATAGGCGTCGATCAGGGGCTGACCGGCGTAGACGCCGTCGCGTTCCCCCTGATTGACCACGACCTGCTGGCGATAGGGGTCCAGCGCGACCGACAGCAGCTCGGCCACGAGCACGCGGTCATCGCGTTCGGCGGAGGAATCGAGCAGCGTCCGGAGGCGCTCATTCTCGCTGCGGAGCGTTTCGAATTTGAGCTGACGTGCCCGGAGGCGGAGGTTTTCCCGCTCGAGCGCGTTGATGCGCTCGACCAGCTCTCCGTGCGATCGCACCTGATCGGAGCCCCAGCCCAGAAAGCGCGCCGGCAGATCGACCGCATAGCGCAGCGGCGCGATCGCGCCGGAGAGGAATCCGCGCACCTGTTCAAGCTGATTGAAGCGGTGATCGGCCACCATCAGCGTCGCCGAGAGCAACACGAAGAACAGGGTCCGCGCCAGCGGACCGGTTCCCTGCTGGAACAGCGGCTGCATCAGGCCATCCCCCGCTGGACGGGGCGGCGTCTTGCGCCCGTGAGATTACTCGACGGAAACGAAACCGGTGCCGTGCTCATCGATCAGCTCGAGGATACGGCCACCGCCCCGGCACACGCAGGTCAGCGGATCCTCGGCCACGACCACGGGGAGGCCGGTCTCTTCCATCAGCAGGCGGTCGAGGTCACCGAGCAGCGCGCCGCCACCGGTCAGCACGATACCGCGTTCGGCGACGTCGGCGCCGAGTTCGGGCGGTGTCTGCTCCAGCGCCGTCTTCACCGCACTGACGATGCCGTAAAGGGGTTCCTGCAGGGCCTCGAGAATCTCGTTGCTGTTCAGCGTCAGCGCGCGCGGCACGCCCTCGGACAGATTGCGGCCCTTGACCTCGATCTCGAGCAGTTCCTTGCCGGGGTAGGCCGAGCCGATCTCGTGCTTGATGCGCTCCGCGGTCGCCTCGCCGATCAGGGCGCCGTAGTTGCGGCGGACGTAATTGACGATCGCCTCGTCGAACTTGTCGCCGCCGATCCGCACCGAGGCCGAGTAGACGATGCCGTTGAGCGACATCACGGCGACCTCGGAGGTACCGCCGCCCACGTCCAGCACCATCGAGCCCTGCGGCTCGGAGACCGGCATGCCGGCACCGATCGCGGCCGCCATAGGCTCCTCGACCAGGTAGACCGTGCGGGCGCCGGCGCCGGCGGCCGATTCGCGGATCGCGCGGCGCTCCACCTGGGTCGCGCCACAGGGCACGCAGACCAGTACCCGAGGGCTGGGACGGAAGAAGCGGGACTCGTGCACCTTCTTGATGAAGTGCTGGAGCATCTTCTCCGTGATGTTGAAATCCGCGATCACGCCATCGCGCATCGGGCGGATCGCCGTGATCGACTGCGGCGTGCGGCCGACCATGCGCTTGGCCTCTTCGCCATACGCCTCGATGGCCTTGGCGCCGCTGCCGCGTTCCTGCCGCAGCGCGACCACGGACGGCTCGTTGAGCACGATGCCCTTGCCGCGGACATAGATAAGGGTATTGGCTGTGCCAAGGTCGATCGAAAGATCGGTGGAGAAAAGTCCACGTAAAGCGCTGAACATGCTGGGATTGGTCTCGTGCGCGGGTGGCAGGGGACAAAACGAAGCCGCTACTGTAGCAATGGGGTTCGTGCTGTACAAGCAATGGACGCGCCGGAAACGGATCGGGTGTGTGTTCGAGTTCACGATTCCGGTGGAAAGTGGCATAGCCGGAGTGACGTGTTGGCGGCGACCGTGGCGTCAGGGAGACAGTCAGGGAACCATCTGGATGATGATTTCGTGTCCCGTAACCGCGGTTCTTACGCGGCGCGCACGGTCCCCGCTGCATGTGCGGAGCGATGATGTCTCGGGTACCCCCGTGGGCGGGCGGGTACTTCTTCGGTTCTTTTGGTCCAGCAGGAGTCATGGAGGATGCGAAACCCGGTCCGTTCCCTGCAGGCGAAGCGTTTCGAGCGAGTGATCGCCCGCTGCATGGATCATCTGCGTCGCCTGGCGGTTCGTCTCACCGGAAATGCCGACGACGCCGAAGATCTGCTTCAGGACCTGATGGTGCGCCTGCATCCGCGCATGGACGAGGTGGCGGCGCTTGAGCGCCCGCGCCCCTGGCTGTCGCGCGTGCTGTATCGCCTGTTCGTGGATGAATGGCGGCGTCGGCGCAGTGCGCCGGACATCGATACCACCGCCGAGCCCGACGACGGCGCCGGCAGCGATGCCCTGCCTGAGGATGCATTCGAGCAGGGCCTGACCAGGGTACGGCTGCAGAACGCGCTCGACCGGCTGCCGGCCTTCCAGCGCGAACTGGTGCTGATGCACGACGTTGAAGGCTATACCCTGGTCGAGGTCGCTGAAATCACCGAAACGCCCACGGGGACCCTGAAATCGCGATTGCATCGGGCCCGAACGGCCCTGCGCGCCGATCTTGCGGGCGAGTGAACCCCCATCGTGTGCACGGCACGATGGAACCTTTGGCGGGGCCCGTTCGTGAAAGGAAACAGCAGGCGGAGACGCGGCGATGAACTGTGAAGAGTTCCGGAGTTACTGGAGTGATTGGCACGACGGCCACGGCGGGGTCGACGAGATCGCCATGGCCCGGCATCGGGATACCTGCCCGGACTGTGCCCGCTACGACCGCGAGATGCGGTCGCTGCTCGGCGGTCTCTCCACGCTGCCGCTGCCGGGCGAGCCCGCCGGACGGCGGCGGCGCTTGCCCGCGGGCGCCCCGCGCTGGGCCGCGCTGGCGGCCACGCTGGTGATCGGGATTGCGCTGGGGCTGGTGCTGGCCCAGCGCGACGAGCCGGGGACAACCCTCGAGGCCAAACCGGTCGATCTGGCGTCCGCGGGTGAGCAGCGGATCGCGATCGCGATCGACAGTCCGCGCGCGTACGACGAGGTCGAGTTCGTCGTGGAGCTGCCCGAAGGCGTTGAACTGGAGGGTTTCCCGGGACAGCGCCAGGTGCGCTGGACGGGCCGCCTTGCGGAGGGGCGCAGCCGCCTGCGCTTGCCTTTGCGCGTCCTGAATGAAGCGCGGGGCGGGGATCTGGTGGCCCGGGTCCGCCATCCCGGCGGCGAACGCCGGCTCGTGGTCCCGCTGACCGATGGTTCCGCCGCACTGCAAGTTGAACGTGCATCGGTCTGAAAGACCGTTTCAGTAACGTGGAGTCAGTTGTGATGAAGACGACGATCGCTTATGCCACCAGCATTCTGCTGCTGGGTCTGATCGCGGCGCCGGTCTGGGGCGACGAGGAACCGGGCGGTGATGTCACGATGGAAGTGGTGAGTGACCCGGAGGCCGATGAGGCCGAGTATGTCGACGAGATCGAGTTGCCCGAACGTGCGTCGGATACCGCCCGCGACAACGCCGCCTTCGGGATTGATACGGCCAATGAGGCCCGGACGAAGGCGAGCGAAGATGGCCGCGCGTTCGGAGAGTCGGTCTCCCGCGAGGCCCGTGAACAGGGGCGCGATGCCGGTAACGCGGCCAATGCCCGTGATGGCGCCGGCGCCAACCCGGCGGAGAAGCGTCCGGTCGAGGTGGGTCAGTAAACGATCAACGGACAGTGATCGATCCACCGCGGCCGCGCGTGGATCGAAGCGGGTCATGGGCGTCAGCGCCCTTACCGGGGACGGGGTACTTACCCCCGTCCCCGATCTGTTTTTATGGTAAGTGCGACGGAACGACCACGGCGATTGGATTCGAGATGACCCAGGCGATTGAGCCGGTGCCCGCCACCAGCGACGGCTGCAGGAAGATGCTCGCCCCACGCATGACGATGGTCGTGGCGTTTGTCCTGCTGCTGATGGCGCCCGGCGCCGTGACCGCCGCGGACGGACGCGATGCGTTCCAGCGGGGTGTCGAAGCGGCGCAGCGGGATGATTACCGCCAGGCGATCGAGCATTTCGAGGCGGCCCGCCGGGCCGGGCTCGATACCGGGGCGCTGCACTACAACCTCGCCGTAGCCCATTACCGCGTGGGCGAGTTCGAGGCTGCCGAGGCGGCCTTCCAGCGCGCCGTGGACAGCGGTTCCATGGTGGCGCCGGCGTATTATCAGCTCGGGCGCATCGCCCGTGAGCGGGGTGACCGGAAGCGGGCCCGGGCCCTTTTCCGAAGCGCCGCGCGGGAAGCCAGAACAGACCGCCTGCGCCGGCGTGCGCGCGATGCCCTGGCGGCGCTCGATCCGTCCGTCTCGGCACCGGACTATGTCTATGTGGGGCTCGGTGGCGGCCACGACTCGAATATCGCCCTGACACCGAGCGATGCAAGTCGGGGCAGCGAAGAATCCGACCAGTTCCTGGATGCCGTCCTGGTGGGGCGCTGGCCGGTAAGCGACCGGACGTACCTGCGCGGCAGCGCCTACGTGCAGCGATTCCTCGACGCGGAGGATTTCGATCTGACGACACTCCGCGGCGGCGTCGGCCGGGTCGGTCTGCTGGGTGAAGACTGGCGCTGGGATGCCTGGATCGATGGCCGTCACCAGCGTTTCGGGGGCGATGCCTTCGAGAATTCGGCGCTCGCGGGCGGTCGGCTCCAACGCCCCCTGAATGCCGAGTGGTTGCTCGAACTCGATTATCGAATCGAACTGGCGCGTGGCGCGAGCGGTTTCGGGTTTCTGGACGGCATTGAGAACGAGTTCGAGGTGGCGCTGGGCGAGCGCGGGCGGACCGGCTGGGACCTGTCCGCCGGGATCGGCGTCTCCGACCGCGATGATCGCCAAACCGCCGACGATTTCTTCAGCTTCTCCTGGGACGAACTCCGCCTCGCCGTGGACTACACGCTCCGCCTCGACGCCAGGCACCACCTCACGATCTCGGGGGACTGGCATCGCCGTGACTTCGACGGTCAGGAAGTCCGCAATGGCCAGCCTCGGGGGACACGCGAGGACGACCTGATCGGTGTCGGGGCCGCTCTCGACCGGCAGCTGGGCCGCAACTGGAGCGCTCGCGCCAGCCTTCGCCTGGAGGAGCGCGACTCGACGCTGAACGAGTTCGATTATGACCGCGAGGTAGTGCGGGTGCGGCTCGAACGCATTTTCTGAGTGCGGAGGAATGTGGCCGTTGCCCGCCAGCGCCACGCTCCGCCAGAACGACTGTGGCCCCGATGGTGGGATCGAGCGCAATCGGGGCCCGGACTGCGCCTACATGATGTGATCTACATCACAGGTTCGAACTTCTGGCCACGATCCCGGCGACCCCGATGGAACGTTTCCGTCGGGCGAACCGTGTCCCGGGTTGAGGCTGCGGATCCGTCCCGGGACGGACCGAGCCCCGAACCCACACGACAGCAAGGGAATTCATCATGGGCCAGCAGTATTCCAGGCACGACATTCACCGTGCGGCCGGCGCGATCGCGATCGCGGCAGGCGTTGCCCTTCTCAGCGCCTGCGGTGGCGGCTCCAGCGACGGTTCCGGCAGCGGTTCGCTCACTGTTGGCGTGACCGACGCGCCGGTGGATGACGCCGAGCATGTTTATGTCCAGTTCTCGTCGATCACCCTGAAACCCAGCGGTGTCGACGACGACGAGGACGGGGACGACGACAACGTCAACGACAATGGCAATAACGGCGACGGGCCGCCGTTCGAGACGATCACGTTTGACGAGCCCCGGCGTATCGATCTGCTCGATCAGCAGCACGGCAACAGCGCGCTGCTCATCGAGGACGAGCCCGTGCCGGCCGGCGACTATGATTGGATCCGGCTCGGGGTCGATCTTGGTCAGGGTGACTCGGTGATCGTCATCGATGGTGGCGAAAATGATCTGCGGATCCCGAGCGGCGCGCAAACCGGTCTCAAGCTGGTTACGCCATTCACCGTAGCGAACGGGGGGACGCTGGACCTCACCATCGACTTCGACCTGCGGAAGTCGGTCGTGGAGACCGGTAATGGTGAGTACATCCTCAAACCCGCCCTGCGCCTCGTAAGAACCGAGGAGACCGGGGAAATCGCGGTGAATGCGAGCGAGACCTATGTCTCCAACAACCAGTGCGGCTCGGAGCCCGGCAAAAATGCCGTCTACGTCTTCGAGGGGGATGTCGTGCCCGACGATGTCGATGGCAACGAGCCGGACCCGATCACCACTGTGCTCGACAGCGACGATTCGGACGGGAAATTCACGGGTACAGCAGGGTTTCTTGAGCCGGGTACTTATACCGTCACCTACGTCTGCGATGCGGAAGACGATGATCCGTCCGCCGACGAGGACGATAACGGTGGTCTGACCTTCCTCGATATCGACGACGCGGTCGAAGTCGAGGCCGGCGAGACGGCGGAGTACAACCTGCCGGAGTAAGTGACGAGGCGGGCCTGCACTCGATTGCATAACAGGCAGCACGAGCGCCGGCCGTCGCCCATCGATAAAGGCAGAACGGTTGACCCCGGCCACGATTGTGTAGCCGGGGTTTTTTTACGCCCCATCGAACGCGACCGGCGTTACGGTGGGGGCCGCGCGCGGCGTGGTGTGTGAATCCTGCATGGAGCAATAAATGACGAACGATCGAAATGACAGCAGATCCCGGAACGGTGTGATCGCGATCGCGGCCATCCTCGTTGTGCTTGGCGGCATCCCCGCAGCCGCCATGGCCGATCGCTCTGGAAACGCCGGAAACAACGCCTCTGAGCGCGCCGGGGACAAGGGCGGCGATCGCCGACAACAGGGCCTCGACAAGGCCCGGGACGCGGGTGCTGATCCGCAGGCGAACGAAAGCGCCACCGGCAACAAGGGCAACAAAGGCAACAAGGGGAATAAAGGCAACAAGGGGAATAAAGGCAACAAGGATTCTGCCCGAGGCGAGCGCGAGTCCGAGCGTGGTCGGGATGAACGGGAGCGCGATCGGGTCGAGGAAGAACAGGATCGGGCCGAGGATCAGCGCGAGCACGCGGAAGAGGAACGTGAGCGTGAAGCCGAGCGGGCCGAGGAGGAACGCGAGCGCGCGGAAGAAGAACGTGAGCGTGAAGCCGAACGGGCCGAAGAGGAGCGCGAGCGCGAGGACGAAGAGAGGGAACGCGAGGAAGAGGAATACGAGGACTGAAGCTGCCCCGGTGTGCCTGCCCCGGGGTGCGTACGCCAGCGTGCGTACCCCGGGATGCCCAAATGTGATACCTTCGCGCGCCTGAAAAGTCCCGGCCCGGAGGTATGCGACGTGTCCCTGTCGCCCGACGAAGTCCGCCGAATCGCCCATCTCGCCCGGCTCTCCGTGTCCGATGACGAGGTCGCGGCGAACGCGAATGATCTCTCGAATATCCTCGACCTGGTTGACCGCATGAACGCGGTCGACACCAGCGGGGTCACGCCGATGGCGCACCCGCAGAACGCCACGCAGCGCCTGCGCCCGGACATGGTGACCGAGCCCGATCAGCGCGAGCGCTACCAGCGCCTCGCGCCGGCCGTCGAGCGCGGCCTCTACCTCGTCCCGCGCGTGGTCGAGTAAAGCGATACGTGGCGGTGAGATGACCACCGCCAGCCATGATTTCCGGCCGCACCGGGCCGACCAACGATGGATCGAATCCCCGTGATGCATGACCGCACCATCGCCGAACTGGCGCGGGCCCTTGCCGACGGCGAGGTCTCCAGCGTCGAACTGACCCGCGGCTTCCTCGATCGGATCGAGGCCCGCGACCCCGACTGCAACAGCTTCATCACCGTCACCCGCGAGCAGGCGTTGGCCGAGGCCGAGGCCGCCGACGAGGCCCGCGCGGCCGGCCGCGGTGGGCCGCTGACCGGCGTGCCGATCGCGCACAAGGACATCTTCTGTACCGACGGTGTCCGTACGAGTTGCGGCTCGCGCATGCTCGACAATTTCGAGGCGCCTTACGACGCCACGGTCGTGCGCAACATGCGCGACGCCGGACTGGTCATGCTCGGCAAGACGAACATGGACGAGTTCGCCATGGGCTCGTCCAACGAGACCTCGTATTACGGTCCCGTGAAGAACCCCTGGGATCCCACGCGTGTTCCGGGCGGTTCCTCCGGCGGCTCCGCGGCGGCCGTCGCCGCACGCCTGGCACCGGGCGCGACCGGCACGGATACCGGCGGCTCGATCCGCCAGCCGGCGGCCATGTGCAGTCTGACCGGGCTCAAGCCGACCTACGGGCGCGTGTCGCGCTTCGGCATGGTGGCGTTCGCCTCCAGTCTGGACCAGGGCGGTCCGCTGGCCCGGACCGCCGAGGACTGCGCGCTGATGCTGGGCGCGATGGCGGGTTTCGACCCGAACGATTCCACCAGCATCGATCGCCCGGTCGACGACTATGCCGCCGCCCTCGACGGCGTCAGCCTCCAGGGTCTGAAGGTGGGCCTGCCGAAGGAATACTTCGGCGAGGGCATGAGCGAGGGCGTGCGCGGCGCGGTCGAGGGCGCCGCCGAGCGCCTGCGCGAGCTTGGGGCGGAGCCGGTCGAGATCTCGCTGGCGCATACCGAGCTGTCGGTGCCGGCGTATTACGTGGTCGCGCCCGCCGAGGCATCGTCGAACCTCTCGCGTTTCGACGGGGTGCGCTACGGCTATCGCTGCGACGAACCGAAGAACATCATCGATCTCTACGAGCGCTCGCGTGGCGAGGGCTTCGGCGCCGAGGTCAAGCGCCGCATCATGGTCGGTACCTATGCGCTCTCGGCCGGCTACTTCGATGCCTATTACCTCAAGGCGCAGAAGATCCGTCAGCTCATCAGCGACGACTTCCGCAAGGCCTTCGAACAGGTCGACGTGATCCTGGGGCCGACCTCGCCGACGACCGCCTTCCCGATCGGCGAGCGCAGCGACGACCCGGTCGCCATGTACCTGTCGGACGTCTATACGATCGCCGTCAACCTGGCCGGCCTCCCGGCCCTGTCGATGCCCGCGGGCTTCGCCGATGGGCTTCCGGTCGGCGTCCAGCTCATCGGCAACCACTTCGACGAGGGCCGCCTGCTCGGGGTCGCTCACCAGTATCAGCAGGCCACCGATCACCACCGCCAGGTACCGGCGGGCGTGAACGACTGAACGGGGCGAGGGCAATCATGCAGTGGGAAACCGTCATCGGGCTGGAGATCCATGCCCAGCTCGCGACCAACAGCAAGATCTTCTCGGGCGCCTCGACGCAGTTCGGCAACGAGCCGAACCGCCAGGCCTGCCCGGTCGACCTCGGCCTGCCCGGCGTCCTGCCGGTGCTCAACGAAGGGGCCGTGGCGATGGCCGTGCGCCTCGGGCTCGGTATCGGGGCCGATATCGCCGGCCGCTCGGTGTTCGCGCGCAAGAACTACTTCTATCCGGATCTGCCCAAGGGCTACCAGATCTCGCAGTACGAGATCCCCGTGGTCGGTACCGGGCAACTGGAGATCGCGCTCGACGACGGCACCGTCAAGACCATCGGCGTTACCCGCGCGCATCTCGAAGAGGACGCTGGCAAGTCCCTGCACGAGGACTTCCACGGCATGACCGGGATCGACCTCAACCGCGCGGGCACGCCGCTGCTGGAAATCGTCTCCGAGCCCGACATGCGCTCACCGGCCGAGGCGGTCGCGTACGCCAAGAAGATCCGCACGCTGGTGCGCTATCTCGGTATCTGTGACGGCAACATGCAGGAGGGCTCGCTGCGCGTGGACGCGAATATTTCCATCCGCCCGGCGGGATCGGACGAGTACGGCACGCGCGCCGAGATCAAGAACGTCAACTCGTTCCGCTTCCTGGAGAAGGCGCTGAACTTCGAGTTCGAGCGCCAGCGCGAGATCCTCGAGGAAGGCGGCAAGGTCGATCAGGAAACACGCCTCTACGATGCCAACGCCGACGAAACGCGCTCGATGCGCACCAAGGAAGAGGCGAACGACTACCGCTACTTCCCGGACCCGGATCTGTTGCCACTGGAGGTCGATCAGGCCTTCATCGAGCGGGTGCGCGCCGAGCTGCCTGAACTGCCGGATGAAAAGCGCGATCGCTTCATCCGCGAATATGGTCTGCCGGCGTACGATGCCAACGTCCTGACCGCTTCGCGCGAACTGGCCGACTACTACGAGGCGACGGTCACGGCGGCCGGCGGCGCGCCGAAGGTCGCGGCCAACTGGGTCATGTCCGAGCTTGGCGGGGTGCTGAATGCACAGGGCATCGATATCACCGAGAGCCCGGTGTCAGCTGAAGCGCTCGGCGGACTGATCCAGCGCATCCAGGACCAGACCATCTCCGGCAAGATCGCCAAACAGGTGTTCGAGGCGATGGTCGCCGGTGAGGGCAATGCCGATACGGTCATCGAGGCCAAAGGGCTGAAACAGATCACCGACAGCGGCGAGATCGAGCGCATGATCGACGAAGTCGTCGATGCCAATCCCGGCCAGGTCGAACAGTATCGGGCCGGTAAGGACAAGGTGCTCGGCTGGTTCGTCGGTCAGGTCATGAAGGCCTCGCGCGGCAAGGCCAACCCGGAGCAGGTCAACCAGCTGCTGCGGCAGAAGCTCGACTCCTGATCCCCGAGCTTCAGGCTTGCGGGGCAGTCTGCGGGCGTGGCCTGGACTCCGTGCAAGGGCCTCGTTGGGTTTCCTTCGTCAACCCAACCTACGATATTGAGCTGGACACGCGACCGTAGGTTGGGTTGAGCGCAGCGATACCCAAAAGACCTCAACAACCCGCAGCCGCGGACGCAGGCCGGTCGCTCATGATCCGCGTCGCACGCGTTGCAGAAAGACATGGGCGTTGACACGACAGCGACCCGCGCAGATTCTGTCACCCGGTCCGGTCTTGGCCCGACCGCATTTCCCCCTTTGCCAAACTCCCGGAGGGTCTTCCGCTCCCGATGAACGTCAGCCTCACACAGCGCGAATACCGGCTTCTGCTCGACCTGCTGCTCGCGGCCGACTGGGTGATCCATGGGCACCGCCCCGAAGAGACGGCGGAAGGCGAGCCCTACCGCATGGTGATCCAGAAGGTCCTCTCGGTGGCGCCCGATTTTGATCTGGGAGACCTGGTCGAGATCGACAGCAAGCAGAACCAGTACCGGCCGACGCGCAAGCTCGAGGACGAAACCGGCGCCTGGAAGCTGCTCGATGAGTACGACGATCGGGCGTTCTGGGAGGAGCTGATCGTGCGCATGGCGGAACGCGATGTCGCCGCGATGCCGGGCAAGGGCGATGTCTCGTCCATGTCGCAGGATGAGTACGAACGCCTCGTCGCGCCGCTGGAAGAGAAATATGCCGGCGAGTTTCATGCCAACGGGATTGAGCGGTTGACGCTGCGCAACAGCTGATTATTCGCGGGACTCATCCGACGCCCGTCCGGTGGGTTCCCGCCACGGCGCCAAGGGAATGCAAAGAAAGGCCGATAACGGTTCTCGACCAAGGCCGCTCCGCGTTGGGCTTCATGATGCGCATCGGGTCGGTATATGCCGTGCATTCTTCATCGCGAGCAAGCTCGCTCCTACAGTCGTATTGGCCCGGCGGTGGCAGGATTCATGTAGGAGCGAGCTTGCTCGCGATCGCTGGCCCTGTGCCCGCCGGTGAATTTTGCGTGCGCACCGTGGGGCCAGGGGTGTTCTGACTTCCTCTCCCCTTCGAGGTCGCCGAGCACGGGGGTGGGGCGATCTCGTTCGGGCACGCTTTCTTTGGTTTCTCTCTTTTCGTGCAAGAGAAAGGAACTCGCCCGCGATAAGCGGGCGAAACCCGAACCACGTATCCGAATGGGAACACACCCAAGCCGTGCCACGCGGGCTGAAAGGATCGGTGTAACGCCCCGACACGCAGCATGTCGGGTTAAAACCCGACCTACGGATGGGGCAAGACCGGGAGTGTCGGGTTAAAACCCGACCTACAGATGGGGCAAGACTGGGAGTGTCGGGTTAAAACCCGACCTACGGATGGGGAAACGGCGGGTCGTCGGGTCAAAACTGGCCGTCAGGCGGTGCAAACCCGTTCCTATCGCGGCGCCCTGGCCAGGGTAACCCGCGCCAGACCGGCGCTGTCGCTTTGCGTCTCGATAGCCGTCAGCCCCTCATTGGCGAATAGCGCCGTGACCGCGTCGCCTTGGTGCATACCATGCTCCACGGCTACGAGTCCGCCCGGAGCAAGGTGGTGCGGCGCCCCGGTGGCGATCTCGCGCAGGGCGTCCAGGCCATCGGGTCCGCCATCAAGTGAGGCGACCGGTTCGAACCGGATATCGCCTTCAGCGAGATGCGGATCGCCGGTGGCGATATACGGCGGATTGGACACGATCACGTCGAAACGACGGTCACCCAGGGGCGCGAACCAGTCGCCTTCAAGGAATTCGACATTGACGACGCCGTGGCGGGCGGCGTTGTCCCGGGCCAGCGCCAGCGCGGGGCCGGCGGCGTCCACGGCGGTCACCCGGGCATCCGGGCGCTCGTGCGCCAGCGCCACGGCCACGCAGCCACTGCCGGTGCCGAGGTCGAGCACGTTGGGTTCAGGGTTCGCGCTGGTGCGCAGATGATCGAGTGCCGCACGGACCAGATGCTCGGTCTCCGGGCGCGGGATCAGCACGTCCGGTGAGACCGTGAACGTCAGCGACCAGAATTCGCGTTCGCCCAGCAGGTACGCGATCGGCTCACCCGCGGCGCGCCGCGCGATGCGCTGATCGAAACCCTCGGTCACGCTCGGCTGGAGTTCCACTTCCGGCCAGGCGTGCAGCCACGTGCGCGGCCGGCCGAGGGTGTCCGCCAGGAGCAGTTCCGCATCGAGCCGCGCGCTGGGGAAAGCGGCAAGGCGGTCGCGGGCCGCGGCCAGTGCTTCGTCTACCCGGGTCATGAGTCGCCCATGCTCGCGAGCTGATCCGCCTGGTGTTCGCCCCACAGCGGCTCGATGACGAGGTCCAGATCGCCGGCGAGCACGTCCTCGATCCGGTAGAGCGTCAGGTTTACCCGGTGATCGGTGATCCGGCCCTGCGGAAAATTGTAGGTGCGGATGCGCTCGGAACGGTCGCCGGAGCCGACCTGCAGCCGGCGCTCGGTCTCCTGTTCAGCGGCCTGTTGGGCTTCCTTGTCGGCCGTCAGGCGTGCCTGCAGAAAGGCGAGTGCCTTGGCCCGGTTCTTGTGCTGCGAACGTTCGTCCTGGCATTCGACGACGATACCGGTCGGCAGATGGGTCATGCGCACCGCGGAGTCCGTCTTGTTGACGTGCTGGCCGCCGGCGCCGGCGGCGCGGAAGGTGTCGACGCGCAGATCCTTCGGATCGATCTCGACCTCCTCGACCGCCTCCGGGACCGGCAGTACGGCGACCGTCGCCGCCGAGGTATGGATGCGTCCCTGTGACTCGGTCTCGGGGACGCGCTGCACGCGGTGGGCGCCGGATTCGAACTTGAGATGCGAGAAAACGGCGCGCCCGGAGAGTTTCGCGATCAGTTCCTTGTAACCGCCGTGCTCGCCCTCGTGGGCCGACAGGATCTCGACCGTCCAGCCCTTGCGCTCGGCGTAGCGCAGGTACATCCGGTACAGATCCCCGGCGAACAGCGCGGCCTCGTCGCCGCCGGTGCCGGCGCGGATCTCGAGATAGACATCGGCCTGATCGCGCGGGTCCTTCGGCACGAGCAGCCGCTGAAGGGCGTTTTCCAGTTCCTCGATGCGCTGCTCGGCCGTCTCGATCTCCTCGGAGGCCATCGCGCGCATGTCATCGTCACTCTCGGCGGCGAGCATCTCCCGGGCGGACTCGAGCTGCTCGTGGGCCGAGCGCCAGGCAGCGAACTGCGTGACCAGGTCAGCGGTCCACGCGTATTCCTGCGACAGTTCGCGGAAGCGGGCATTGTCCTCGATCACCGACGGGTCGGCGAGCAGGCGTTCGATCTCCTCATGCCGCTCACACACCTGCTGCAGGCGATTGCGGATCGATTCCCTCATGACGAATCTCCGTCCAGGCCGAGCAGTTCGCGCGCCGCGTCGATCACCTCGGTGCGTTCCTCGCGGCCGGCGCGCCGCAGACCGACCGTCGGGTCATGGATCAGGCGACGGGTCAGGGTGCGCGCCAGAAACGCCAGCGCCTCTTCGGGATCGTCCCCGCGCTCCAGCATCCGCCGGGCCTGCGCGAGCGTGCGTTCGCGGACCTGGTCGGCCTGCTCGCGGTAGTTGCGGATGGTCCCCACGGCATCCAGTGAACGTTGCCACGCGAGAAAGGTCTCAACCTTGCGTTTGATGATGTCTTCGGCCTCGGAGGCCGCGGCCCGGCGCGCCGCCATGTTTTCCTCGATCACCCCGCGGAGGTCGTCGACGGTATACAGGAATACGTCGCTGAGACGGCCGATCTCGGGCTCGATGTCGCGGGGAACGGCGATATCGACCATGAAGATCGGGCGGTGGCGCCGGCGTTTGAGCGCCTGTTCCACCGCGCCCTTGCCGAGGATCGGCAGCGTACTCGCGGTGGAGGAGATCACGATGTCGGCCTCATGCAGGACATCGGGGATCTGTGCCAGCCCGATGCCCTCGCCGCCGAACGACTCGGCCAGCTGAATCGCGCGCTGGGCGTCGCGGTTGGCCACGGTCAGGCGCTTCAGGCCCGCGCTGTGGAGATGGCGGCCCGCCAGATCGATGGTATCTCCCGCCCCGATCAGCAGCGCCCGCAGCGACGAGAGGTCACCGAAGATCTGGCGGGCGAGGGTCGTCGCCGCGAAAGCGACCGACACCGGACTGGCTCCGATCGCCGTCTCCGTGCGAACCTCCTTGGCGACGGCGAACGCGTGCTGGAACAGTTTGCCGAGTTCGGTGCCGATGGTGTCGTGGGTCGCGGCGGCCCGCCAGGCGTCCTTCAGCTGGCCCGCGATCTGGGGTTCGCCGAGGATCATCGAATCGAGACCGGAGGCGACCCGCAGGATATGGCGGACGGCATCGCCACCGCGGCGCTCATAGAGGCACGGTGTCACGGCCCCCGGATCGGCGCCATGCCAGCCATGGAACCAGTCGATAATCGGTTGGCTGTCGGCGTCCGGGCTGTCCAGCGCACAATAGAGTTCTGTACGATTGCAGGTCGAGACGATTGCCGCCTCTTCGACACCGCCAAGCGCCATGAGGCCGCCCAGCGCCTGCTCCAGCCCGCTAGGCTCGAACACGACGTGCTCGCGGATCTCGACCGGCGCGGTCGTATGATTCAGGCCAATGACAAGAAGGGGCATCGAGTATGGGGAACGCGACAAACACGCGATTCTCGTCCATTGGCCACGCAGTGACAACCAGACGTCGCATTTCGCGGCGTGGCAATGACATCGGATGACTTCCATGGTGCGAATCCTGTCCAGCCTGAAAGCGGTATCGCTGCTCCCGTTCCTGTTGCTCGCGGCCTGTGCGACCGCGCCGGATGGGGGCACAGCCGTGGAGGAGGCGCAGCCGGAGGAGCAGTCGACGACTGCGCCGGAGCGCGACGAACAAGTGCCGGACGAGGATACGGCCGAGACGGCGGCTGCCGAGGACGAGGCGCGCAGTGAATCGCGCCCGCGCGGCCTGCACGGAGACAGCCTGTATCGCCTGCTCGTGGCCGATTTCGCCGGGCGGCGCGGCGACGTCAATCTCGCCCTTCAGGGTTATCTGGAGGCCGCGCGTGCCGAGAGCGATCCCCGCATCGCCGAACGGGCCGCGCGGTTGGCCGTGTACGCGGGGCGCATGGACGCGGCACTCGAAGCCGGCCGCCGCTGGGCCGAACTCGCACCGGACAGCCGCGAGGCGCATGCGATGCTCGCCAGGCTGCATCTGCGCGAGGGCAATGCCGATGAGGCCCTTGTCCATCTGCGGCGGGTGATCGCGCTGACCGAAGGCGGCGCCGACGCCGGTCTGCGCGAGGTCGCGGCCCTGTTCGACGGCACCGAGCGCCCCGGCGCCGCGCTGCCGGCCGCCTCCATGCTCGCCGACGAGTACCCCGACCGTGCGATCGCCTACGAGATGGTCGCCGATCTCGCGCATCGCGCCGGTGAGGGGGCCCGCGCGCTGGCCGCCGTGGAGCGCGCGCTTGACCTCGACCCCGCCCGTACCCGGGCGCTGATCCTGCGCGCCCGGATTCTGATCGAGCGCGACCGCACCGAGGAGGCGTTCACCGGCCTTGAGGCGGCGGTCGAAGATGCGCCCGGCGATCGCGAGCTCGCCCTCGGCTATGTGCGCCTGCTCGTGGAAGCGGAACGCAATGAGGCGGCGATCCGCGCCATGCAGCGAACCTTCGAGCGCTTCGGTGATCATGCCTCGGCCGTGTACTCACTCGGGCTGCTGGCCATGCAGGTCCAGGCGTGGGACGACGCGAAAATCTATCTGCAGCGTCTGGTGGCCATGGACGCCCGCACCGCCTCCGCGCATTACTACCTCGGCCGGATCGCAGAGCAGGATGGGGACTGCACCGGCGCGCTGCGCCACTACATCAAGGTCGGCCGGGGCGATCATCGCTTCGATGCCGAGTTGCGGGCGGCCGTCTGCATGGCCGAGGTCGATCGGGTCGATGAGGCGAGGCTCCATCTGGAGCGGCTCGCGTCGCGCTACCGCGACGACCAGCCGAGCACGCGGATTACCCTGACCCGGGCGCGCGTCGAACGGATCGCGGGCAATCCCGATCAGGCCCTGAACATCATGGGCAATGCCGTCGAGGGCCGCCCGGATTCGATCGAGCTGCGCTACAACCGCGCGTTGATGGCCGCGGAGATGGACCGGTTCGAGCTGGCCCGTTCGGATCTGCGCCATATCCTGGACCTGGAACCGGACAATGCCCGCGCCTTGAATGCGCTCGGGTACATGCTGGCCGATCGCGATATGCAGCTGCAGGAGGCCCGCACCATGATCGAGCGGGCGCTGGAGCAGAACCCCGAGGACGCCGCGACGCTCGACAGTATGGGCTGGGTGCTCTACCGCCTGGGACAGCCGCGCGAGGCGCTCCAATACCTGCGCTCGGCATGGGATCGAAGTCGCGACGCCGAGATCGCGGCCCATCTGGGCGAGGTCCTCTGGGCCACCGGTGCCCGCGAAGAGGCGCGCGCCGTCTGGGACGAGGGCCGTGGACTGGATAATGGCAGCGATGTGCTCAAGGAGACCGTTGAGCGCCTCGACCCATGACGCGCTGCGCCTGCAGGATCGGCGTACTGTTTTTGGGCGCCGCGCTGATCACCGCCTGCGCGACCGGGCCACGCTCCGTCCCCGGGGATCGCGAAGCCGCGTGGGCCGACCACCGGGAGCGACTGGAGGCGCTGTCCGGCTGGCGTGCCGAAGGACGCCTTGCGGTGCAGACCCGGGATGATGCCGGCAATGCGAACTTCGTCTGGATCGAAGAGGGCGAGGACCGGTTCCGTCTCCGCCTGGAGGGCCCGCTTGGTCAGGGGGGAGGGCGTCTGATGGTGGATGGCGCTGGGGCGGTTTTGACCACCGGGGACGGTCAGCGCTACGCAGGATCCGACGCCGGCCGCCTGCTGGACGAACTCTATGGCTGGGATATCCCCGTGGCCGGTCTGCGCCAGTGGCTGGTCGGACTTCCCGGCGCCGATGCCGATTACGACCTGGACCGTTTCGGCCGCATCACCGCCCTGGACTGGCGCGGCTGGCGTATCGAATACCGCCGGTACCGCCAGGTCGGCGAGCTGGATCTGCCCGCGACCCTGGTCGCCTCCCGGGCCGAGGCCGGTACCGAAATCCGGGTCGCGATCGATCAGTGGGTGCCGGAGGCCGGTAACGAATCCCCGTCGGAGGCCGGTTCGACCGTACCGCTGATGGGTGACTGAGGCATGTCGCAGGCCGATACGCGATGGGAGCGGGGGCGCTGGAGCTGCGGTTGGCCCGCGCCCGCGAAGCTGAATCTGTTCCTCCATATCACCGGGCAGCGCAGCGGCGGCTATCACGAGCTGCAGACGCTGTTCCAGTTCCTCGATCATGGCGATTCGCTCGCCTTCCGCGCGCGCGCCGACGGCGCCGTGCAGCGGTTGAGCGGGCTGGACGCGGTCGCGCCGGAGGGCGATCTGGCCGTCCGTGCCGCACTGGCCCTGCAGGCGGTCGCGGGGATCGCGACGGGCGCGGACATCTGGATCACCAAGCAGATCCCGGCGGGTAGTGGTCTGGGCGGCGGAAGTTCCGACGCCGCAACGACGCTGGTGGCGCTCAATCGGCTCTGGGGGGCCGGGTTGTCGCCGATGGAGCTGGCTGATATCGGTCTCGGCCTCGGCGCCGACGTGCCGGTCTTCGTCCACGGCCGGGCCGCCTGGGCGGAAGGGATCGGCGAGGAACTGGAACCGGCCGAGCCGCGCGAGCCCTGGTATCTGGTGATCGTGCCGCCCGTGGAGGTGTCGACCGGTGCCCTGTTCGGGGCGCCCGAATTGACACGCGATTGTCCTCCGATGACAATGCGCGACTTTCTCGCGCGCGGCGGCTCGAATGTGTTCGAGTTGCCGGTGCGGAGTCGGTACCCTGAGGTGGCCGAAGCGTTCGACTGGCTGTCGGCGCAGGGCGTCACGCCGCGGTTGACGGGGACCGGCGCCAGCGTCTTCGGCGCCTGGGGCAGCGAGTCGGAGGCCCGCCGCGCCCGCGAGCGCCTGCCGGCGGGCTGGTATGGTTTCGCCGCCCGCGGCAGCAACAGATCGAGGCTGGCGACCCGGATGACCGCGCTGGCCGAACAGGAACGCTGAACAACCGGACAACTGGGCCGTAGCCAAGCGGTAAGGCAACGGGTTTTGATCCCGTGATGCGCAGGTTCGAATCCTGCCGGCCCAGCCAAATTTAGGGGCCGCGCCATCCTGCCGGCCCAGCCAGATTCGAGGGCCGCGCCGACGGGGTCGGCGCGGCCCGTAACAGACAGTCGCACGACGACGGTCGCGTGAGATCCGGTTCAACCGGAGCGCGGCTGCCAAGACCAGATTCTTCGCAAGCCGGAAGGCCCGCCCGTGTCCGAATCGTCCATGATGGTGTTTGCCGGGAACGCGAACCCGGATCTCGCCCAGTCTGTCTGTGAGCATCTGAACCTCCCGCTGGGCAAGGCCAATGTCGGGAGTTTCAGCGACGGTGAGACAACCGTCGAGGTGCTGGAAAACGTACGGGGGAAGGACGCATTCATCGTCCAGTCCACCTGCCAGCCGACCAACGACAACATGATGGAGATTCTGCTCCTGTGCGATGCGCTGCGGCGCGCCTCGGTCGAGCGGATCACGGCGGTGGTGCCGTATTTCGGTTACTCCCGCCAGGACCGGCGCATCCGGCACCAGCGGGTGCCGGTCAGTGCGAAGGTGGTCGCGAACATACTCTGCACGGCCGGCATCGATCGGTTGCTGACCGTCGATCTGCACGCGGACCAGATCCAGGGGTTTTTCGATATCCCGGTGGACAACGTCTACGCGTCGCCACTGCTGCTGGGCGATATCTGGCGCCAGAAGCACCCGAACATCGTGGTCGTCTCACCGGACGTCGGCGGCGTGGTCCGGGCGCGGGCGGTGGCCAAGCGCCTCGACGATTCGGATCTGGCGATCATCGACAAACGGCGGCCGCGCGCGAACGAGTCCGAGGTCATGCACATCATCGGTGACGTGCGCGATCGCACCTGCATCATTATCGATGACCTGGTCGATACCGCCGGCACGCTGTGTCAGGCCGCGAAAGCGCTCAAGGAGCACGGTGCGCGCGCCGTCGTCGCGTACGCGACCCATCCGGTCCTGTCGGGGCCGGCGGTCGAGCGCATCGACAACTCGACGATCGACGAGCTGGTCGTTACCGATACGATCCCGCTGAGCGAAGCAGCGGCCGCGAGCCCGAGAATCCGGCAGCTCGGCGTGGCCGAGCTGCTCGCGGAGACCCTCCGCCGCGTACATCGCGAGGAGTCGGTGTCCTCGCTGTACGTCGACTGACGTAAACAGCGGACGGGCTGGTTTGCCGACGTCCGTAGGCCGGCTTGCGACCGAAGGGAGCCAGCCGGCAGCCGGCCCCGAACGGTTGAAACAGGATTTTCCAACAGTCGTCACTGGTCGCGGTGGCGGCGACCGGCTCTTCCATGGGGGAAGGGCGCGGTTTTTCACGTAACGTAGAGAGAGTACTGCCATGAGTGGTGACATCGAGTTCACGCTGGAGGCGCAGTCTCGCGAGGACGTGGGGAAAGGTGCGAGCCGCCGCCTGCGTCGCGAGAAAAAAGTCCCGGCTGTGGTTTATGGTGGCGGCAAGGACGCGCAGTCCCTGACGCTCAATCACAACGAGGTCTGGCGCAAGCTCCAGTTCGAAGCGTTCTTCTCCCACATCATCACGCTCGAGATCGACGGCAAGCAGAAGCAGCAGGCCATCGTGCGTGATCTCCAGCGGCATCCGTTCAAGCCGCTGATCGGCCATATGGACTTCCAGCGCATCGTCGCCGACCAGGAACTGCAGGTCCGCGTCCCGCTGCACTACATGAACGAGGAAGAGTCCGTCGGTGTCCGCATGAACGGCGGCGAGATCAGCCATCTCGAATCCGAGGTGCTGGTGGGCTGTCTGCCGAAGCATCTGCCCGAGTACATCGAGGTCGATCTCGCCAATCTGGACGTGGGCGATACCCTGCACATGTCGGATATCCAGCTGCCCGAGGGCGTGCGCCTGGTCGATCTCGACCATGGCGAGGAATATGACCGGGGCATCGTCTCCTGCCATATGCCGCGCGTGACCACCGAGGAAGACCTCGAGGTCGAGGAGCCGGAAGGCGAGGAAGCGGCCGAGGCCGGCGAAGAAGCGGGCGAGGGCGAAGAAGCCTCCGGCGACGAGTCCGGCGAGGAATCCGGCAAGAAGTCGGGCGACTCCGAATCGGAAGAGGGCTGATCCGGGGCCGGTCCGGCCGGACCCGGGACGCTTACCGTGGCAGGCGCGCGTGCGACGTTCCGGCTCGTGGCCGGGCTCGGCAACGTCGGCGCACGCTACGCCGGGACCCGGCACAACGCCGGGTTCTGGTATGCGGATGCCCTGGCGGATCGACTGAGGGCGGCCTTCCGGTCCGACCGCAAGGCCCAGGGCGAACTCGCGAAAGCCGCTGTCGGCGGTCGTGATCTGCGTCTGCTCAAACCCTCGACCCTGATGAACCACAGCGGCCGCTCGGTCGCTGCAGTGGCCCGGTTCCACAAACTCGCGGCGGCCGATGTACTGGTCGCCCACGACGACATGGATCTGCCCGCCGGCACGGTGCGCCTGAAGTACGGTGGTGGCCATGGTGGCCACAACGGCCTGCGCGATATCGACGGGCATCTGGGCTCGCGTGATTACTGGCGGCTGCGGATCGGCGTGGGGCACCCCGGCGACCGCGGCGGTGTCATCGACTACGTGCTGACGCGGCCATCGCCGGACGAACGGCGTGCCATCGAGGATGCCATCGAGCGCGTGGTGGATGAGACCGATCGCCTGTTCGTCGATGGCGACGTCGAAGCGGCCATGAACGCGCTCCACGTGCGCGGCTGATCCTCCCTGACGGAGTAACCACATGGGTTTCAAGTGCGGCATCGTCGGCCTGCCGAACGTCGGCAAGTCGACGCTGTTCAATGCGCTCACGGCGAACGGTATCGCCGCCGAGAACTATCCCTTCTGCACGATCGATCCGAACGTCGGCATCGTCGCGGTGCCCGACCCACGCCTCGATCAGCTCGCGGCGATCGCGAAGCCGCAGGAGGTCATCCCGACGACGATCGAATTCGTCGACATCGCCGGCCTCGTCGCGGGGGCCTCGAAGGGCGAGGGGCTCGGCAATCAGTTCCTCGCGAACATCCGCGAGACCGACGCCGTGGTCCAGGTCGTGCGCTGCTTCGAGGACGATGACGTGATCCACGTCAGCGGGCGGGTGGATCCGGTGAGCGATATCGAGACCATCGCCACGGAGCTGCTCCTCGCCGATATGGACACCCTGGCGCGCGCGGTGGAGCGCGCCGCGAAGGCCGCGCGCTCGCAGGACAAGTCGGCCATCGCGCGGCATCGGTTCCTGGAGGATCTCAAGGCCCACGTCGACGCCGGCGAACCCGCGCGGACGTTCGAGGTGCCGGACGACCAGCGGGGCAACTTCCGGGAACTGCACCTGATCACCGCCAAGCCGGTGATGTATATCGCCAACGTCGACGAGGGCGGTTTCGAGGACAACCCGAAGCTGGAAGCGGTCCGTGCGACGGCCGCGAACGAGGGCGCGATCGTCGTCCCGGTGTGCGCGAAGATCGAGGCCGAACTGGCGCAGCTCGAGCCCGAAGAGCAGGCGGAATTCCTCGGCGAGCTGGGCCTGGATGAACCCGGCCTCAACCGCGTGATCCGCGGTGGCTACGATCTGCTCGGTCTGCAGACCTTTTTCACCTGCGGACCCAAGGAGGTCAAGGCGTGGACGGTGGCGAAAGGCGCGACTGCACCGCAGGCCGCCGGCGAAATCCACTCCGATATGCAGCGCGGCTTTATCCGCGCCGAAGTGACCGCGTTCGACGACTTCGTCACCCACGGCGGCGAGCAGGGGGCGAAGGACGCCGGCCGCTGGCGTCTTGAGGGTAAGCAGTACGTCATGCACGAGGGTGACGTCTGCCACTTCCGTTTCAACGTCTGAGGCAATACGGCCAACCCCGAAGAAGTTTCTCGGGGCGAGGTGCCTTGAAGGTAGGCCGGCTTGCGACCGAAGGGAGCCAGCCGGCGTCACGCCCGAAGCATGGGTACGCGGCACTGCGGACCGCCGGCGGTCGCCTTCGGCGAAAGACGGCCTACGACGGCGGGAGACCGGGAATGCCCGGCCGGAGTCTTGACAGTCCGGCGACCTGACGCCAGAATCTCGCGCCTGTCGTGGCGATGTAGCTCAGTCGGTTAGAGCACAGCATTCATAATGCTGGTGTCGCTGGTTCAAGTCCAGCCATCGCCACCACTTACTCCCTGCCCGCTTTTCTCCGCATTCGCGTATCCCATCTGCCGTGAAGGCTGTCGCTGCCGTGCGCCGTTTGCCCGGCCCATTCATGGCATGTGGCCGCAGCGCGGCGGGCACCCGCTGCTCAGCGCGGCGTGGCCCGGTATGCGGTGGCCTCCAGGCGGAAACGGTCGTGCAGTGAGCCATTGACGCCGTAAAGCCGCGGAAACTCACGGAAGCCGAATACGCGGTAGAGCCAGAAGTGCTCGCGGTGCGTCGCCGCCATCGCGATCTCGTTGGCGGTCACGAAAAACGGGGTCTCGCGCCGATAGCGCGTGGTCTTGACCTTGATGTATCGATCGCGGCCGTCGGCATCGTACGAATGAATGTCGAAACCGCCGCCCGCACCCTGTTCCGCCGATACATGCTCAATCGCGTCGGCATAGACACCGGCACCGGCCTCGTGCAGGCGCGCGACCTCATACTGAACCACGAACAGCTCGCCGGCCCAGGCGAGCGAGTGATTGCGCTGCTCGCGGGCGAGGAAGTCGATGCCGGAGATCGCGGTGCCGGTCGCACTGTCGGCGCCGATCTCCGGGATATCGCCAGGCTCCGGTGCTCGGCTGGCGATTTCTTCAAGCCCGCGGCCACCGAGATCAGGCACCATGCCGGCAGGCTCGTCGACGTCCGCTTCCATCAGGCGCAGCAGTTCCGGGTGATTGCGGAGATAGGAGGCGACCGCATCGCGCATAGGCGCCGGGAAGTGCGGCACCGGTCGGTATGCACTGTGGAAGGGCAACCCCTGTTCGACCAGCACCGCCGCGATTTGCCGGAAGGCGGTTTCCGTGTCGCCGTTATCGCCGCTTCCATTGTCGCGCGCGAATACCCGGTGGCGATGGTTACGTCCGCGCAACTCGCCCTCGAGCATGGAGAAATACGCCCGCACGCGCGCGCGGATCTCATTATCGCTTCGTGCCATGGTGTCCGTGGCGCCGGTTGGCACCGTGAGACGGTCTCGAACCGAGGCCATCGGTTATCTCCCCCTTGAATCGCCGATCTCCGCGGCCGGCCCCGCATGGCCCGAGCAGGTGCGGTGCCCGCTCGATTCCGCCCGATGTTTCCCGCTCGTGCCAGGGCCGTGATGGGCTCTGCGGCCGCGATCGGCTGGCCCATCCTACTGCAATGGTCCACGAGACGGGAAATGCACGCCTTCCTTTATGGCGTTCGATTGGACTGCTGCACTGAATCCAGGCGTGCCGCCAGGTGACGGCGCCGACTGCGATCAGTGCCTGCGGCGCATGATGTAGCGCCCGTCCTCGAAGCGGTCGAAGAATTCTCCGAGGGCGGGATGCTCGACCTGTTTGCCAGTCGGATCCGTTTCCAGGTGTCGCTCGGCCACGTAGGTTGAATGCATGCCGCCATCGACCAGTACGTGATACCAGGGCGCATCCTTGGGAGGGCGGCTTCGGGCCATCAGCTCGTACCACTCCTCGGAACCGCTGTACTCCGCGTCCACGTCGACGATGACGCCGCGATAGTCGAACTTACGGTGATGGATGATCTGACCGATACCGAATTTCGGTGTCGCCACGATGCCTCCGGGAGTGCTTCGCTGCGTGTGCGGTCCGAGTGTAGCAATGCGAGGGGGTGGTCGTCGGCGGTGGCCTCTCGCGTGTCCGGTATCGCTGGCGCTCAACCTCATCTGCGTGTCGCTGGATCACAGGTTGGGTTGAGCGCCAGCGATACCCGACGAATCAGGGCCGCGCATGCGCTCCGCCGCTCAGGGGAGCTTTGCGGGATCAATCACGGATCCGGCAGGCCCCTGAGCGCAGCGGAGGCCTCCGGGTCATTTCTTCTTCGGCAGGTACAGATCCGTGATCGTGCCTTCGCCGATCTCGGCCGCGAAGGCGACGGTCTCCGAGAGTGTCGGATGCGGATGGATCGTCAGCGAGACATCCTCGATGTCCGCGCCCATCTCGAGCGCCAGCGTCGCCTCGGCGATCAGGTCGCCCGCATGCGGGCCGGCGATGCCGGCGCCGAGGATGCGTTGCGTGTCCGGGTCGTAGAGCAGCTTGGTCACGCCGTCCTCGCGGCCCATGCCCAGCGCGCGGCCGGAGGCCGCCCACGGGAAGCTGGCCTTCTCATACTGGATGCCTTTCTCTTTCGCCTCGGTCTCGGTCAGCCCCATCCATGCGACTTCCGGATCGGTGTAGGCGACCGACGGGATGGTGCGGGCGTCGAAGCCGGACTTGTGACCGGCGCAGACCTCGGCGGCGACCTTGCCCTCGTGCGTCGCCTTGTGGGCGAGCATCGGCTGGCCGACGATGTCGCCAATGGCGTGGATGTGATCGACGTTGGTGCGCTGGCGTTCGTCGACCGCGATGAATCCACGCTCATCGACCGTGACGCCGGCGTTGTCGGCGCCGATGTTGTGGCCGTTCGGTGTGCGGCCAACCGAGACGAGTACGCGATCGAACACGTCCGTCTCCGGCGCCTTATCACCCTCGAAGTGCACCTTGATGCCCTGTTTTTGGGCATCGGCCTTGGCGACCTTCGATTTCGTGTAGATGTTCTCGTACCGCGACTTGATCCGTTTCTCGAGGACCTTCACGAGGTCGCGGTCCGTGCCGGGCATCAGGCCGTCCGCCATCTCGCACACCGTGACCTTCGAGCCGAGCGCATCGTAGACGCAGGCCATTTCCAGACCGATGATGCCGCCACCGATCACCAGCAGGCGTTTCGGAATCTCGTCGAGTTCCAGCGCGCCGGTCGAGGTCATCACGCGCTCGTCATCCCAGGGCAGGGACGGGATCTTCACCGACTGCGATCCCGCGGCGATGATCGCGCGCTCGAACCCGACCGTCTTCGTGCCGTCCTTCGTTTCGACGGCAACGCTGTTCGGCGAGGTGAAACTGCCATCGCCGTGCACGACGGTCACGCCGCGCTGCTTTGCCATGGACTTGAGGCCACCGGTGAGCTTGCCAACGACCTTGTCCTTCCAGCCCGATAGTTTCTTGGTGTCGATCTTCGGCTTGCCGAACTCGACACCGTGTTCGGCGGCGCGTTCGGCGCCGGTGATGACCTCGGCAGTGTGCAGGTAGGCCTTGGACGGGATGCAGCCGACGTTCAGACAGACGCCGCCAAGCGCGTCGTAGCGCTCGACCAGCACCACCTCCAGGCCCAGATCGGCCGTGCGGAAGGCCGCGGTATAGCCACCCGGCCCGGAGCCGAGCACCAGCACCTGGCACTGGATGTCCGTGTCCGATGGAGCCGCCTTCGGGGCTGGCGCTTCTTTCTTCGCGGACGCTTCCTTCTCCTGTGTCTTCCCGCTTTCGTCTTTCTCCGCGGGCTCCGAGGCCTCCTGTGCGTCCGATCCGGACTCACCCGCGTCCGACGTTTTCTCGCCTTCCTCGGCCTCGAGCGTGAGGATGACGTCGCCTTCTTTCACCTTCTGTCCGACCGATACCTTGACCTCTTTGACCGTCCCGCCTTCCGGCGCGGGGATCTCCATGGAGGCCTTGTCCGACTCGAGCGTGATCATCGAGTCCTCGGCGGCGATCGAATCGCCGGGCGAGACAAGCACCTCGATGATCTCGACCTCATCGAAATCGCCGATGTCCGGTACGGGAATATCCTTGGTCTGGCTCATGGTCTGTATCCGATCTTCAGGCGTTTTCTGCCGCCCGGGGGAAGGTCAAAGGCGAGAACCACGAATGAACACGAATGGACACGAATGGGGTCAGTGGCAGCCGAGCGCGTGGTGGAGCTGCGCTGCTGTGCGTCCAAAGGCTGTCCCGGCACGTCCGCGAAGCGCCAAGGCGCTGAGCGGTGCCCCGGAACCATTCGTGTCCATTCGTGTTCATTCGTGGTTCCAGGGTTTTACAGCAACATCCGCCGCGTGTCCGAGAGGAGGCGGCCGACGTAGGTGGTGAAGCGGGCGGCCTCTGCGCCGTCGATGACGCGATGGTCGTAGGACAGCGATAGCGGCAGCATCAGGCGCGGGACGAATTCCTTGCCGTTCCAGACCGGCTCCGTGGTCGCCTTCGACGCACCGAGGATCGCGACCTCCGGGGCGTTGACGATCGGCGTGAACGCCGTGCCGCCGACGCCGCCGAGACTCGAGATGGAAATGCAGCCGCCCTTCATCTGTTTCGGGCTCAGCTTCTTGTCACGCGCCTTCTGGCTGATGTCCATCAGTTCGCGGGCGAGGTCGTTCAGGCTCTTGCGGTCGACGTCGCGCAGTACCGGCACGACCAGTCCGTCGGGGGTATCGACGGCGATACCGACGTGGAAGTATTTCTTGAAAATGAGGTTCTCGCCGGCCGGGTCGAGCGAACTGTTGAAGCGCGGGAACTCGCGCAGGGCCGATACCATGGCCTTGATCAGGAACGAGACCAGCGTGATCTTTACGCCGCTGTCCTTGTTCTCGGCGTTGAGCTCCTTGCGGAAGGCCTCGAGATCGGTGATGTCCGCTTTGTCGAACTGCGTAACGTGAGGAACCGTGACCCAGTTGCGGTGCAGGTTCTGGCCGGTGAGTTTGTTGATCTTCGTCAGCGGTTTCGTCTCGATCTCGCCGAACTCGCTGAAATCGATCTCCGGCATCGGTGGCACGCCGAGCCCGCCACCGGCGGCGGCTGGTGCCTCCATCGCCTGTTTCACGTGAGCCTTTACGTCCTCTTTGAGAACGCGCCCCTTGCGGCCCGACCCGGTCACCTGCGTGAGGTCCACGCCGAGTTCGCGTGCGAACCGGCGGACCCCGGGGGAGGCGTGGGCCTTCAAGTGTTTTTCCTGCTCGATGTGAGCGGTCGGTGAACTCCGCTCGCGGCCGCCGGGTTTGGGCGGCTCGGTCGGCTCTTCCCCGGCCGGGGCCGTGTCTCTGGATGCCCCTTCTTCCTTCTGGCCGGACTTCTCCTTGTCGGCCGTGGATGCGCCGGTCGCCTCGTCAGCCTTTCCCCCCTCGGCTTCATCCTCGGCGGCCTGTTTCTCGTCGCCGGAATCCGACTCCTCTGCCTGATCGTCGGCCCCGCCTTCGTCACTGGGCTCGAGCGTCAGGATGGTGTCGCCTTCCTTGACCTTTTGACCGACCTCCACCTTCACTTCCTTGACGGTGCCGCCCTCGGGCGAGGGGATCTCCATCGAGGCCTTGTCGGATTCCAGCGTGATCATGGAGTCCTCGGCCTCGATGGTGTCACCCGGCGAGACGAGCACCTCGATGATCTCGACCTCGTCGAAATCGCCGATGTCCGGTACGGGAATGTCCTTGGTCTGGCTCATAGTCTGTATCCGATCTTCAGGCGCCCGGGGCCGCCGTCACGAAGGTCAACTTCGGGAACCACGAATGAACACGAACGGTTCCCGTGTCACTCGAACGCGCGATGGAGCTTCGCTGCCATGCTTTGCATTATCGTGCGCGCCTATCCGCGTAGCGCCACGGCGTTGAAAGCGGTCCACGAAATATTCGTGTTCATTCGTGTTCATTCGTGGTTCCAGATCCCCGGTGGAGCCTACACGGTCAACGGATTCGGTTTTTCCGGGTCGATGCCGTACTTCTTGATGGCCTCGGTGACGCGTTTGGCCTCGACCGTGCCTTCGTCGGCCAGTGCCTTCAGCGCGGCGACCGTGACCCAGTAGCGATCGACTTCGAAGAAGCTGCGCAACGCCTCGCGCGTGTCGCTGCGGCCATAGCCGTCGGTGCCGAGAACCCGGAAGCGGTTGTTGATGAACGGGCGGATCTGATCCGGTACCGCTTTCATATAGTCGGTCGATGCGACCACCGGGGCATCGGAGGCGCCGAGACACTGCTGGACCCAGCTCGTGCGCTGTTTGCGCCCCGGGTGCAGCATGTTCCAGCGGTCGCAGTCGAGGCCGTCGCGGCGCAGTTCGCTGAAGCTGGTCGCGGACCACAGGGTGCTGGCCACGCCCCAGTCATCGCGCAGCAGCTCGGCGGCCTCGATGACCTCGCGGAAAATGGTGCCGCTGCCCGTCAGCTGCACCTCGGGGTGCTTTTTGTTCCCCTTCGGCTTCACCGAGTCGAACTGGTACAGACCCTTGCGGATACCCTCCTCGACGCCTTCGGGCATGGCCGGGTGATGGTAGTTCTCGTTCATCACCGTGATGTAGTAGAAAACGCTCTCCTGCTCCTGGTACATCCGGCGCAGGCCGTCCTGGATAATCACGGCGAGTTCGTAGTTGAAGGTCGGGTCGTAGCTCACGCAGTTCGGGATCACCGTCATCGTGAGCTGGCTCTGCCCGTCCTCGTGCTGCAGGCCTTCGCCGTTGAGCGTCGTGCGCCCGGCGGTGCCGCCGAGCAGGAAGCCGCGTGCCTGCTGATCGCCGGCGGCCCACATGAAGTCGCCGACGCGCTGGTACCCGAACATCGAGTAATAGATATAGAACGGGATCATGTTGGTCCCGTGCGTGGAGTACGCCGTCGCCGCGGCGAGCCAGTCGCACAGGGCACCCGCCTCGTTGATGCCTTCCTCGAGGATCTGGCCCTTCTTGTCCTCGCGGTAATACATGATCGAGCCGGCGTCCTCCGGCGTGTACAGCTGCCCGACCGGCGAATAGATGCCGAGCTGGCGGAACATGCCGTCCATGCCGAAGGTGCGCGCCTCGTCGGGCACGATCGGAACGATGTTGGGGCCGATCTTCTTGTCGCGCGTGAGCAGCGTAAGCCCGCGCACGAAGCCCATCGTGGTCGACATGTCGCGGTCGCCGCTGGATTCCAGCAGGGGCTTGAAGGTGTCTAGCGTCGGTACCTTGAGCGGAGCCGCCAGCGTCTTGCGTTGCGGCAGGTAGCCGCCGAGCGCCTTGCGGCGCTCCTGCATGTACTGGATTTCCTCGCTATCGTCGCCCGGGTGGAAGTACTCGGCGTTGCGCGCCGCTTCCTCACTGATCGGGATACGGAACCGGTCACGCAGTTTTACCAGCTCATCGGCGTCCATCTTCTTCTGCTGGTGGGCGGTCATCTGGCCTTCGCCGGCCTCGCCCATGCCGTAGCCCTTCACGGTCTTGGCGAGGATGACCGTCGGCTGGCCGGTGTGTTTGGTAGCAGCGGCGTAGGCGGCATAGACCTTATGCGGATCGTGGCCGCCACGGTTGAGGCGCCACACGTCCTCGTCGGACATGTTCGACACCATCTCCTTGAGTTTTTCGTACTTGCCGAAGAAGTTCTCGCGTACGTACGCGCCGTCCTTCGACTTGAAGGTCTGGTACTCGCCGTCGACGGCCTCGTCCATGCGCTGGCGCAGCAGCCCGTCGCTGTCCTTGGCCAGCAGCGGGTCCCAGTAGGAGCCCCAGACGACCTTGATCACGTTCCAGCCCGCGCCCCGGAAGATCGCCTCCAGCTCCTGAATGATCTTGCCGTTGCCGCGCACGGGGCCGTCGAGGCGCTGCAGGTTGCAGTTCACCACGTAGACGAGGTTGTCGAGCTTTTCGCGCCCGGCGAGCGAGATCGCGCCCAGCGATTCGGGTTCGTCGACCTCGCCGTCGCCCATGAATACCCAGACCTTGCGGTCCTGGGCGGCGGACAGTTCGCGGTCGTTCATGTATTTCATGAACCGCGCCTGGTAGATGCCCATCATCGGTGACAGGCCCATCGACACGGTCGGGAACTGCCAGAAATCGGGCATCAGCCACGGGTGGGGATACGACGACAGCCCTTTGCCGTCGACTTCGTGCCGGAACTCATCGAGCTGGTCGGTGTTGAGCCGGCCTTCGAGGTATGCGCGCGCGTAGATGCCGGGGGCGGAATGGCCCTGAATCATGACCAGATCGCCGCCGTGCGAGTGACTCGGCGCCCGGAAGAAATGGTTGAACCCGACGTCGTATAGCGTGGCCGCGGACGCGAAGCTCGCGATGTGGCCGCCGATGCCCTCGCTCTTCTTGTTCGCGCGCACCACCATCGCCGTGGCGTTCCAGCGGATGTAGGAGCGCAGTTTCCATTCGAGATCGTGGTCGCCGGGGCTGCGCTCTTCGCGGTGCTGCGGGATCGTGTTGACGTAGCCGGTCCGCGGGGAGAACGGGATGTTGATCCCCGCGCGCCGCGATTCATCGATCAGGCGCTCCAGCAGGAAGTGAGCGCGCTCGCCGCCATCGGCCTCGATCAGCGTATCGAGCGAGTCGAGCCATTCGCGGGTTTCCTGCGGATCGATGTCGTTTTCTTCGGCCATGATGTACCTCGTAAGCGGCAGGCTCGGGGCCGGGGATGCGTCGATCCGCCAGCCGGCGCGCGGGCGGCTCCCGGCCGTGCAACGCGCAACGGAATGGATTGTGCCACGCGCCCCCGCGGGGTGGCTACTTGACGCCTTGCCGTCCCTGCACGGTATCCGGCCACCGTGAACGGCACGGGTGGCGGCGCGCGGCGCGCAGGGGTGGGGATCGGCAGGCCGGCGGTCTGTAGTAGAATGCCGGCTTTTGGGTCGCGGACAGCGGGAGCAAGACAAGATGGGGCAGATTCGAAAGGCCGTGCTGGCCTACTCCGGGGGGCTGGATACCTCGGTGATCCTCAAGTGGCTGGAGGAAGAATACGGCTGCGAGGTCATCACGTTCACCGCCGACCTGGGGCAGGGAGAAGAGGTCGAACCCGCGCGCGCCAAGGCCGAGGCCCTGGGCGTGAAAAAGATCTATATCGAGGATCTGCGCGAGGAGTTCGCCGCGGATTTCGTGTTCCCGATGTTCCGGGCCAACGCGATCTATGAAGGGGAATACCTGCTCGGGACCTCGATCGCGCGGCCGCTGATCGCGAAGCGTCTGGTAGAGATCGCGCGTGAGACCGGGGCCGACGCGATTTCCCACGGCGCCACCGGCAAGGGCAATGACCAGGTGCGCTTTGAACTGGGTGCCTACGCCCTGTCACCGGACGTCCACGTGATCGCCCCATGGCGCGAGTGGGATCTGAACTCGCGCGAGCGCCTGCTAGCCTACGCCGAATCCCATGGCATCCCCATTGAGAAAAAGAAGGACGGCGGCTCGCCGTACTCCATGGACGCGAATCTGCTGCATATCTCCTATGAGGGCGGCATTCTGGAGGATCCCGCGGCCGAACCCGAGGAAGAGATGTGGTTATGGTCAGTCTCGCCCGAGATGGCGCCTGACCAGCCGCAGTATGTCGAGATCGATTTTGAGGGCGGCGATGCGGTTGCGATCGACGGCGAACGTCTGTCTCCCGCTGGCGTTCTCTCCGAACTCAACCGAGTCGGCGGCGCGCACGGCATCGGCCGCCTCGACATCGTCGAGAACCGCTACGTGGGCATGAAGTCGCGCGGCTGCTACGAAACGCCTGGCGGGACGATCCTGCTCAAGGCGCATCGCGCGATCGAGTCCATTACCCTCGACCGCGAGGCGGCGCATCTGAAGGACGAATTGATGCCCCGCTACGCCGAATTGGTCTACAACGGCTACTGGTGGGCGCCGGAGCGCGAGATGCTGCAGGCGCTGATCGACCGCTCGCAATGGCACGTCAATGGCCGCGTGCGTCTCAAGCTCTACAAGGGCGCGGTCAGTGTGGTCGGGCGCCAGTCGGTCAGCGACAGCCTGTTCGACGCCGCTGTCGCCAGTTTCGAGGATGACCGTGGGGCGTACGATCAGAAGGATGCCGAGGGCTTTATACGGCTCAATGCACTGCGTCTGCGGACCGCCGCGCGCAGCCGTCTCGGACGCTCCTGATCGCGGTACGCCGGCCGCCGGATGGCAGGATGGTTCCTGACTCGGACGATGAGCGATCGAAGCCGCTAAAACGGGCCCTCGATCCCGTGGTCCCGGCTGGCGCACCATCCCTGTTCCTGCGCCTCGCACGCGGGAGCTATCGGATTGCCCGGCGGCTGGTAATCGCGACCGTCGGCACTACGGTCGTGCTCGTCGGCGCCGTGATGTTCTTCACGCCGGGGCCGGCCGTGGTGGTGATCCCGCTCGGGCTCGCCATCCTGGCGCTCGAGTTCGTCTGGGCGCGGCGCCTGCTGCGCCTTTTCCGGGTGCGTGCCCGCCAGGCCGCAAGGGCGTACCGGCGTGGCGATCGCGGCTACTGGCGCCGGTGGCTTTGGCCCCGGTAATCCGGGGCCGCGCGGTCAGGCCACGGTTGCGCCTTCGGGGTCGGGCGCGGTCTCGTCCTCGAGGTCGGCGACCAGGCGCGGCGAGTATTCCACGGCCACGGCGCGGTCGGTATAGCTCAGGACGCCGGCGAGTTCGGCGCCGGGCCAACAGCGCTCCGCCTTGCCCATCGCACGCGTGAGTTCAGCGATATGCGCCCAGTTCGGGCGGCCCCCGTAGACACCGTCATGTCCCCGCACGACACGGATCGCGTCGCCGTCGACTGCACGGTAGATGGCCACATCGGGGGCGCGCACCAGCCGGAGACCGTGACGCCCGCCCCGCATAATCGCCTTGAGGCGGCCGCCCGAGCCCAGCGGCTGCCACTGGTCCGTGGCCAGCCCGTGACGCGATGCCGTATCCACCGACGGCGTTTCCCCGGCGGACGCGGTCGTACCGTCCTCCTCCGGCCGGGAAGCGGCGTTCCTCCGGCGCTGCAGCATCAGCAGGGCGATGAGGATCAGCAGGACCGCTCCGGCGGCGAGCATCATGGGAAGAGACATCGGGCATACCTCCCTCCGGCGGTGCCGGTCGCATGCGGTGCCGATCACGGACAATATCGACACCGTGTGGCGGTTTGTGACGAAACGCGTCATCGGATCGCACGGTGCCGCGCGGCGAAATCGCGTTCATCGGATTCCGGTGCAGATGCCATGCCAGTGGGGACGAGCATGCCCATCGGGATGGTGCGTCCGTACGGCAGGGTGTCGTGAGACGGTCACCGTAGGCCGCAGTGCAGGCCCCAATGGCTACGCTCGCATGTCAGACGCTGCGGTTACTCGTCGGTGGCGTCTTCTACCGAATCGCCGGCCTCCTCGATAGCATCCCCGGCGGCTTCTGCGGCCTCGCCCGCGTCGTCCTGGAGTTTCTCGGCCGCTTCGTCGATCTCCTCTCCAGTTTTCTCGGCAGAGCCTTTTTCTTCACTGCAACCGACGAGCACCATGAACGCTAGAAGAGTACCGACTGCCAGAAGGGTTTTTCGGGGGCCGTACGGATGCATCGTCAAATCTCCGAGAGGGTGAAGCGCGCGCCTCGAATCACCGCGATGCCAAGGGGTACTGCAACAATCCCTGTTTAAGGGCAATGGATCAACAGGCAAACCGCCGGCGCGCATCGGAATGTGAAGCATGTCACGCCGGGCGCGTACTGAACGGAAAAGTCAGCACCACGCGGACTGCCCAGAGCCGACTTGATCAGCGGGTTTGACGGTCGACTTCGACATCCAGGCAGTAACCCCGACCCCAGACCGTGCGGATGACGTTCGGACGCGACGGCTCCGCCTCGACTTTCTTGCGCAACCGACGTACCTGATTGTCGATCGTCCGATCGAAAGGACGTCCCTTGCGGCCGCAGGTCATCTCAAGCAGTTCATCCCGCGCCAGCACCCGCCGCGGGTGGCGCAGGAACACCATCAGCAGCTCGTATTCGGCGGAGGTGAGTTCGTGTTCGTGCTCACCGCATAATGAGATCAGACGTTTCTTGCGGCGCTGCAGGTACCAGTGGTCGAAACGGATGGAACCGGAATCGGTCGGAATCGCCTCTGGGGGTGCGGCATGCCGTCGTCGTAGGATCGCCTTGATCCTTGCGATCAGTTCCCGCGGATTGAATGGTTTGACGATATAGTCGTCGGCCCCGACCTCCAGTCCCGCGATCCGATCGTTATCCTGGTCCCGCGCCGACAGGAAAATCACCGGTGTCGTGCACATGCCCCGCAGCGCCCGGCACAGTGACATCCCGTCTTCGTCCGGCATGACGATGTCCAGAAGGATCAGATCGATCTCATTCTGTATTGTTGCCAACCGAGCCTGACTTCCGTCTGCCGCAGTCAGTACCCTGAAACCGCTGTGCTCCAGATATGTGCCCAGCGTGGCGCGTAATGCCGGCTGGTCGTCGACGACAAGGATCGTAGCTCGGTCTTCACTGATCATGCATGCTCCCTGGCCGATGTGGCCGCAGCGGAGTAGCACCATCCCAGGCAAGTGCACCAGCGCTGGACGGGATGACGAGGCGTGTCGGCGGATGTCTCAATCGCGGAAAAGGGAGAGCGATCCGCTGGTTATATCCCAGTAGGAGCGATTTATAACCATTTACATGTCTACTTGCAAACGGATGTCCCGCAAGGTCCTCGGTTCATGGGGTGATAGTCTTCTGCTCCGGTACGAGGCCTGGCCCGGCGTTTAGCATTCCTGCAAAACCGGTACCGAAGGATTGCATGGAATGTTTCCACAAGGCCGCCGCGGAACTCGCGGAACGGTTCCAGTTGGACGAGACGGACACCCGCCGCCGCGAGTCGGGCGAGAAACCATGAATCGAGATCACTTCGGGGTTGCCGATTGGCGCGTCAGGGGGTAGCGTCCGCGTCCCGCCGCGTGCCCGGCCCGGTTGATCGCGGCAGCAGGGCGGTGGTGCGCCCGCTTGTCGGGAGCGCACCGCAGCACCGATCGACGAGTCGTGCCCATGGGGGGCCGCCGCCATGACCCTGTTGTATGAGGCCGCCATCTTCCTTGCCGCCGCGGTCGTCGCGGTGCCGCTGTTTCGCCGGATCGGGTTCGGTTCCGTGCTGGGATATCTGGCCGCCGGCCTCGCGATCGGGCCGCATGGCTTCGGGCTCATCACCGATGTCGAGGACATCCTCAAGTTCTCGAAAATCGGTGTGGTGCTGTTGCTGTTCATCATCGGGCTTGAACTGCAGCCGGCGCGCTTGTGGGTACTGCGCCGCAATGTCTTCGGCCTCGGCTCGCTGCAGCTGCTGGCCTGCTCCGGCGCGCTCGGGACCGCCGCGTGGATGCTTGGACTGTCGCCCGGGGCGGCGCTGGTGGTCGGCGTGGGCCTCGCGTTCTCGTCCACGGCGCTGGTGCTGCAGTCGCTGGCCGAACGTGAAGCGCTGACCACGCGCCACGGCCGCGCCGCGTTCGCCATTCTGTTGTTCAAGTACATCGCGCTGCTGCCATTGCTGGCGGTGCTGCCCATCCTTGGCAGTGGCGCCGATGGCCTCGATCCGCGCGTGCTCGCGATCGATACCGTGATCAGCCTCGCCGTCATCGCGGCGATCGTGGCGGGCGGGCATGTCGCGTTGCGCCCGGTCTTCCGGCTGGTAGCGGCCTCCGGGACCCATGAGACGTTCGCGGCCACGGCGCTGCTGGTGGTGATCGGCTCCGCGCTGGCGGTCGATGCCACCGGCCTTTCGATGGGCGTGGGCGCGCTGGTGGCGGGCGTGTTGCTCGCTGACTCGGAATTCCGCCACGAGATCGAAGCCGACATCGAGCCGTTCAAGGGCCTGTTGCTCGGGTTGTTCTTCATCGCCGTGGGCATGTCGGCCGATCTGGGCCTGGTGGTGGAGCAGCCGGCCGTGGTGTTCGGTCTGGCCGGCGGGCTGATCGCCATCAAGCTCACGCTCATCTATGCGATCGGCCGCGCATGGGGGCTCGGCGACGGCCAGGCGCGCTCACTCGCGGCGGTGCTCCCGCAGGGCGGGGAACTGGCCTTCGTCGTGTTCTCCTCCGCCGCCCAGGAAGGGGTGCTCACCGGTACCCAGGTCGATTACCTGATCGCCGCGGTGACCCTGTCGATGGTCGCCACGCCGCTGACCGTCCTGTTCAACGAGCGCGTGCTGGCGCCCCGCCTGGACCGCTCGGATGAGCGCATGTACGACACGATCGACACGCCCGCGCCCGGGGTGATCATCGCCGGCTTCGGCCGCTTCGGGCAGATCGTCGGGCGCGTGCTGCACAGCGCCAACGTCCCGTTCACCGCCCTCGAGATCAATCCGGTGCAGGTCGACTTCGTGCGCCGCTACGGTAATCGGCTCTATTATGGCGACGCCTCGCGGATCGACCTCCTGCGCTCCGCGGATGCCGGCGACGCGCGCGCGTTCGTCCTGGCCATCGATGATGTCGAGGCATCGGTGCGCACGGCCGAGGCCGTGCGCCGGCATTTCCCGAACCTGCCGATCTTCGCGCGTGCCCGAAACCGCCAGCATGCGTTCCGGCTACGCGATCTCGGGGCGCGGATCGTCGTCCGCGAGACCTTCCCGGCGAGTCTGGAGCTGGGCGAGGGCGTGCTCGCGTGGGCGACCGGCGACGAGGAGGAAGCGCGTCAGGCAGCGGCCGGCTTCCGCGAGCACGACGAGGCGATCCTCGAGCGCCAGTACGCGGTCCACCGCGAGCGCGATGCCCTGCAGCTGTCGACCTCGCAGGCGGCGGACGAACTGGAAGGGCTGTTCGAGCGCGACGACGCCGGGGACACGACGCCGAGTGACCCGGACGCATCGCCCCAGAGTGGACCGTAATCGCCGGCTGGCAGGCCGGTGCCGCATTGCCTACCATCGGCGCGGTTGACGGCCGGAAGCCTGTCCGGGTTTCCCCGACAGGCTCCTGGGGCCGTCCCGCGCCCGCAACCGGACCGAGTGCATGCATTACGACTTCGATGAGCTGATCGATCGCCGAGGGACCGCGAGCGACAAGTGGGACCGTTTCCGCGAGCGCGACGTGCTGCCCATGTGGGTCGCGGATATGGACTTCCGCGCACCGCCGGCGGTGCTCGATGCCCTGCATGAGCGCGTCGATCATGGCGTGTTCGGCTACACCAGCGCGCCCGATGAGCTGGTCGATGTCACGGTGTCGATGTTGCGTGAGAGTTACGGCTGGCAGGTCGAGCCGGAGTGGCTGGTCTGGTTGCCGGGGCTTGTGCCGGGCATTCATCTCACGGCGGCCGCGGTCGGCGAACGCGACGATGCGGTGGCGACCTTCACGCCCGTGTATCCGCCGTTCCGAGCGGCGCCGGCGCGGGCCGGGCGCGAGCGGATCGAAGTGCCGCTGGCGTCCGCCGACGGCACCATCGACTTCGACCGGCTCGAAGCGGCCGTCACCGAGCGCACGCGCCTGCTGCTGCTCTGCAATCCGCAGAACCCCACCGGCCGCGTCTACCGCCGCGACGAGCTGGAAGCGCTGGCGGCCTTCTGCGAACGCCGTGATCTCATCATCTGCAGCGACGAAATCCACTGTGCCCTGATCCTGGACCCGGAGCGCCGCCATATCCCGATGGCTACCCTGGGCCCGGATATCGCGCGCCGCACGATCACCCTGATGGCGCCGAGCAAGACCTACAACATCGCGGGGCTCGGCTGCTCGCTCGCGATCATCCCGGACCCGAAACTGCGGCGGCGCTTCCAGTCCGCGCGTGCCGGATTCGTGCCGGGCGTGAACGCGCTCGGGTTCACTGCCGCGCTGGCCGCCTGGCGGGACTGCGACGACTGGCACGGCGCGCTGATCGACTATCTGCGCGGCAATCGCGATCGAGTGGCGGCGGCCATCGCGGACCACCCGCGCCTGCGCATGGCCACGCCGGAGGCGACCTACCTCGCCTGGCTGGATGCGCGCGAACTCGGAGTGGATGACCCGGCGGCCGCGGCGGAAGCGGTCGGAGTCGGTCTCTCCGATGGGGCCGACTTCGGTCTCAAGGGATTCCTGCGGCTCAATTTCGGCTGCCCCCGCTCGACGCTCGAAGAGGGCCTGCGCCGTCTCGCCCGGTTATAGGCCCCGCCCGGCCGTGCCGTTAGACTGTCGCTTCGGCCCTGTCGCTTGATCGCCATGCTCTGTCTCCCGTCGCGTGTGTTCGCCACCCTGCTGCTGGCCGTCCTGTTGCCGCTCGCGGCGGTAACGGCCCATGCCGCCGCCATGCCCGAAGAAGAGGTCAAGGCGGCGGACGCGCGGCTGAACGCGATCAAGCAGGCGCTTGAAGCCGAGGAGACCCCGGAGCGCGATGTCCTGCGCGCGTACCTCGGTGAGATTCCGGCCGCCCGCGAGGTCGCCAACGAGTGTATCGAGCGCAATGAGAGCCGCCTCGCCAATCTCGAGGAGAGCCTCGCCACACTCGGGAAATCCGGACCACACGAGGCGGCGGGCGTCCAGCAGCAACGGGCCGCGTTTCAACTGCAGAAGCGCGACGTGGAGAATCAGCTCCAGCTCTGCCGGGTGATCCAGTTGCGCTCGGACCAGCTGCAGGACCGCGTGACCCGCCTGCAGCAGGCCATCCTGACGGCCCGGCTGGCCGCGCGCGAGCAGCCCGCCTGGGAAGTGATCGGCGAAAACCTGAGCGAGCCCGCGCAGCTGTGGAACACCGCGCGACTGTTCCTGCTCCGCGAGAGCGGTCTCGATACACTGAACTGGATCGAGTTCATCGGCCTGCTCGGGCTCGCGCTGGTCGGCATCGGCGGCTCGCTCTACGCGCGCGCGCCGATGTTCGCCACGGCCGAACGCGTGCCCGAGACCGGAACCATCGCCGCGGGCTTCCTGCGCGCGCTGCTCGCCTGTGCCGCGAGCATACTGCCGGCACTGGTCACGTCCGTGGCGGTGGCGCTGTACCTCACCGTGGTCGGTGTGCGCGAACAGGGCTGGGCCTTCATCACGCTGCTGTCGTACGGTCTGGCGGGCTACTTCCTGTTCATACTGACCGTACGCGTGTTCCTGGCGCCGAGCCCGCCGGCGAAACCCTATCTGCCGGCCCCGGCGCCGGTCCTGCGCTCGCTCACACGCCGACTGCGTGTCCTCGGCATCGTGATCCTGACGGTCTCGCTGTTCTCGGCGACCCTGGTCGTCGAGAGCTTCCCCGAGCCGGTGCGTGATCTCCTGCGGCTGCTGGTCTCGACGGTCCTGATCATCAATCTGATGCGGATCTTCTGGCTGGCGGGGGACCTGCTGCGCTGGCACGACACGCGGCTGCCGCGCCTCATCATCACCGCCGGCATGCTGGCCGCGCTCGGTGCCGAGTGGCTCGGGTACCTGGAGCTCTCCGAGTACATCGTTACCGGTATCGCCGGGACCATCGTCGTGTTCTGGGGCAGCTGGTTCATCTGGCACCTGTTCGGCGAGCTGTTCGATGGGCTCGACGAAGGCCGCCGGGGCTGGCATCGGGCCGTGCGCCGTTCACTGGGCGTGCGCGCCGATCAGTATATGCCCGGCCTGACCTGGCTGCGCTTCCTGCTGGCGATCGTCCTGTGGAGCGGTGCCCTGCTGCTCGCCCTGCTGATGTGGGGGCTCTCCGATACCGGTCTCGCGTTCATCATGCGCATGCTCAACGAGGGCATCGCGCTCGGCGAGTTCGAACTGGTGCCGATTCGCCTGCTCTGGGGGTTGATTGTCCTGATCGTGGGCATCGGGGTGACCGGCTGGTTCAAGCAGCGCCTGGACCAGCGCTGGCTCAGCCGCTCGCGCATGGAGCGCGGCGCGCACGAGGCCATCGTTACGGTCACGGGTTACCTCGGCGTGGCGCTCGCGCTGCTCGTCGGGCTCGCGGTGGCCGGCGTGAAGTTCACCAACCTGGCGATCATCGCGGGCGCGCTCTCGGTCGGCATCGGGTTCGGCCTGCAGAACATCTTCAACAACTTCGTCTCCGGCCTGATCCTGCTGTTCGAGCGGCCGGTCAAGACGAACGACTGGGTCGTGGTCGGCCCCACCGAGGGCTATATCAAGCGGATCAGTATCCGCTCGACCCAGATCGAGACCTTCGATCGCGCCGACGTGATCGTGCCGAACTCCGAACTCATCCAGGGGCAGGTCACGAACTGGATGCTGCGCGATCCCTTCGGGCGCGTCATCGTGCCCGTGCGCGCCGCCTATGGCACCGATCCGCAGCAGGTACGCGATCTGTTGCTCGGGATCGCCGAGCGGCATCCCCAGGTGATCAACGATGCGTTGCTTGCGCCCACGCCGATCGTGCTGTTCCGCCGCCTCGGGGAATTCGCGATGGAGTTCGAGATCCGCGCCTTCATTCGCGATATCGAATATTTCCTCTCGGTCGTAAGCGACCTCAATTTCGAGGTCGAGCGCGTGTTCCGCGAAAACGGCATCGAGATCCCGTATCCGCGCCAGGACATCCGCCTGCATCGCGCAGGCGAGGACGAACCGCGTCTCGAACGCGACGCCGGCTCGACCCGCCTGGTCCGCAGCGGCAAGGGGGGTGGCACCGGCGAGATGGGCGACGGCGGCTCACCCGACGCGTGAATCGGTGTCCCGCCAAGTCCCGGACGCCAAGGCCGGGCGAACCGCCGAAGCGCGCGTGCGCTTCGCGCAAACGCGCCTCTCATAGGCCCCTTCAAGCGCAGGCGCGTGCGAGTGCGCGCATCGGTGGCAAATGAATTTGTGAGGGCGTGAAGGCAACCGGCAAATGACACCGATCGCGAGCAAGCTCGCTCCTACAGGTTTCGGCAGACCGCTGCGACTGTTTGGCCTGTAGGAGCGAGCTTGCTCGCGATCGTTCCCGCAGCAGGCTACGGCAACGAGCACGCCTGGGGACGCCGTACCGGTAAGCGCGTTGCCACCGAATGCTGGAGCGTGAACGACCGCCGTCAGACCACGGCGCGATCGGGATTCGTCTTAAGGGCGTCGGCAAGGCCGCTGTCCAGCGAGGGGTACTTCAGCGTTACGCCCAGTTCGCGCTGCATGCGGCCGATGTCGAGCCGACGCGACTCGCGCACGAACGACAGCATCGCCGGCGACAGGGCCTGCGGGGCCTGCTCCAGCGGCACGGTGGCCGGGCGGGGCCGGCCCGTGGCATCGGCGACGCGGTTGAAATAGTCCGTCATGGTGGTCGGGTGGCCGTCGGCCACGTTGTACACCGCACCCGCCCGGCCATGGCGCGCAGCGGCCCGCAGCGTGGTCACGAGATCGTCCACGTGGATGCGGTTGCTCCAGGGCGCCTCTTCGGCCCGTATCAGCGTGGTTTTCGACAGCCGATCGATCGGCAACCGGCCCGGGCCATAGATGCCGCCCACGCGCAGGATGACCACGTCGATACCGCGTTCCTCGCACCAGGCGCGGGCGAGCTCCTCGGCCGCGAGGCGCCGGCGGGCACGATCGGAGATCGGTGCGGGCGGGCGGCTTTCATCGACCCACTCACCGTGGCAGTCCCCGTAAACCCCGGACGTACTCAGATAGACCAGCCGGCGAGGTACCGCCTCTTCACACGCGCGGAGGAAGTGGCGCAGTCGCGGATCGTCGTCCTCAGCATCACCGGGTGGCGGGACCAGGTAAAACACCGTCCCGTCGGCCGCCGCCGCAGGCGGCTCGTCGATCGGCCGATCGAGGTCGCTGGCGACCGGGGCAATCCCCGTCCGTCCGAGTTCATCGGCCGAGCGCTGGGTGCGCACGAGCGCGACCGGGCGCTCGCCACGGGCGATCAAAAGGCGGGCGAGACGGCGGCCGACATAGCCGCATCCCGCGATCAATGGTGTGGAGGGAATCCCGGGCACGGAGCCTGCTCCTGTAAACCGTGCCCGGGATTCTGCCACTCAGCCGCGTCCCTGGGCGAGGGTGGATGTGGAAATCACCCGGCGGTGCCGCCGCGAGCCCCGACGAACTCGGGGTAGGCCTCGAGGCCGCACTCGGCGATATCCACGCCCTCATATTCCTCTTCCTCGGTGACCCGGAGGCCCATCCCGAGCTTCACGAGGGCGAATACCACGGCGCTCGCGGCTGCCGTCCAGCCGATGATTGCCGCGAGCCCGAGCAGCTGCGGCCCGATCGAGGCACCGGTATTCGAGGCCGGCACGATCAGCACGCCCCAGATGCCGGCGGTGCCGTGGACCGAGATCGCGCCGACCGGGTCGTCCACGCGCAGCCGGTCCAGCGCCAGCACCGAGAATACGACGATGATGCCGCCGACCGCGCCGATCAGCGTGGCCGCCAGCGGGCTCGGCGCCAGGGGCTCGGCCGTGATCGCCACCAGACCGGCGAGGGCGCCGTTCACTGCCATCGTGAGATCCGCCTTGCCCCATTTGATCCGAGCCGTGATCAGCGCGGCCAGCAGGCCACCGGCAGCGGCGGTGTTGGTATTAACGAAGATCTTTGCCACGGCATTGGCGTCGGCGACGCTGGACAGCACCAGCTGTGAGCCGCCGTTGAAGCCGAACCAGCCGAGCCACAGGGCGAACATGCCGAGCGCCGCCAGCGGCATGTTGGCGCCGGGGATCGCCCGCGGCCGCCCCTCGGCGTCGTATTTGCCCTTGCGCGGTCCGACCATGATCGCGCCGATGAGGGCGCCAACGCCGCCGCACAGATGCACGATGCCCGAGCCGGCGAAATCGGAATAACCCGCGGCCGACAGGAAACCACCGCCCCAGGACCAGTAGGCCTGCACCGGGTAGATGATGGCGGTCATGAACACCGCGAAGGTCAGGAACGACCACAGCTTCATGCGCTCGGCCACCGCGCCCGAGATGATCGACATGGTCGCCGCGACGAATACCACCTGGAAGAAGAAGTCCGAAGCGCCGGAGTAATAGGGTGCACCTTCGCCCCCGGCGAGCACGGCCTCCGTGGTGTTCTCGCCCGGCAGCAGGGCGCCCAGCGAAGGAATGACGCCGTTGATACCGTCGCCCCCGTACATGACCTGGTAGCCGAGCAGCAGGTACATCACGCAGGCGATCGAGTACAGCGCGACGTTCTTGGTCAGGATCTCCGCGGTGTTCTTGGAGCGCACGAGGCCGGATTCGAGCATGGCGAAACCGGCCGCCATCCACATCACCAGTGCGCCACAAACCAGGAAGTAGAACGTGTCGAGCGCGTAGCTCAGTTCAATTGTCATGTTGGCTGTATCCATGTCCGCTCCCCTTTAAAGCGCTTCCGCGCCGGCTTCACCGGTGCGGATACGTACGGTCTGTTCGAGTGGCTGAACGAAGATCTTGCCGTCGCCGATCTTCCCGGTCCGGGCGGCGTTGCAGATCGTCTCGATGGCGGCATCGACGCGGTCGTCCTCGAGTGCGACGTCGAGGCGGACCTTGGGCAGGAAGTCGACGACGTATTCGGCGCCGCGATACAGCTCGGTATGACCGCGCTGACGGCCAAACCCCTTCACCTCGCTCACGGTGATGCCCTGCACCCCGATCTCGCCGAGCGCTTCACGCACCTCGTCGAGTTTGTAGGGCTTGATGATTGCGGATACGAGTTTCATGGGACGGATCTCCTTGCGCGCTTTCCGCGGTTGAAACAGACAACCGCCGAACCCGGGAGCAGGAGCCGTGCCATTCAAGGAATGACTGTAATATCAGTGATTTACGAACAGACCATGTCCGCCACTGCACCGCACTGGCGCAGACCGGAATGTCTATGCACTACGAAGGAGCAGGGAAAGGAACCACGAATGAACACGAATGGACACGAATGCTGCCGCATGGCTTATCGAGCCTGGAGGAGCGTTGCTGAAAGCGTGGTGGCCCTGATGTTGGGGATGAGAACCACAGATGAACACAGATGGACACTGATGAAAGTCAAAGGGGGTCTATGGCACACCGAGAGCGCATGATGTCACTGCGCTGCTGTTTTTGACCTTATCTGTGTTCATCTGTGTCTATCTGTGGTTCAGAAAGAGACACCATTCGCCGCAGATGTCTCAGCGAAGCTCCTGCGAGCCTAATAGGCCCTGCGGCAGCATTCGTGTCCATTCGTGTTCATTCGTGGTTCTAAAAGGGGAGTGAAAGAACGGCACGGGCGTGTGACCGCCCGTGCCCGGAAGGATTACGTCGAGCGGAGTTTTTCCGCGTGGTAGTAGACGTGGTCGCCCATGAACGTGGCGATGAAGTAGTAGCTGTGGTCGTAGCCCTCGTGGCGGCGCAGCTGCAGTGAGTGGCCCTGGGCGTTGCAGACCTCTTCGAGGCGCTCTGGCTGAAGCTGTTCTTTGAGGAAGACGTCGTCCAGGCCCTGGTCGACCAGCAGCGGGATGGGGTTGTCGCCTTTGGCCACGAGTTCGCAGGCGTCGTAGGCCTTCCACGCCTCGCGGTCCTCGCCGAGATAGCCGGAGAAGGCTTTCTCGCCCCAGGGTACCTGCGTGGGGGCGACGATCGGCGAGAACGCCGATACGGAGGCGTAACGGCCCTTCTCGTTCAGTGCCGCCACCAGGGCGCCGTGACCGCCCATCGAATGCCCGCTGATCGAGCGCTTGCCGGCGATGACCGGGAAGTGCTCCTCGACGAAGGCCGGAAGCTCATGCACGACGTAGTCGTACATGTGGTAATGCTTCGACCAGGGTTCCTTCGTCGCGTTGACGTAGAAGCCGGCCCCCGTGCCGAAGTCGTAGCTGTCGTCTTCGCCGGGCAGGCCCAGACCCCTCGGGCTGGTGTCCGGCGCCACCAGCGCGATGCCGCACTCGGCGGCATAGCGCTGGGCACCGGCCTTCGTCATGAAGTTGTCTTCGGTGCAGGTGAGACCCGAGAGCCAGTAGAGCACCGGCACTTCATGGTGTTCCGCCTGCGGCGGCATATAGATCGCGAATCGCATCGGGCAGCCACAGGCCTCCGATGCGTGCTCGATCGTGTACTGCCAGCCGTCGAACGTCTTGACCCGGGCGACGGGTTCGATCGTTGCCGTCATGCAATCAACCTCAGTAATGAATGACCGAGCGGATGCTCTTGCCTTCGTGCATCAGCTCGAACGCGTGGTTGATGTCCTCGAGACCCATCGTGTGCGTGATGAAGTCGTCGATGTTGATCTGGCCATTCATATAGCCATCGACGTAGCCCGGCAGTTCGCGCCGGCCCTTCACGCCACCGAAGGCGCTCCCGCGCCAGACCCGGCCCGTGACCAGCTGGAACGGGCGTGTGTGGATCTCTTCGCCCGCACCGGCCACGCCGATGATCGTCGATTCACCCCAGCCGATATGGCAGCACTCGAGCGCCGACTTCATCAGTTCGACGTTGCCGACGCACTCGAAGGAGTAGTCGACGCCGCCGTCGGTCATCTCGATGATGACGTCCTGGATCGGGTCGTCATAATCCTTCGGGTTCACGAACTCGGTCGCACCGAGCTGCTCGGCGAACTTGAACTTGTCGGGGTTGATGTCGATCGCGATGATGCGGCTGGCGTTCGCGAGATACGCCCCCTGGATCACGGACAGGCCGATCGCGCCGAGGCCGAACACGGCGACGGTCGCGCCTTCCTCGACCTTGGCCGTATTGCGCACGGCACCGATGCCCGTGGTGATGCCGCAGCCCAGCAGGCAGACCTTGTCGAGCGGCGCCTCCGGATTGACCTTCGCCAGCGAGATCTCGTTGACGACGCCGTACTCGGAGAAGGTCGAGGTGCCCATGTAGTGATGGATCTTCGTGCCGTTCTTCGAGAAGCGGCTCGTGCCGTCCATCATCAGGCCCTTCGGCTGCGTGGCGCGCGGCGCCATGCACAGGTTGGTCTTGCCGGACTGGCACAGCTTGCACTCGCCGCAGTCGGCGATATACAGCGGAATGACATGGTCACCCGGCTTCAGCGTCTTCACGCCGGGCCCGACTTCCTCGACGATGGCGCCGCCCTCGTGCCCCAGAACCGATGGGAACACGCCGGACGGATCGATGCCCGAGAGGGTGTAGGCATCGGTGTGGCACACACCGGTCGCGACGTTACGGATCAGGACTTCGCCCTGCTTCGGTCCCTCAAGGTCGATCTCTTCGATTTCGAGTGGCTTGTTCGGTTCCCAGGCCACCGCGGCGCGTGTCTTCATCGGCGTTTCTCCGTTGTCTGGACCAAAGTGGAGTGGTCAGTCCAGCGAAGGTACTGCGCCTGTAACCCGCGATGCAACAACGGACACCGCTCAGCCCCGCCAATCCGGGTTCACGAAGTCATCGCAGGAGCGAGCCTGCTCGCGATCATGCCCGCAAGCCCCGTCTCCGCAACGAATGCCACAGTCGCGTTTTTGGACCGGGATACCGCACCGGTCGAGTGCGCGCGGTGCCCCCGAAGCGCTGGATTGCGCTGAACCGCGGATCGCGCGCGTTCGCCTGCGGCGAAACCGCGCCTACGACCTGCCGGGATGGCCGGGGCCGCGCACGCCGTAGGCGCGTCTTCGACCGGGCCACCGCACCGGTCGAATGCGCGCAGCCCGCCCGAAGCGCCCGAATCCAGCCTCGCTCAATCGTCGAAAACGTTCAGACGCCCCTGTTCCACCCGCAGCGTTGAACGACCACGCGCCAGCGCATCCAGCTGATCGGCCACCAGCCCGGCCCGCCACCCGGCAAGCACATCGTGCGCCGACTCGCCCGAGGCGATGCGTGCGAGATCCTTGCGTGATGCCAGGCTCGCCGGATTGAGATCGACTTCCTCCGCGCGCAGGCGGATCACGGCGGAGAGGGCATCGGCGAGCGCCTCGCCCGCTGCGTCGAGGGTTACCTGGCGACCGCGTTGGGCCGGCAGCGGCGGCTTCGTCTGCCGCGATTCCGCGACCAGTTCCAGCAGCCGTTCCCCGTGCCGGTCGATCAGGGGCCCGCGGACCGAACGCATCCGCCCGAGCTGGTCCCGGGACTTCGGCTGCGAACGCGCGATATCGACCAGCACGTCGTCGCGCGCGATCCGTCCGCGCGGCACGTCCTGCTCGCGCGCGGTGTTCTCGCGCCACTCGGCCAGCACCTGCAGCGTGGCCCGCCCGCGGTCGGGCAGGCGGTCGCCGCCCTTCACGCGTTGCCACGCATTCTCGGCCGGCGGATCGTAGCGCGCCGGATCCGTCAGCCGCGCGAACTCCGGCTCCAGCCATTCGAGTCGACCGCGTTCCGCGAGCTCGGCGTGGATCCGCTGGTACAGCGGTACGAGGTAACGCACGTCGTCCGCCGCGTAGGCGAGGGCATCCGCTGGAAGCGGCCGCCGCGACCAGTCGGTGCGGGCGTGGCCTTTCTCCAGATCGATGCCCAGCAGCCCGGATACCAGTCTGGCGAAGCCGGCCTGTTCCGGATGGCCCAGCAGCGGCGCGGCCACCTGGGTGTCGAAGATCGGCGCCGGCACCTTGCCGGTCAGGTGGTGGAAGATCTCCAGATCCTGGCCGGCCGCGTGGAACACCTTGGTGATCCCGGGATCCTGCATGAGGTCGAACAGGCCGCCGAGATCGTCCAGCGCGAGCGGATCGATGCAGGCCAGGAAATCGGGCGTCGCCACCTGCACAAGGCACAACCGCGGCCAGTAGGTCTCTTCACGGATGAATTCCGTATCGATGGCGAACCAGTCGGTCTGCGCCAGTCGGTTGAGGGCCTCTTCGAGGGTCGCGGGGTCGTCGATCAGCTGAGGGGTATCCATGGGGCGCGGAGCATACCATCGACCGCAATGCCGCACGGGACGATCATGCCGCCGCTCGTGTCCGCGGTGCCGGTCGTGTACGCCGACTCCATGGCCCACTAGACTGTGCACCTCACAAGGCAGGGGTCCCACGCATGCAGCCGTTCCGTTGTCCCAGTTGCGACGAACCCACAATCAGCCCGCGCCGCAAGTGGGGGGCGACGTCGTTGACGCCGACCACCTGTCCATCGTGCCGGGCGAGTGTGTATGTCAGCAGCCGCCTGTCGAGCCTGTGGCGCACCGTCGAGGCGCTGCTGGTCACGCTCATCGTGATCCGCCTGCTGATCGGCTTCTCGTGGTCGCTGGTCGTGCTGGCAGCGCTCGTGATCGTCGTGCTGGAGGCCGTGCGGCTGTGGTTCGTACCGCTGGTCGTGCTGCGGCGCAAGGGATTCGATTGAACCGGCGGAGCCCTGGAACATGAGCGCGCGCACGCCCACCTTCTACTGGTTCGACTTCGAAACGACCGGCGTCGACGCGCGCCGCGACCGGCCGCTGCAGTTCGCCGGCCTGCGCACCGATATGGACCTGCGCCCGATCGAGGAACCGACCGTGCTGTACTGCCGGCCGCCGGCCGATGTGCTGCCCGCGCCCGCGGCCTGCGCAATCACCGGGATCGGTCCGGTCACCGCCGCCGAGCGCGGCGTGAACGAGGCCGAGTTCGCCGCCGCGGTCCTCGAGGAGCTAGGCCGCGCCGGCACCTGCGCGCTCGGCTACAACACCCTGCGGTTCGATGACGAGGTCACCCGGCACCTGCTGTGGCGCAACCTGTATGACCCGTACGGGCGTGAATGGCGCAACGGCAACTCGCGCTGGGACGTGATCGACATCTTCCGCCTCGCCCACGCGCTGCGCCCGGATGGCCTGGAGTGGCCCGAGCGCGAGCCCGGTATCCCGAGCTTCCGGCTCGAGGATCTCGCCGCCGCGAACAACATCGAGCACGACGCCCATGACGCGCTCGCCGACGTCTACGCCACGCTCGAACTCACCCGGCGCCTGCGCGCCGCCCAGCCGAAGCTGTTCGACTACGCCTTCAGCCACCGCGACAAACGGAGTGCTGGTGATCTGCTCCGGCTGGATGCGACCGAGCCGGTTCTGCACGTCTCCGACAAATACCCGGCCGCGCGCGGTGCCATCGCCCCGGTCGCCGCGCTCGCGCCGCACCCCTGGATCGGCAACCAGGTGCTGGTGGTCGACCTCGCCAGCGACCCTACGCCGCTGCTGGAACTCGACGCCGACGCACTCGCGGAGCGCCTGTTCCGACCGGCCAGCGAGCGCACCGACGGCGAACCGCCAGTGCCCGTGAAGACCGTCAAACTGAACGCCGCGCCGGTTCTCGCGCCGTCGGGCACGCTCGCGCCGGAGGCCGCCAGCCGCCTCGGGATCGACCTCGACGCCGCCCGCGCCACCCTCACGCGCCTTCGAGGCGATGCCGGCCTGGCCTGGCGCCTGCGGGCGGCCTTCGACCGCGGCGCGAGCGAGCCGGGCGACCCCGATACCGCGCTCTACGACGGTTTTGTCGGCGACGACGACCGGGCCCGGATGGACGGCGTCCACCGCCGGGACCCCGAAAGCCTGGCCGGGTTCGACCCCGGCTTCAGCGACCCGCGCCTGCGCGAGATGTACTTCCGCTACCGCGCGCGCAACTGGCCGGATACGCTGGACGCGGACGAGCAGGCGCGCTGGCAGGAGCTGCGCTGGTGGCGTCTGTGCCGCGGAGAGGCCGGCAGCCCGCGGAGCCTGGCCGAGTTCGACGCCGCGCTCGCGGCCGATCACGCCAGCGGGCTCCTCGATGAAGCCATGCACGCGGAACTGCGCGCCTGGCGCAAACGGTTACTCGCCGACCTCCCGGCCTGTAACGATGCCGCCGATGTCTGAACGCCTTCCCGCGTGGGCCCACGACGCCGCCACCGCCGTCATCTTTCTGACGCGGCTGCCGGTGCCGTGGACGGTGCCCGACGTGGCCGACCGCATTCACCGCTGCACGCCCTGGTTCCCGGCCGTGGGCGTGCTCGTGGGCGGCATCGGCGCGCTCGCCTGGTGGCTGGCGGCGCTGGTCTGGCCACCGGTCATCGCGGCGATCGTCGCGGTTGCCGTCACAGCGCTCGCGACCGGCGCGTTCCACGAAGACGGCCTGGCCGATACCTTCGACGGCCTCGGCGGCAGCCCGGATCGCGAGCGCGCCCTCGATATCATGAAAGACAGCCGGGTAGGGACGTACGGGGTCACCGCGTTGGTCTTGGTGCTCGCCGGCCGCGTCGCAGCACTCACCGCGCTGGGCGGCGCCGCCCCGGCCGCACTGATCGGCGCGCACTCGCTCGCCCGCTGCTCCAGCCTGCCGCCCATCCGCTGGCTGAATTACGCCCGCAGAGAGGGCGGCACCGGCAAGCCCTTCGCCGGTGGCATCACGCTCAATGGGCTCATCGCCGCGCTGGCCGCTACCGCGCTGCTCACCGTCGTACTGTTCGGTAACGTCGCAGTCGTCACCTGGATCGCCGGCGCCGTCGGTGCCGGGTTAATCGTCGCCTGGAGCCGCGCCCGCCTCGACGGCATCACCGGCGACACCCTCGGCGCCGCCAACCAGATCGCCGAACTCGCCGTCTACCTGGCCCTGCTCGCCGCCCTGGGCTGACCCAAAACCGTGCGCGTTCGCCTTCGGCGAAAACGCACCTACGATCAGCGTGCCCGTATTCCACGCATCAGTTTTTTTGTAGGAGCGAGCTTGCTCGCGATCGTGCCCGCACAACGCATCGGCGATACAGCGGCCGGAAGACACCGGAGCCTCCTGCCCCCGGGCGAGACCGGAATCGCGCATCCCCGCGTCCGGCCCGAAACTCACCTCAACCGCTACGCCGCCAATCCAGCTCTGCCGGTCGTTCGGTACCGTCGTGGTGGCGCACCACGAGCACACCGCTCTCGGCCCGCTCGATATCGCCCATGTGCACCGGGAAGTGCCCGGCATCCCGATCGGCGAGATACAGCCGCAGCCCCTCGTGGATCACAGGGAACGCAAGCTCGTCCCAGGGCAGTTCGTGCGGCTCGAACCAGGCGGTCTCGAGGCTCTCCGGGCCGGCGTTGGCATGTCCGCCGGCCACACCGCCGCGGAAGAGCACATATACCTGATTGATGTGCGGCAGGTTGAACACGGCGTAGAGCTGAATGCCCTCGGCGACCGCGTTGGCTTCCTCCCGGGTCTCACGCGCGGCGGCGGTGGCGAGGCTCTCGCCGTTTTCCATGAAGCCGGCGGGTACCGTCCAGAAACCGTGGCGCGGTTCGATGGCCCGGCGGCACAGCAGAATCCGCCCCTCGTGCTCGCAGATGCAGCCGGCCACGTTGCGCGGGTTGTGATAGTGGATCGAACCGCAGTCGTCACAGATCTGGCGTTCGCGGTCGTCGTCATCGGGGACCCGCCAGGCGAGGCGGGCCGAGCCGCAGCCGGGACAGAAACGGTGGGCGGGCGTGAACGCCATCGATGGAAATCCTCCGGTTGATCGGGCTCGATAGACCGCGACCAGGGTACGGTCGGGTGACCCCCCATTATACCCGGGCCGGTCGCTTCGCGGCGGGCTTTGCGCTCATCCGCAGGCGTTGACTGCCCCGCCGACCGGCTCGACGCAACCAAGCTCGCAGGCGCGGATCGCCGCCTCGAGTGCCGCGAGTGCATCCGGTCGCGGGAAGCTGCGGCGCCAGGCCAGCGCCACGCGGCGGCGCGGCACCGGATCGTCGAACGGGCGCACCGCCAGCAGCCCGCGCTCGTAGTCTTCGCGCGCGGCGGTGCAGGGCAGCACGGTCACGCCCATGCCGCTCGCCACCATGTGGCGGATCGTCTCCAGCGACGAGCCCTCGAGCTGGCGGTCGCCGCCCGGCGAGTCGACGTGCCCCCCGCAGTCCGGGCAGGCCGCCAGTACCTGGTCGCGGAAGCAGTGGCCGGCGCCGAGCAGCAGGACCTGCTCGCGCGACAGATCGGCCGCCGGTATCCGATCGAATGCGGTCCACGGATGGTTCGCCGGCAACACCACCCGGAACGGCTCGTCATACAGCGGCCGCGTCTCGATCGACGGCTGCTCGAACGGCAGCGCCACGATGATGGCGTCGAGCTCGCCCTGGCGCAGACGCTCCGCCAGCGTTGCCGTGAAGTTCTCCTCGACCACCAGCGGCATCCGCGGTGCGGACTCGCGCAGCAGCGGGATCAGATGCGGGAACAGATACGGGCCGATCGTATGGATCGCACCGACGCGCAGTGGCCCGCTCAGGGGGTCCTGCGACTGCTCGGCGAGCTGGCGCAGCGAGGCGGTCTCCGCCAGCACGCGCCGTGCCTGCTCGACGATCTGCCGGCCGATCGGCGTAATCCCGATCTCGCTGCGGCCGCGCTCGAACAGCGTGACCCCGAGCTCGTCCTCCAGCTTGCGCACCGCCACCGACAGCGTCGGCTGACTCACGTTGCAGGCGGCCGCGGCGCGGCCGAAATGCCGCTCACGCGCGACGGCCACGATGTAACGGAACTCGGTCAGCGTCATGCGCCCGAGCATAGCAATGATGCCCCGCACCCGTCCGCGCCCCGCCGGTCGAACACGATCGACCGTGGACCGCAGGTTGGGTTGAGCGGCAGAGACCGTGAAAGTATTCCGCACCGGAAGGCCGGGCACCGCCGTTGCCGGCCGGTGAAGTCTGTCAGGCGGCCGCGGGCGCGCCGATGGACTGATGCTCGGTCCACGCGCGCATCGCCCGGAACAGGCGCGTGATGGCGGCACCGGAGCGGGAACGCGCGGAGCGGTGCCGGGCCCGCGCGGCGATCGCCGCGCGCAGCGCCCGCGGGCCGAGCACGTTGAGCACGCGCCGGAAGTTGTAGGCGAGCATCACCAGCCCGAGTTCGCCGTTGACCCGTTCGAGTCCGCGCACCAGGAAGTGATCCCAGCCGAGCCAGCGCTTGCCGGTGGCGAACGGGTGTTCGGACATCTCCGCACGCCGGCGCATGGCCTCGCGCCCGCCTTCTTCCATGCGCGGGCGATGCTCGCCCTCCAGCCACTCCTCGTGCTCGCTGCGGTAGATCTCGCGATAAGGCGTGCGCGCGGACAGGCAGGCTTCGCGGATCGGGCAGCACGCGCAGTCCGCGCGGTGGCTGGCGTAGTGGATCTGGCGCTGCCCCGAGCGGGTGATCACGCGCTGGCGCGCGAGGAACGCGCCCCGCGGACAGCGATAGCCGTCGGCCCCGGCGTCGAAGGTGAACGCCGCGCGCGCCACGCGCCCCGTCGCCGCCGAGGGGCCGCGGGGACGCGGCTCGGGCACATAAGGGGTGATGCCCGCGCCCTCGCAGGCCCGCATCTGTGCGGGGTTGAAGTAGTCGCCATCGGCGACCACCGTGAACCGCCCCATCCCCAGCGCGTCGGCGGCGCGCCCGGCCATCGGCTGCAGCTGATGGCGGTCATTGCCGTCGCCGGTGGCCACCCCGTCGATGATCAGGCGCAGGCGCCCGTCGATCGCCAGCTGCACGTTGTAGCCGCACACCACGCGCCCGTTCTTGCTCAGACGCCGCGCATCCGGATCGACCTCGCTGAGCTGCGTCCCGCCGCTCGCCTGCAGGCGCGCCAGGCGGTCGGCCTCGCGCGCCTGGCGCTCGCGCAGGCGCTCGAGCTTCTCCCGCAGGGCGTCGGCGTCGTCATCGCCGCCCGGCGCCGCCGCTTCCGCTTCCGAGCGGTCCACCTCGTCCAGCGCCTGCAGATAGCGTTCGATGTCCGCCTCGATGCGCTGCACGCGCCTGTTCAGCTGATCGCGCGTGTGGATCCCCCTGGCGCCGGCATCACCGGCGAAAAACGAGCCGTCGATCGCCACCAGCTCGCGCCCGTACAGATCCAGCTCGCGGCACAGCTGCACGAAATCCCGGTGCACCGCCTGCAGCGCTTCGGCGTTGTCGCGGCGGAAATCCGCGATCGTCTTGTGGCACGGCTTCAGCCCCCGCAGCAGCCACATCACCTCCAGGTTGCGGTAACACTCCGCTTCCAGGCGGCGGCTGCTGCGCACGCGCATCAGATAGCCATAGAGGTAGAGCTTCAAAAGCGCCGCCGGCGGATACGCCGGCTGCCCCGCGCTCACGCCGTCCGCCGTGTTCGTCACGCCCAGCGCGCGCAGATCCAGGCTCTCCACATACGTGTCCAGCGCCCGCACCGGGTTGTCTTCGGATACGTAGTCCTCCACCCGCATCGGCAGCAGCTGGCCCTGCCCGCGTTCCACGCCCGCCTTGTATCGCCGCGTCATGAAACGATCGCTCCGCTGGTCACAACGCGCGCGATTTTACCGGTACCGGAAAAACGCGAATACTTTTACAGTCTCGGCAGCGATACCCAACGGGTCGAGGCGGCGCGTCTGGACACGCTCCGGCCCGATCACCGACGCTTGGCCCGCCGCATCGGGTTCCCTTCGTCAACCCGACCTGCACGAAGTGCGCTGCCACGAGTCCCGCGGGTCGGCATCCATTCGTCCCGCCACCCACCACCCAGGTACACTCGTCGCCGATTTTCGGATAACCCAGGGAGACCCCGATGACGACATCCAGCGAACCCACCCCCCGGCGCGTTGCCTTCATTGGTCTCGGCGTGATGGGCGGCCCGATGGCCGGGCACCTCGCAGCCGCCGGCCATGACGTGACGGTCTACAACCGCACGCGCGCGACCGCCCAGGCCTGGTGTGACACACATGGTGGCCGTTTGGCCGACACACCGGCCGAGGCCGCGCGCGACGCCGAACTGGTGTTTGCCTGCGTCGGGCGAGACGAGGACCTGCGGGCCGTGACGCTGGAGGCCGACGGTGCCTTCGAGACCCTCGGGTCGGGTGCGGTGTTCGTGGATCATACGACCGTCTCCGCCGAGATCGCGCGCGAACTGGCGGACGCGGCCCGGTCACGCGGGGCGGGGTTTGTCGATGCCCCCGTATCGGGCGGTCAGGCCGGGGCAGAGAATGGGCGTCTGGCCGTCATGGCGGGGGGCAGCGAGGCCGATTTCGCGGCCGCCGAACCCGTGATTCAGGTCTACTCGGCCCGCGTCGTCCACATCGGCGAGGCCGGCGCCGGACAGCTCACCAAGATGGTCAACCAGATCTGTATCGCCGGGCTCGTGCAGGCCCTGTCCGAGGGCGTCGATTTCGCCGGCCGCGCCGGGCTCGATATCGAGCGCGTGCTGGAGGCCATCGGCGGCGGCGCCGCGCAGTCCTGGCAGATGGACAACCGCGCCCGGACCATGGCCGAAGGGGAGTTCGATTTCGGCTTCGCCGTCGACTGGATGCGCAAGGATCTGGAGATCTGCATGGCCGAGGCCCGCCGCAACGGCGCGACGTTGCCGGTCACGGCGCTGGTGGATCAGTTCTATGGCCAGGTGCAGGCACGCGGTGGCGGCCGCAACGACACATCGAGCCTGATTCGGCTCCTTTCGCAGCCCTGAGCTGTTGACTTATGCACACGGCGCGTGCCGGGGGCACCGGATCAAGCGCAGGGTGCAACCGTTTGCGCGCCGTTTCATAAGTCACTGTTTTCCGGGGGTGTAACTGAATGGATAAAATCTGACCAGAGCCCACAAGGGCGCCGCGAGATGCCGGGACAGGGCAACAACGCCCAGACTTTCCACATGTTTATCCACAGGTTCTGGGGATAACCGGCGATACCCGCGTCGTGCCAGGCACTTACGTATTTTCCGTAGGCCAGGGGCTGGGATCGTGCTCTCTCTGCCGACGTGAAGAGTACTTCAGCGCTGATAAAAAGGGTCTCTGTCAACCCGAAAATCCGATTTATCAACATGATTGAACAGTGGGTACGGGTCGGTCAGGGGCGCTGCCACACTTGGCGCGCGGTTTTGTAAGTATTTGATTGTTGGGGTCTTAAACAACTGTTCAGAGTTTGGCCAGCCCCCACTGGGTGGCCGCTGGAGGCCGGGCTGCGGCCATCTCCCCCAGATTATTCACAGACTTATCCACAGGTTCTGGGGATAACCGGCGTAAGTGCCGTTGTAACAACAAGTTAGCGCCGCTGTCATAGCCACTGGGGGATGCCGGCCACCCCCGCAAACCGTGTTTTCGGTTCCAGTGGAAATCGAGGCCCGAAATATTTCTCGTGCGGATTGCCTGTCAAGGTCTTGACTCAAGTTATGCACAATGCATTGGCCGTCTTGCCGGATGTTGACTCGTCTGCGAGCGATAACATGCCTGTCTGCGTAACCATTTGTTTTCCCGGTAAAAAATCACATGAACAAAAAATGACCAAAGGCACCGGGAGCGCAGCAAGAGGCCGTGTAGCGACGTGTCCCCCCACATTATCCACATTGTTATCCACAGGTTCTGGGGATAAACCGCTTTCTCCTTTGGCCACGGGCACTTGGCGCCAACCGTTACAGTGGCCGCCGTCGACGCCCGGCGCGCGCTCGGCGATAATGCCCGGCTTCGGCCGGCCGGCCGCGAACCGATTCTGTCAGTGAGCCCATCCGTGATCGCATTCAACGGCTTCAGCTTCGACGAACTGCAGACCCCCGCCGGCCTGGCGCGGCTCGACGCGTGCTTCCGCGAACGCGTGGCCGCGGCCGACGGGGCGCTGGCCGAGCGCCTCGACGCTCTGCGGGGTGGCGAGCCACTCGGGCCGCGCGATCATTCCGCGCTGCTGCTCGAACTCGCGCCGCACCTGGAGCGTTTCGTCACCGGGCTCTTCGGCATCGAAGCGAGCGTCGAGGCCCTGCGCGCAGAGTTGACCCGTCACGATCCGGTCCTGCGCTTCAAGAATGAGTACGTCCTGCGCCGCACCCGCAAGATCCGCGAGCTGCCGGATGAAGACTTCGACCGCATCGACGCCTGGCTGGAGCAGCAGCTCGACGCCGATTACAGCGACCGCGAGGCGGCCGTCGCCGCCTTCGCCAACGGCCTGCTCATCGACCCCGAGCGCAACGAAGAAACGATCAACCGCATCGCCGAGTGGTGCGCGCTCGCGCAGCGCACGGAGGCCGGCGCGCGTGCCGTCAACGGCTGGACCGCCTTCAAGCTGCCGCAGAAGGTCGATCACACGGCCTTGGTGCCACTGGTCGCCGCCCACGAAGGCGAGGCCGATGTCCTCAACGCCAGTCCCGAGCGCCTGCGCCGCCGCGACGGCTTCCAGCTCACCGACCGCCGCATGGACACCCGCCACATCCAGGGCGAGGTCAACTACTGCATCTACTGCCACGAGCACAACGGCGACTTCTGCTCCAAGGGTTTCCCGGAGAAGAAGAAGCAGCCCGAGCTCGGCCTCAAGGTCGACCCGCTCGGCAACAAGCTGACCGGTTGCCCGCTCGAGGAGAAGATCTCCGAGATGCACGTCTGCCGGCGCGACGCCATGCCCGTCGCCGCGCTGGCGATGGCCATGATCGACAACCCGATGATCCCGGCGACCGGACACCGCATCTGCAACGACTGCATGAAGGCCTGCATCTACCAGAAGCAGGATCCGGTCGACATCCCGCAGATCGAGACGGGCACGCTCACCGATGTGCTGCGCCTGCCCTGGGGTGTGGAGGTCTACCACCTGCTGGCGCGCTGGAACCCGCTGCGGCCCGAGCAGTACGTCCAGCAGCCGGACAACGGCCGACGCGTCATGGTCGCGGGCATGGGCCCGTCCGGCTTCACCATGGCGCACCACCTGACCATGGCCGGCTGCGCCGTGCTTGGTATCGACGGCCTCAAGATCGAGCCGCTGCCGGAAGAGTTGCTCAACGCGCCGGTACGCGACTGGGACGCGCTGGAAGAGCCGCTGGATGAACGCATCCTGCTCGGGTTCGGCGGCGTCGCCGAGTACGGCATCACCGTGCGCTGGGACAAGAACTTCCTGAAGCTGATCTACCTCACGCTCGCGCGCCGCCACAGCTTTGCCGTGCGCGGCGGCGTGCGTCTGGGCGGCACGGTCACCATCGAGGACGCCTGGCAGCTCGGTTTCGACCACGTCAGCGTCGCCACCGGCACCGGGCTGCCGCGCGTCGTCTCCATCGGCAACAGCCTCGCGCGCGGTATGCGCCAGGCGAGCGACTTCCTCATGGCGCTGCAGCTCACCGGCGCCGGCAAGGAATCGAGCATCGCCAACCTGCAGGTGCGCCTGCCCGCGGTGGTCGTCGGCGGCGGCCTCACCGGCGTGGATACCGCCACCGAGGTGCAGGCGTACTACATCAAGCAGGTCGAGAAGACGCTCTGGCGCTACGAAACGCTGGTCGCCGAGCGCGGCGAGGATGCCGTGCTCAGCGCCCTCGGCGACGAGGACCGCGAGATCCTCGCGGAATTCCTCGAACACGGCCGCGCCGTGCGCGATGAGCGCGCCCGCGCCGCCGCCGTCGGCGAGACGCCCGACTTCACGCCGCTGCTACAGGCCTGGGGCGGGGTGACCATCGCCTACCGCAAGGGCCTGAACGATTCGCCGGCGTACACGCGCAACCACGAGGAAGTGGCCAAGGCGACGGAGGAGGGCATCCGCTACGCCGAGGGCCTCGATCCGCTGCACTGCGAACTCGACGACTACGGCCATGTGCGTACGCTCATCTGCCGGCGCATGCACAACCAGGGCGGGCGCTGGCTGGCCGGCCGCGAGGAGGTCCACCTGCCGGCCAAGGCCGTGTTCGTCGCCGCCGGCACCGTGCCCAATACCATCTACGAGCGCGAATACCCCGGTACCTTCGCGCTCAATGGCGACTTCTTCGAGTCACACGTCGAACACCACGACCGCCTGCAGCCGGTCGCCCAGGCCGAGCACGCGAAATCACAGGAGTTCGGCCCGTTCACCTCGTACAACCAGGGCGGCCACAAGGTCAGCTTCATCGGCGACACGCACCCCGCCTTCCACGGCAGCGTGGTCAAGGCGATCGCCTCATCCATGCGCACGTACCCCGAGATCCTGGACGCGCTCGGCAGCGCGCCCCGCGCCAGCGACGATCAACGCGACAGCGAAGCGTTCCTCGAGGAAGTCGCCGACCGGTTCCAGGCGACGGTCCTCTCGGTCAACACCAGCGACACCGCCATGGCCGAGGTCTGGGTACGCGCCCCCATGGCCGCGCGCAACTTCCGCCCCGGCCAGTTCTACCGCCTGCAGACCTTCGAGTCGCTGTCACCGGTCGTCGAAGGCACGCGCCTGCAGGTGCCGCTGCTGACCGTCTCCGGCACCGGCGTGAAGGACGACATGATCCGCCTCATGGTCCTGCAGTTCGGCGCCGGCCCACGCCTCGTCGGCCGTCTCAAACCCGGCGACCCGATCGTGCTCATGGGCCCGACCGGCAAACCCACCGAGATCCCGGAGAACGAGACCGTCATGGTCATCGCCGGCCGCTGGGGTGCCGCCGCCATGCTCGACATCGGCCACGCCCTGCGCGAAGGCGGCAACCGCGTCCTCTACATCGCCGCCTTCGGCAACGCCCGCGACGTCGATCTCCAGAGCGAACTCGAAAACGGTGCCGACCAGATCGTCTGGGCCACCGCCAATGAACCGACCATCGAGGCCCGACGCGAACAGGACCGCAGCGTCATCGCCACCGACATGGTCGATCTCGTACAACAATACGGCGACGGCAAAGTCGCCGACGACCACACCATCGACCTGCAACAGGTCGACCGCATCCTCGTCATGGGCGGCACGGGATTGCTGAGAGGCTTCCAGGGCGCACTCACCGAAGGCGCACTGACAAACCACTTCCGCCCCGACATCCAGGCCATGGGCACTGCCGGCAGCCCCATGCAGTGCATGCTCAAGGGCGTCTGCGCCCAGTGCCTGCAATGGCAGAAAGACCCCGAAACCGGCGAACGCACCCGACCCGTCTTCTCCTGCGCCGAACAGGATCAGCCGCTGGCGTGGATCGACCTCGATAACCTGCAGGCGAGACAGCAGCAGAACCGGCTGCCGGATCGGCTCACGTCGATGTGGCTGGATTATGTGCTGGAGCGGGAAGGGCAATCGCCGGAGGGCGCGCGGGCCGGGTAACCCACTCAGTGCCTGCCCGGCAGGGAAAGTCGACCAATTCCCGCTGTACACTCCCAGGCACGCCTGCTAGCTTTTGCTCGCAGGCGCGGGATAGGCGGCGCAACGCCGTCTTTCGACAGCCAGCCGACGTGGAGGGATCCAGGATGGTTCGGGTTCGGCGCTTCTCAAATGCCTGGTATGGCCGGGACTCTCCTCGATTAACCAGCCGAGAGCCCACATCGCGGGTTCGCCCGGCCGTGCGCGATAGGCGGAAACTTGCCGTGTTTCATCACGGAATTCTTCCGTCCATGACCTGTTAGGCAAGGGAGGCGTATGGAACGTTCGCTCAATCGAAATAACGTTGAGGCCGCAATCAGCAAATACGAGGCCTCAATCGAAGAGATCGGCGAAACGATCTCGGATCTTCGGGGCGTCTCCTTATTTCAATCATTGAAACGTAGGCCGATTGGGGTCGGACCCTATCCGCACGTCACGTTATTCGAAGCGGCAAACCGGATTATGACCGACCTTGTGATCCTGAAAGGAGTGCGTTTTCTTCTCCATTCAAACGCATTACCTTTCGACGAATACATCGTCGAGTACGGGAATGAGGACGCGAACGATCACGATATATCGGCCGAGAAAAGTGGCCAACGACTTATCGCCGAAGCGTTCAATGTCGCCCCATCGTTCTTTCAGGGAAAAAAGAACGCCATGCGGAAAAAGCTCCGCACCAGCAGCGTGCGCGCAGACTATATGATTATCTTGGCCAATTCAGACGCAGTACCGCAAGACTACGCTCCAAAGTACCTGGCGAAAGAATATTTCGTGTTTGTCGATTTGGAATCAGGAAAGGGTACTGTGATGCCTAACTAGTCTTTCAAGCGGACCGCTGAAATCGCGGCTTCACCGCGCTTTCAGCGGCCGCTCAACTGAGGCGTTAGATGGGAACACACAATTAATACCGTTACCTTGGAGAGCGACATGGCCGAATACACATACACTACCGTTCCCGGGAAGATGAGTAAGTTACTGGCCAAAATTCGCGAGGTGGGCGTACCTTCCAAGGTCAACTAGCGCTGGTTGGAGTCGATAGGCTTTAAATCCAGCAACGATCGTACTCTCCTGTCCGTTCTAAAATTTATCGATTTCGTCGATGATTCGAGCGTACCCACATCGCGATGGAGAGACTATCGGGGTGGTAATCACAAGCAGGTTCTCGCGAATGCGATACGCGAGGGCTATCGGGATCTATTCGACGTCTACCCAGACGCCAACGATCGGACCGCTAGCGAAATCGAGCACGTTGTCAGCACAAACACATCGGCAGGGCGCCAGGCGGTCACGAAGGCAGTCCGCACGTTCCACACACTATGCGCGGAGGCAGATTTTACGGCTCTCGGGTCCGACGAGCCCGCGTCCACAAGTACCAGTAACGAGTCGGACACGGGCGCGGGCACGGTAGCCGCCGGGTCGGCGAACACGTCAGCGCCTAGTACGTCCGGGCCTTCTCTGCACGTGGATATACAGGTTCACATATCTCCGGAGGCATCCGCTGATCAAATCGATCAAATCTTCGAGAGCATGTCGAAGCACCTCTACAAGCAATGAAGGACTTGGTAAAAGCGACACTTGAGGCAAGCCGGGCTGCGCAGTTTGACGCGACGACGCTCGCTGGGAGCGTCCCGGACGAAGGATTGCCCTCATACAGCCATCAGGTACTTCCAAAGTCGCTATACAAAAATACGCGCGGTTATATCGAAAAGGTCGCTAATCAGGTCAACGGCTGCTATGAGAAGGGATGGTTCGACGCAGCCGCTGTGATGGCGCGTCGTCTCCTTGAAACGCTAATAATCGAATGCTTTGAGAAGCACAATATCGCTGCGAAAATAAAGAACAGCAATGGCGATTTCTACCACTTGCGAGATCTGGTCGGTCTCTTTTTGGGAGAAACCACGTGGAACGTTGGGCGTAACACGAAACGCGCTCTGCCAAGACTAAAAGATATTGGAGACAAGTCGGCCCACAGCAGAAGATACACGGCACGACGCTCGGATCTCGACAAAGTCCGAGTTGAACTTCGAGACGTTACCGAGGAGTTGCTCTACATCGGTGGTCTCAAGTAGTGCCTCTAACTAGTTAATTCAGCCCAAAGACTCCGTCGGCGGCGGATTAAATCCGTTATAACCAACCGCGTACGCGACCACGCGCAAAAGTGATTCAGCAATGGAAGAACTAAGGAAATTCGACCGGCTAACAGAAATCGATGAACGGCACGAATTGCTTGCGCGCGTCACCGGACAGTTACTCGATATCGAGAAATTGCACAACGTGGTATCGAACGAGATTCTAACCAGCGGCGTCCCGGAAGATATACACGGTCAATACAATGTGGCGCGGAACATGGCCGTTTATACCTACTACTTGTACTCATTAGCCCCAGAAGTCCATATGAAAACGTACGCTGTAATGGAGATGGGAGTCCGTCGGTATTACGGAGACGACGAACAGACGAATCTTAAGGCGCTGCTCCAAAAGGCGCTAGACAGAGGGGTTATTAGTGATTCCGGATTTCGGGATTGCGAGAGTGCCTGCGGGACCTCTTACACCCAGACGTTTGTGGATACGTTTCCGAAGCTGCGGAACAGCGCGGCTCATGGAAGCTCTATGTTGGTGCCTCACTGCGTCGGCCACATTAGGCGATGTGCGGATTTCCTGAACCAGCTCTTTCCGGCGGAGGCGTGCTAGTTATAACAATATGCTGGAGACGACGCTGGATTTCCCCCGTAAACTGGGCACCTGGCGTGCAAGAATTGAGTTTATGAAGAAAAGTACCGCCCGCTCCGCGTGGTCCTGGCTGCGCGAGTACTGGCTTAGTCCGCGCCGAATCCGCTTCTGGGTCGCGGCCGTCGCGATCCTGTACACGGTTCTCGGCTTCCTGGTCCTGCCCTGGTTGGCGACCGCGTATGCGGTGAATGTGGCGGAGGACGATCTCGGCCGCGATCTGCGCATCGAAACGGTCCGTACGAATCCGTTCACGCTCACCCTGGAGATCGAGGATCTCGCGCTGGACGACTTCGATGGCCACGAACTCGTCGGCTTCGAGCGCCTGTTCGTCGATGTCGCCTGGTCGAGCCTGTGGGAGTGGACGACCGTTATACCCGCGGCGCAGCTGGAAGGCGCCCGCGTGCACGAGGAACAATTTGATTCGGGGGGAACCCGTTTCACCCGTCTGCTGGGCGAGTTCCAGCGCCGACCGCTGCCGCGCGCCGGTCCGGACGAGGCCATCATCCGGCCCATACGGACCGATGGGGCCGCGCCGGTCGCGCTGCACGACATCGATTTCTCGCTCGAGGACTTCATTCTCGCCGACGGTGCGGTCGCACCTTTTCAGGTCAGCGGTCGCTTCGACCTCGGCGGGGCGTTCGCTTTTGATGGCAGCGTGCAGCTGCTGCCGGCGCTCGATCTCGCCGGGACGCTCGATGTTGATGACGTGGCTTTAGCGCTGGCGGAGCCCTTCGCCCAGCGTATCGCGAACATTCGGGTCGACAGTGGCAGCCTCAGCACGGAAGGCGAACTGCGCAGCGGCCCAGACGATCCGCTGACCTATGCGGGGAGCGCCCGGATTGATGCCCTGGATATCGGCGAACGCGAGGGTGGCGAGGATGTCGTGGGCTGGCAGGCGCTCACGATCGATGAGATCGATTTCGGTCTCGGCACACGGTCTCTGGAACTGTCGGTTATCCGACTCGAGGGGCCATCCGCCCGGGTATTCATCGCCGAGGACCGCAGCACGAATCTGGGGGAACTGCTGGTGGATCAGCCCGCGGCGGCGGAGCCGGCACAGGAGCAGGAGACCGAGCCGTTCGATATCGTGATCGGCGGCCTCCGCCTCGATGGCGGTGTACTCGCCTTTACGGACCGTTCTCTGCCGCTGCCGTTCGCAACACGCGTGCAGCAACTCAGCGGCGGCATTTCACGGCTCGCGCCCGGGCAGGAGGAGCCGGCGCGGGTTGACCTGCAAGGTCAGGTCGCGGATTACGGTCAGGCCCGGATCGACGGGGAGTTGAACCCGTGGAATCCGCTCAGCAGCACCCGGGTCGATCTGGTTCTCGAGAACCTGGATATCCCGGAGTTGACGCCCTACGCGGTCCAGTTCGCAGGTCGCCGCATCGCCGCGGGCCGTATGGACCTCGATCTCGGCTACGTGCTGGATGACGGCCGTCTCGACGCGCGCAACAGTATTGTTCTGCGGGATCTGCAGCTGGGGGAACGCTTCGAACACCCGAATGCGACGAATCTGCCGCTGGGTCTGGCGATCGCGCTACTCAAGGACAGCGACGGCGTGATCAGTGTTGATATACCGGTCCAGGGGAACGTCAACGATCCCGAGTTCTCGTTCGGACCGGCGATCCGGCAGGCGCTCACGGATATTCTGAAAGACATTGTCAGTTCACCGTTCAACCTGTTGGCCAGCATTGTGGGCGGCGACCCCGATGAACTCGCAAAGGTGGCCTTCGCTCCCGGTTCCAGCGAGATTCCGCCGCCGCAGCGTGAACGCCTTGACCAGCTGCGCAGCGCGCTCGAGAAACGGCCGGAACTCGCGATCGAGCTCCCGGGGCCGTATGCACCGGAGTTGGATCGCCCGGCGCTCCAGCGCCAGCGTGCCCGGGCGGCCCTGGTCGAGCGGCTCGACGAGGCGGGCGTCGAGGTCGCCAACCCCAGCCTGAGTGCCGCGGATACCCGCAACACGCTGGAAGCGATGTTTGCCGATCGGTATCCGCGGCGGTCGCTTGCCGAGGTCCGTGAACGCTTCACCACGGCGGAAAGTGACGAGGAGCCGGAGTTCGATGCCGCCGAGTACCGCGAGCACCTCGCCGCTGAGGTAAGCGCCGCCGAGGAGGTCACCGAAGAGGATCTCGCCGCGCTGGCGCAGGCCCGCGCCGACGCCGTCCGCAGCTACATCCTGGGCGAGGGTGACCCGTCGGTCGAACCTGGTCGGGTCCGCTGGCTGGCACCGGCAGAAGTGGAGGCCGATGACTCGGTCGTCCTGGAGATCGGTCTTGACGCCCAATGAGCCCGAACTCCCGGGGGATGGAAGTCCAAAAAAAAGAGCCGCAGGGTATGCGGCTCGAAGGGGGGGAGGGGATTCCCTGATTGCCATTCATCGAACCACGCTTTCGGCTGTGTTCGATGCTGCGCATTATCCATATTCCAGGTGAACGGGGCCTTGTGACGCGGTTACGGCGTATTCATCCGCGCTCGGTGCCGTCGAGATATTGAGATGCTCGTGGTCTACCTTCCGATCGAGCAGGTCGGCGCAAGCCCCCGGGCACTGTCTCGAAATATGGATCCCGGCAACCGCAGTGCTTGCAGTCGTGGCGTAGTCGACACTATGCAATCGGCGCGATCATCTATGGGGACGTCGTCGAGGTTTACGTGGGTGCGTACGGTTCCGGCTCCGGATATATAATGAACCTCCATGCCCGGTTGTTTACGGTGACGGAGTGACCATGAGTGATGGACTGGGGGAGAGTGACCTTTCGCGTGTCGTGTTCCTCAGTGAAATCGGGGACGATGTGGCTGCTGAGGAGGTCCGCGACGCGATGGCGAAGCGGTTCAATCTTGGTGCGGAGGCGCTCGCGCGCTTGTTTGCGGGCCCGCCCGTGGTCGTCAAGAGCAACCTCGATCCGGATACCGCCCTCCGCTATAAGCTCGCCATCGAGGCAACGGGCGCGAAGTGCAGGATCGAGACCATGCCCGCTGAGAGGGATACCGATCGTCAGGGTTACCTCGATCGACGCCAGCACGAGCGCCGGCGAGGGCTGGACCGTCGCGAACGGACGCGTGCGGAAGCCATCACTCCCGACCGGCGGCAGGGCGATCGGCGCAAAGACTCAAAGTGACGTGGTGACAGGGCACGGGGAAGGGTGGCATGAGGCCTCCGTCTTACGTGGTGGTGGGCGGTCTTCGAGCAGTGATGTCACTCGGCCCTCTGGTCAATCCGCTGGAGTTCGTATGAATGCTGAGACACGGAACTGGTCCCACGAATCGATCTGTCTGCGTCCCCGGGAACTGGACGCGGAGTCGATCGCGGCGGAGGTCGCCCCGCGCACATGCCGGGTCGATTTCGACGCGCCCGGTTTCTGTGTCATTAACGTTGGGCGGGACATCAATCCGGTCGGCTTCCGGCAACTCATGGCGGATCTCAAGCGGGAGATGGCGGGGATCCACGAGGCTGCGAGCGGGAAGACGCTGGCGTACCTGTCGGCGGGGCGGTTCGATCAGCAGGAAACGACCCGGCTGCATCTCGACGGCGGGCCGGATGAGTGTCTGTTGATGCTCGGTTATGAGCCGTCCCGGGTTGATTCCGAAATGGCATTCGCGGACTACGCGAAATGTGCGTTCGATCTGGGATTGTCCCCGGAGCAGTTCATGTCCGAATACAACCCGATGTTCGGGCACGCAGACGACGTCCTGCGTCCTTACACAACCCGCGTGCCATGCTTCTCGCCTCGGGATTACCGGATCGTGTGTATCAACAACTCGTGTGCCGCGTATTCGGATTCGCGACCGGCCTGGCAGGGCGTTCTCCACGGTGCGACGGTTCCGGCGCCGGATGCGTCGGAATCCCGTGTGATCAACTCGACGATGCTTGCCTCCGTGCCAGCCGGTACACCCGATACCGTCGACGTGTCGCAGCTGACCGATTGAGCGGTCATCACGGGGCACCGCTCTTGTGTCCGCGCTGTTGCGCCGCCGTCGACGACCGGCGTGGTCTCAGTCGCCCACCATCAGGATCACGGCCGACGCCTTGAAGAGACCCGCGGCGGACGTCCCGGCCGCGAGGCCCAGGCGCTCGACGCTGTCCTTCGTGACGGTCGCCGTAAGGGCGCCATCACCGGGGAGGTCGATGGTTACGACGCTGTTGACTGCACCGGTTGCGACCTCGCTGACTTTGCCAGAGAGGAAGTTGCGCGCACTTGTACGGTTCTCGGTTTCGGTCGTCACGAGCACGCTTGTGGCCTTGATCAGCGCCGTGACCGCGCCACCTTCCGTCAGACCGAGGCGCTCGGCACTGTCATTCGTGATGTTCGCCACGATCGCCCCGGATTCGCCGATATCTACGGTGACAAGCGTGTTAACCGCACCCTGCTGCAGGCCGGCGATACGGCCATCGAAACGATTGCGGGCACTGGTCTGCATGGTTACACCTCTTTGCAGGTAGTCTGAGGACAGAGTAACACCGCGGATACGCGCTGTCGGGCGTTGTGACTCTGACGCTGAGCGCCCGATCAAAGAACATCAGCAATGTTATTGCCAGGCGAAGAGCCCGCGGCCCCAATAGCCCGGATGGGGATGGCTTCAGGCGATCGGCAATGGACCGCTGGCCGCGGGCGGCGGAAACAGCCGATCCAGCTCGGCAAGCTGTTCCCGGTCGAGCGTCACCTCGGCCGCGGCGCGGTTCTCGGCCTGCCGGTCGGGGTTGCTCGTCTTCGGGATGGCGATGACGTCGTCCTGCGCCTGCAGCCAGGCGAGTGCGGCCTGGGCGGGCGTGATGCCGTTGCGCTCGGCGAAATCGCGCAGGGCGCGCTGTCTCAGCAGGCGACCCTGGCCGAGCGGGCAGTAGGCCATCGCGGGGATCCCGTGCGCGCGCATCCAGGGCAGCGGATCGCGC